>JADGNO010000306.1 GCA_017883405.1 Occallatibacter sp. | reverse complement strand
TTGTCGCAGCCTTCGATGATGGTGATATAGCCGCGGTAAGGGTTCTGCCGGGCTGTGAACTCGGTCTCGAAGGTTTCGTCAGTTTGCCGGTCGTTCAGGCCTGTAATCCGGTTCTCCCCGGCTTCAAGGCGAACCAGCATCTCAGGCAGTTTGCGATAGGAAGCCGAACCCGAGACGAGCGAGACATAGGGCGCCCTGTCGAAGATCTTCTCGCCCTCCTGCTGGGCTACGCACCCCAGGACGCCAAAGCGTTTGCCTGCCTTATGCAGTTTCTTGTAGTCATTGAGACGGTTAAAGACCTTCTGCTCCGCCTTATCGCGGATGGAGCAGGTGTTGTAGAGGATCAGACCGGCTTCTTCTTCGGTGGGGACCTGGCGGTAGCCTTGCTGCTGCAATGTGCCAATGACCTTCTCGGAGTCATGGGCATTCATCTGGCAGCCGAATGTTTCAAGGTAGAAGGTTTTTTCGGGTGCCATAGCATTTCGAGTATATCGTGATTCGAGTCACATTCGTTGCCAGAGGGCCACTCGCCCAATCTGAAGCCCGGCGCTGGGGCGACGATCGTCCAATAATGAACACCTAAATGCCGAGAACGGACAGACGTGACGCCCGGTAACACTTCCCTTCTAGTAGATCCAATAACTTAGGAGAAAATTTGTTGGCACAAAACGTGCTGCCCGGTGTGCAGCGTCTTTTCGTGCCGACCGTCAAGTCCCCGCGCTTGCTCATTTCCCTGAAGTCGGAGTTCCAAATGCAGAGAATCTTTCAGGACGTCCGTTACGGGTTCCGGCAGCTCATCAAGATGCCGGGGTTCACGCTCACCGCCGTCGTCTCCCTCGCGCTTGGGATCGGAGCCACGACGGCTGTTTTCAGCGTGGTTTACGCCATCCTCGTAGACCCCTATCCTTACGCTGGTGCCGACCGCATGATCCCTCTGCGCTTGCAGGAGTCATCCAAGGAACCGCGCGGGTTTGGGCTTACGGGAACGCAATGGCAAGAATTCAAGAAGTCGCCAGTCATCGACGACGCCTTTGTGGCCGACGACTGGAGTCTGACTGTGACGGGAAGCGACTTCCCCGAGAACGTCGAGGCAGGCTACCTCAGCTCAAATGCATTTGAGTATTTCGGCGTTCCAGCCTTCCTGGGCCGCGGATTACAGCCCTCTGATGCTCTTTTCGGTCAGGACCCGCAACCGGTGGTGGTGCTGAGCTACAAGTTCTGGAAGCGGCACTTCGGGGGCAACCCGGCTGTCGTGGGTCAGACGATGCAAATGGTGCATAAAAACTACACCATCGTTGGAGTGGCCGCGCCGAGGTTTACCTGGTTCGACTCCGATGTTTATGTGCCGCAGAAAGTCACGCAGGACCAGGCACTGGGTTTCTACGTTGGCTCTCGCCTGAAACCTGGCGTAACGCTCGCGCAGGCGGATGCTGCCTTGCAGCCGATGATCGAACGATTCGCCAAGGAAACTCCGAAGCATTTTCCGCAGCAGCAATTCCGCGTTCATGTTGGAGGTCTCAACGAGGACTACATCCACGATCTGGGCGGGACGCTCTACCTGCTTTTCGGAGCAGTCACCTTTCTGTTGCTGATTGGTTGCGGCAACGTGTCAATCCTGCTGCTGGCTCGCGCCACCGCCCGCGAACATGAGTTCGCGATTCGCGCGGCGATTGGCGCCAGCCGGCGTCGAATTGTTCTGCAGTTGCTCACCGAGTCGCTACTGCTTTCGCTCACCGGCGCCGCACTTGGGGTGCTGCTGGCCTACAAGTCGCTTGACGCGATTGTGGCCGGTCTTCCCCGGTATTCGTTCCCGCACGAAGCCGCCATCCATATCAACCTGCCTGTCCTTCTGTTCAGCACCGCACTTGCCATTGGCACGGGGCTGCTGTTCGGCCTATGGCCCGCATTGCACCTGGCTCGCACCGATGCAAGCGAAGCGCTGCAGTCGACAACCCGAAAGGTGGCAGGCAGCGTACGAGGACGCCGGACACACAGTGCGCTCATCGCGGGACAGATCGCGCTTACATTGCTGATGCTCGCCGGCGCTGGAGCTGCAACTGAGGGATTCATCCACATGCTGAACATCCCGCTCGGCTACGATCCGCACAATGTAATGTCGGTTGGGATTCCTGTGCACGACGGCACATACAAAACCTGGGAAGAGCGAAAGAACTACTTCGAACAACTGCGGTCAAAGGTAGCCGAAGTGCCCGGCGTAACTATATCCGGACTCTCGACCAACGCGACGCCACCCTCGAACGGAAACAGGACAACATTCGAGATTCAGGGACAGTCGGCAACGCAAGACGTGCACTCGCGCTTGAACTTTGTGAGCCTGGAGTACTTTCCGGCTCTGCGGATTCCGGTGATTCAAGGCCGCATCTGGGATAAAGACGAAGACCAGCATGGCGCGCTGGTGGCGGCAATTGCTTGCGTGATTCCGGCCCGTCGCGCCGCCAGCGTGAACCCTGTGACAGCAATTCGTTACGAGTAAGTGAGGTTTATATTGCGAAGGCCGACGCTAGCGCAGGCCGGTATGCAAGTAAGCCAGCAGGGCAGCCATCTGCTCATCGGTAAATCGTCCTGCAAAGCCGGGCATCATGCCTCTGCCCGCAAGTACATTTTGGCGCACCGCTGTATCGGTAGCTGGAACGCCACTTGGCAAGGTCTTGTGGTCGAAGAGACCACGGAGATTGGGCGGTATTTTCTTAAGAGCCAGATCGTTGTCCTCATGGCAGTGGGCACATCGAACCTGGTAGAGGTGCTTCCCTTCTGCTTGCTGTGGGGTGAGGGATGTTGGTGAGTGGCAGCCGGCAAATGCTGAGCAGGCTGCCATTCCCGCGCACAACACAAAGGGCCTGATTGCCTGGCGCAAATTTGGATGCACTGCTCGCCTAAGCCTTCTGAACGAACAGGCCGCTCACGTAATCCCAGTTCAGGACCTGAAAAAATGCCTTCACATAGTCGGCACGGCGGTTCTGGTATTTCAGGTAGTAGGCATGCTCCCATACGTCGATGGCAAGAATCGGCTTGTGGCCCGCGGTCAGCGGGCTGTCCTGGTTGGGCGTGGTCTCGATGGACAGCGTGCCATCCGGCAACTTGACTAGCCAGGTCCAGCCACTGCCAAAGACGCCCATGGCGGCCACAGTCAATTTGTCTTCGAAAGTGGAAAGCGAGCCGAATTTGGCATCGATGGCTTTGGCGAGTTCGCCGGTGGGGGCTGCTCCGCCGTTGCCAAGCGTGGGCCACCAGAAAGAGTGGTTGGCGTGGCCGCCGCCGCTGTTGCGCACCACCGTGCGGACGGCCTCGGGCAAGCTGTTGAGATTCGCGACGAGCTCGTCCACGCTCTTCCCTGCCACCTCGGGATGAGAAGCCGCGGCTATGTTGAGATTGTTTACATAGGTCTGATGGTGCTTGTCGTGGTGCAGGTGCATGGTCGCAGCATCGAAGCTGGGCTCGAGCGCATCGTAGGCGTAAGGCAGCGCTGGCAGCGTAAAAGG
>JADGNO010000305.1 GCA_017883405.1 Occallatibacter sp. | reverse complement strand
TGTGAGAATCTTTTGACACCATGAGAGACAGCACAAAATTTGCACTCCTCACTGCCGGTGGATCAGCTCTTTGTTGGTTGCCAATCGTCCAATCGCCTAACCTTCAACTGCCCGCATGGTGCCCGTTGATCGCCCTCGCCCCGTTATGTGCGATTGCAACCGTTCTCTTCGGGGAACGCTGGTGGCGCATTGTTCTCGCCGCTTCTGTAGGCACATTCGGGGGTCTGGTGGCAGGCTTCATTTTCTGGTCTCCATTTGATTCCATAGGTGCCGCCTTCTTCCCGATCCCGCTTCTCATTGCTGTCGCGCTTGCAGCCCTCGTGTCACTTCTTCCTGCATTGATCCTCAGCAAGATAAGGCCCACCACTTTTGGGCCTCGCCGTTTGCTCTGGATCGCCTTCGCACTGCTGCTTGCCACAGGGCCTGCTCTTGTGGCCGTTACGCCCGTTGTCGTCGCACGAAGAGTTGCCCGGAACGACGGCCTTGCCCAACTTCGCTTTGCCGCTCTTAAGCGCGCCGCTGAGCTCGCCGCGGCGCAACATGGCGGACCTGACAGAATCTGTGAAGACTCGTTTGTGAGGCAGAACTATGATGGTCCGCCCTTTAGCGACGATGACTGGCGGTACATCGCAGGGAATTACGTTCAGCAAGATGGGTATGAGATTGGCATCTGGTGCCGCCAGCAGAACGGTTACACAATTGACTTGCTACCAATTCAAAAACGACAATACGGTTCGAAAAACTTCTGCGCTGACGAGACAGGTCTAATTGGATGCGAAGCGAAATGGGTGCCCTTTCGTGAAGCGTGTGAACCTTGTGAGATGTGATAATGGGAGTTGCGCGCGAACGCTAACCTGCCAATGTAGACCTTCTCATTATGCCGCGAGGACTGTTCCGTTACCAACATCCCGGGAGCTTCCATTGCCGCCTTCGCTCAAAGCCCCAGTTTCGCCCAGATGGCGTCGACTTTTTCTTTGGTGGCGCGGTCCATTTCGATCATGGCGGGCCACTGCCGCTCGAAGCCCTCGGCCTTCCACTTGCGTGTGGCGTCAATGCCCATCTTGGAACCGTAATTCGGCAGGCGGGATGCGTGGTCGAGAGAGTCGATGGGGCCAAGCGTGAACTGAATGTCGCGTTCGGGATCAATGTTGTTGGTAACGCGCAGCACCACCTCGGCCACATTCTGCACATCGCAGTCTTCATCCACAACCACAATGCACTTGGTAAACATGGCCTGGCCCAGCGACCAGATGGCGTTCATCACCTTGCGTGCGTGGCCGGGATAACTCTTCTTGATGGAGACCAGCATGAGGTTGTGAAAAACGCCTTCGACCGGCAGGTGAATGTCGACCAGCTCGGGAATCTGCATCTTCATGGCGGGCAGGAAAATCCGCTCCACAGCCTTGCCCATCCACGCATCTTCCATGGGCGGCTTACCGACGATGGTTGCCGCATAAATGGGATCTTTGCGATGCGTGATGCAGGTGAGATGGAAGACGGGGTAATCGTCAGTGAGCGTATAGAAGCCGGTGTGATCGCCGAAAGGGCCTTCGCTGCGCAGTTCGCCAAGTTCGACGTAGCCCTCAAGAATAATTTCAGCATTCGCAGGCACTTCAAGGTCGACGGTTTCGCACTTCACAATTTCAACCGGCTCGCCGCGCAGGAAGCCTGCGATGAGAAATTCTTCCACCTCAGGTGGTGCGGGAACGATGGCGGCAAACGTCGTCGCGGGATCGGTGCCGATGGCCACGGCCACTTGCAGCCGTGAGCCCTGCAGCTTGCCCATGGCTACCTGCGGCAGGCCGCCGATGGGGCCGTCGGGGATTGCCACAGTGCCACCCGCAGACTCAGCCATTGCTGCAACGCGCGCGACTTTCGGATCTGCAGTAGCGTTGGCAGCAGCGGCCTGGCGCATTGCTTCACGATAATGCTCGGCGGCAACTTTCTGCCGCTGCCAGTGCATGCCGGTTGTCTGGCCGTCGTAAACCTGCATGCGATACATGCCGATGTTGCGCTTGCCTGTGCGCGGATCGCGCGTGTGCACGCAGGGCAGCGTGATAAAGCGCCCGCCATCATTGGGCCAGCACTTCAGAATCGGAAACGCGTTCAGGTCGAAATTATCTTTGAGAATGACCTGCTTGCAGGGCGCGTCCTTGGCGCTGATGGTCTTGGGAAACGCAGAGGTCAACGCGCCAAGTTGCGGCAGCATTTTGAGCTTGTCCAACATGCCGGTGGGCGGCTTGATGTTTATCAGCGAGTGAATGCGCTCGGCAATTTGCTCAACATTTTCGACGCCGACCGCCATAGCCATGCGGCGTTCGCTACCGAATTGGTTGATGAAGACCTTGTGCCCTGGATGGCCCTTGATGTTCTCAAACAGCAGAGCTGGTCCGCCGGGCGCATACTTGGCTGCACTCGACTTTTCCGCAGACGCATGGGAGCCGGTCTGCATTCCAATTTTGGAAACGCGATCGGTGATCTCGGTGATTTCGAGCTCAGGCGAGACTTCTTCGCGGATACGCTTCAGCTCGCCCTGTTTTTCGAGAGTTTGAATCCAGTCACGCAGATCTTTGTAGGCCAAGTGAGTGCTCCCTGCTTGCTTTCGGAACCTTACTTAGCTTAAAGCCATGAGCCGGCAATTGCACTTGCAGCGACCGCGAAGCACAACTCCGCTCAGGAGGCGGCTTCGGCCAAGCGCGCAAATCCGGGATTGTTGACTGCTTCAAGCGGGAAGCCGAGTCGCTTCCACTCGTCGTATCCGCCGCGCAACGGGCGCACGCGCTCAATGCCCAGCTTGTGCAGGGCCATGGCCGTTTTTGCGGCTGTGGCCTCGCTGGGGCAGGTGCAGAACAGCACCACGTCGCGGTCGCGCGGAATCTCAATGTGCCGCGCGGCGAGTGACTCTGGCGAGAAATGCAGAGCACCCGGCAGCGTGAATGGATCGGGCAAGAGCTCAAGCGGGTGGCGCAGGTCGACGATGAATACCAGGTCGCCTTGATCGAGCTGGCGCTTCAGCTCTTCAGGTTCCAGTCGCGCAGCAGCCAATTCTTTCAGGATGACGCGGCGGCGCCAAAGCCGGGCCACAAAGAAGCCCACAATGCCCAGGAAGAGCAGCAGGCCGGAGAAGCGGCCGACCCAATCGAGCATCTGCGCGTTGTGCTTGAGCAGGTCGCCAAAGAAGCGCCCTGCAGCCAGCAGCGCGCCCACCCAGAGGGCGGAGCCAATGCCGTCAAAAAATAAAAATGCGCCGAAGTCCATGCCGTTTTCGCCGGCTACGGGCGGAGCCAGTGTGGCCAGCCCTGGCACGAACTTGGCGATCATGAGCGTGGCGGCGCGACGACGGCCGAATGAGTCCTGGGTGCGGCGTACGCAGGTGGTTGGCTCAAGCGCCATCTTGCAGAGGATGCGCAGAACGTTATGGCCGTATCTGCGGCCGACGTGGAACCAGATGGTATCCGCCAGCAAAGACGCGGTAATGCCGACTGCCCATGCTGTGGAAAAACTGAGCTGCCCTTCTGCCGAAAGCGCTCCAGC
This sequence comes from Occallatibacter sp., assembly GCA_017883405.1. Taxonomy (GTDB): domain Bacteria; phylum Acidobacteriota; class Terriglobia; order Terriglobales; family Acidobacteriaceae; genus Telmatobacter. Next base: position 4,678 of record JADGNO010000305.1, on the reverse strand, counting down.
GGCCAGCAGCACCGGCGTGGCTGGAAGCGGAATGCCAAACTGTTCGATCAGCACCCAGGCAAAGAGCATGAAGTAGCCGTACATCTGCAAGACGTGGATGGGTAATTCCATAGGGGAAGGTCCTGCCTTTGTACGAAGATTGCTCGCATCCGGATCATCCGTCAAGATGGAACGACGGCCAAAAAAACCTGGAGGGCTACATTCTATCGGATGTGGCAAAAGCGATTTCGTTGCAGAAGGCAGACATTTGGTTCGTGTCCAGACGCAAGAAAGCCGCCCGCAGGCGGCTTCTCAACTAAATTGCGGGGTGATCTGCTATTGCGAAGCGGCCGTGCCGGTGGCAGCCGCGCCGGTTTCCACTGGGGTTGTGGTGCTGGCAACAGTGTCCTTTTGAGCAAAGTACTCGTGATCCCACAAATTCTTGTAGAAAGCGCCGGTAACCTCTGCGGCGCGGGGGCCAAATGTGGGCCGGCCACCTTCAAGGAAGAAGACCGTAACGAGATTTCCCTGTGGAGTTTCAGAGTAGGAAGCGAACCAGCCAAAGCGGGTTCCATTATCAGAACAGGTGCCGGTTTTGCCGAAAACAGGGAGCTGCGTAAAGCTGGCGCGCAAGCGGCGGGCGGTTCCGTATTCCACGGCGCCGGCCATGCCGTCCTGCATTTCAGGCACGTAGTGAGCAATATCGAGAGTCCGCTTGACCTTGGGCATCATGTGGGCCGCTTCGTCAGGCGTGGTGGGGTGCTGTAGATAATAGAGGGTGCCGCCGTTGGCGATGGCGGCCACAAAGGCTCCCAACTGCAGCGGGGTAAGCGATACGCCCTGCCCAAAGCTGCACATGCGGCCTACCCCGCCCTCTGAGGCGGGAATGGCCTGATCAGGATACGTTCCAAGCTGCTCACCGGGAATGTCGTAGCCGGCCAGCTCGCCCAGACCGAATTCGGTGGCGTAGTGGCGTACGCGCTCGAAGCCAAGCTCGCGGCCCAGTTCCTCAAAATAGAGGTTGTTGCTCTTGGCCAGCGCCTGGGTCATGTTCATGCGGAAACCAGCCAGCTGCACCGGCGTGTCGCGCGTAACCAATCCTTCAGAAAGCGCGGCAAGTGCGACGGTGAGCTTGATGGTGGAACAGGGCTCGGCTCCGGGCGAAAGTGCCAGCTTTTGATTGACCATCGCCAGAATGCGCCCGTTCGACGGATCGATCACTACGGCGGTGCCGTTCATGCCATCGAGCGCGTCAATAGCTGCCTGTCGGACAACGGGGTCTTCGCCGCCGATCTTGTCGCCTGTAAAAATGTCGCTGGTGGCGAAGGAACTGGCGGTAAATCGTTCATAGTAACGGTGCCGACGGGCGACAGCCGTGTGCAGGGTGGCTTTTGAACCGGCGACAAGTGCCTTGCCGGTTCTTGTGTTCACGGCCCTGGCGGCTGCAGACGATGTGTGAACCGCGGTGCTGGATTTTGACGTGTGCGACGCAGTGTGGCGGGTGCTGGTCCGGTGGGAAGTGGAAAGATGAGGCTGCGGCTTGACGCGGTGAAGCGTATGCGGCGCGTTCAACGCTACCGCAACAGATGAAAAGGCGAGCACTCCACTTACTATGCCCCCCAGGGCCCAACCGCGCGACAGCGTCATTCTTATATATCCCTTCGGATTTGGATTTCCTGCTTATAAGTCCGCCCCAGGCGGCCCGTTTAAGTTGCATCTATCCTGTATGAACCCGCTACAGACGAAAATGACTCTTTCGTAGTGAGTTCTGCCAAATATGACAGATATGAGTGCCTACTTGAGTGATACAAGTCACTCTGTAATTAGCCAATTATGGCTGATTCCCACAGACCAATGGCCTATTTGATTACGAAGGTAACCCACTGATACACCCGGAGCTGAAGCTGCCTGTGAGCCAACTCCGTGCTGGAAAGGTTTCTTTCTGCACTATACAGGCAACATTGCGAATTCCAAAAACGGAAAAACACAATCTAGAACTTGTGCCGGCGCATGAAGGCGGGGACGTCGAGATCCTTATGCTCTTCCTCGGCGGCCTCGTTAAAAAGCGACGCGACGGGCTCGGGGTTCTGAGCATGTTGCTCGGCTTCGACGTGAGGGTCCTCAACAAAATCGGCGACATAATCCCGCTGAGACTGGGCGGCCCGTGCCGGCTCGAGAGGCTCTTCGAATCGAACCGTTAACGTCTCGTCCCTATCGGCTTGCGCCCTTTCAAAATTCGGCTCGGGCTCTTCCGCATTGGCCACCGGCGATGGTGCGACGGTAACGCTGGTTGCAACCGGAGGAGTAGAGGAAGTGAAGTAGAAGTCGACTGCGCCTTTTTCGTCGGCGTCGCTTTCTTCCTCGCTTTTGAAGCGCGGGGGTGATGGCGGCGCGGGCGGAGCTGGTTCGGCGGCAGGTTTTTCTTCATGCATCCAGCTGCTGGGCGACTCGACGGGAACTGCCACCATCGGTATCGAAACTACCGGCGCTTCTTCCACGCTCAACATGCGGGCACGGCGTTCCGGCATCATCTGATCGCGAAAGCCAGTGGCGATGACGGTGATCTTCACGTCGTCTCCCATCTTCTCGTCAAGCACGGCGCCGAAGATGATGTTAGCGTCTTCATGAGCAGCCGATTGGATCAGCGTTGAGGCCTCGTTTACCTCAGAGAGCTTTAGCGAGTTGGAACCGGTGATGTTGATCAGGATGCCGCGTGCGCCGTCGATTGCGCCGGCTTCAAGCAGAGGCGATGCCATGGCGGCCTGAGCAGCTTCAATTGCGCGGTTAGCGCCCGAACGGATGGCCGTGCCCATCACCGCGTGGCCCATGCCGGCCATCGTGGTTTTTACGTCGGCAAAGTCGCGGTTGATGATGCCCGGGATGGTGATGATGTCGCTTATGCCCTGCACGCCTTGGCGGAGCACGTCGTCGGCTATGCGAAAACTCTCAAAGAAACCTGCATCTTTGGCAACGGCCAGCAGCTTCTCGTTGGGAATCACGATCATGGTGTCGACGGATTCGATGAGTTCCTTAAGGCCGCGCTCTGCCTGCTGCATACGGCGTTTGCCTTCAAACGAAAAGGGCTTGGTGATAACGGCGACGGTGAGAATGCCCATTTCGCTGGCAAGCGAAGCAATGACTGGTGCAGCGCCCGTGCCGGTCCCGCCGCCCAGTCCTGCGGTCACAAACACCATGTCGGCGCCTTCAAGGGCTTCAATAATTTTTTCGGAATCTTCAAGCGCGGCACTGCGGCCAGTGTCAGGATTTGAGCCGGCGCCGAGACCGAGTGTGAGCCGAACGCCAAGCTGGAGTTTGACCGGGGCCTGCGAAAGCTTGAGCGCCTGAACGTCCGTGTTGGCGGTGATGAATTCCACGCCTTCCATCTTGGCCTGAATCATGCGATTGACGGCATTGCCGCCGCCGCCACCAACGCCGATTACCTTGATGCGGGCGCCGCGCGGTGTTTCATCGTGAAAGTGAATGCGCATTTCTCCGGCTTGGTCTTTCGGCTGTTCCATTTCGCTCAAACCTCCTGCCTCCTGGTCATCTTCCGTAACTATTTAATAACTTGCCGCAAACAGCGCGCGCAATTTGGAGCGCAGGCTGTTGTCTTCAGCAGCGCGCATGGCGCCAGTCCGTTGCACGTACAGGAGCATGCCAATGGCGGTAGCGAAGCCGGGATGAACGAGTTCGCCCGGCATATGGGAAAGGCGCACCGGCATGCCCGTTCGAGCCGGTACGCGCAACTGGCTCTCCGTTACATCCAGCATACCGGCAAGCAGGGCTCCGCCGCCTGTGAGAACGCAACCGGCTCCCAGCGCGTCCACTACACCGCCCTGGCGCAAACTCTCTTTTACGTAGTGCATAAGCTCGCGTGCTCGCGGCTCAAGAATTTCCGCAATCATGCGCAGCCGCAGCATTTGCGGCTCAGGATTGGCAATCTCAATCTCCGCCAACTGCGGCACCGAGGTGACCACTGCATTGCCGTACTGCCGCTTGAGCTCTTCAGCCTGCGCTACCGGCATCTGCAGCCCGATGGCGAGGTCATTGGTAAAGTGTGCGCCGCCAATGGGAACTGAGGCGGTGTGCGCAACGGCTCCCTCAAAGAATACGACCAGGTCGCTTGAATGAGCGCCGATGTCGAGCAAGCATACGCCGAGTTCGCGCTCGTCGGCAGACAGAGTGCTTTCAGCCGCGGCAATGGATTCAAGAATGACTTCAGAAACCTCAAGCCCGGCGCGATTGGCACACGTGACCGCACTCTGCATGGAACTGCCGGAGCAGGTGGCAATGTGCAGATCCACTTCAAGCCGCGCGCCCACCATGCCCACCGGATCGAAGATGCCGGGTTGCTCGTCAAGGATGAACTGGCGCGGAAGCAGATGAAGTATTTCGCGGTCGGGAGGCAGCGCGATGGCGCGCGCACGGTCGACGGCGCTGCGCACATCTTCGCGCGTAATCTCGCGCATGCGGTTGCCAAGCCCAAGGCCGCCGTTGGTATTGAGTCCGCGAATGTGCGGACCGCCCACGCCCACCGCGCACTCCACTATATTGAGCCGCGCTACGCGCTCGGCCTGTTCACTGGCGGAACGCACGGCCCGCGACGCAGGACCGAGTTCGCCGATAAGGCCCTTGCGCATGCCGGCGGACTCCACAATGCCGTGGCCGCGATAACGCGCGACGCCTTCGTTGACATCGG
>JADGNO010000304.1 GCA_017883405.1 Occallatibacter sp. | reverse complement strand
GAGATGGTTCGTGCCGCAGTTGAGGAATTGTTGCCTTATTCCATTTCCAGTTCATAAGTACTCTAGTCCTGGCCTCTAATATGTAGGCCGTGATGAATGTTTAGAGTGCCGTCGTCCCAGCGAAGGCTGGGACCCAGTCCACTACACAATCTAATCAAACAAATCGTTCCAATAGTGATGTTGGCCGGACTGCGTCCCAGCCTTCGCTGGGACGACAGATATTTGAGATTTTGAGCGGCCCGCATTAAAAAAGTGAAGTTTCAGAAATGGAATCAGGTCTCCCCTGCCAGCACCTTTAGCTGGCGCAAAGACTCGTCCAGGATCAGCAATTGCAGAATCTGCTCGGCCATGTGCTGCGCGCCGCGGACATAGTGGCGAACCATCGCGTCGACGGCGCCGGCATCGAGCTGCTGCGCGGTCAGCGCTGCTATGCGCCCGCCAAGGTTGGGAAGGCGTTCCGCCAGGTCCTGCTGCAGCCACTGCTGCAACGGCGGATTGAAACCGCGCTTCTTTCTTGTGAACAGTCCGGATGCTTCACAGGGCGGACAAGCCTCCCTGAAAAGCAGCTTCGCAGGAGAGGTAAAGCGCTGCGCTGCCGGCAGCGCGAGCAGATTTTGATACCACTCATGGTCAAGCAACGGCGCGCGCAGTTCAAGGCCATGCGCCATGGTGCAAAGATCTGCCTTGCGCAGAACGTACTCGGGCAAATAATTTTGCAGATCAACGTCGAGCAACGCCAGCAGCGGCGATGTTTGCACGCTGCCGCCTGGGCGCCAATAGGTAAAGTGCTGCGAGCGATAGCCGGGTTGCAGGTACGCGCGCTGATTCGGCGTGAAACCCGAGAAGCGCAGGCTGTATGCGTCGATCCAGCCCATGCCGAGTTCGGTGGCGAATTTCGACAATCCCTTGCCGTCCAGCGACGGGCGGAGAAAACGCGGCGCCAGCGGCAGCCGCGTGCGCCACGCGCTGCGCAAATGCTTGCCGTAACGCTTGTAGCCGCCGAGCAGTTCGTCTCCTCCATCGCCGCCGAGCACGACTTTCACCTGCCGCTCGGTTTCGCGTGCCAGGTACCAGGTGGGAAAGCAGCTCGGATCAGCAAACGGTTCGTCCATGTCGGCGACGATCTGCGCAAAATCTCCCGCGATCTGCTGCGGAATTTCGACTTCATGATTTGGCATCCCAATCTGCCCGGCAAAGGCCTTGGCTTCCGGGCCTTCATCCATGCTGCTGCCGCGAAACGCGGCGGTGAACGAATGAAGGTTTTGGAAGCCCTGCACCGCCAAACGGCAAGCGAGCACGCTTGAATCGATGCCGCTGCTCAGAAACAAACCCAGCGGCCGGTCGGCCACGGTGCGAATCTTGATTGCGTGATCGAGCGTGGCCAGCCAATTCCCCTGCCTGGCTTGCGGGTGCCAGTAACAATGCTTGCTCAGTTCGCGGGTGGCCAGGTCAAAATCAAGATAGTGTCCGTTTTCGAGCCGGGAAACATGGCTGAACAGCGTGCGCGGAGCAGGAATATAACGGTGGGCAAGATAGGCGTCGATGGATTCGGTGGAAAACTGGCGCAGGTTCGCCGGCACGTAAGGCAGGATGCCGCGCACCGTCGAGGCAAATGCAAGCTCGCCCTCGCGGTGATAGTAGATCAAGGGCTTCAGGCCCATGCGGTCGCGAATCAGGAAGACTTTTTGCCGCCGCAGATCGGCGATCACGAGCGCGAACATGCCACGCAGCCTCGACAGGCAGTCAATGCCCCACGCCTCATAGGCTCGAAGAATGAATTCGGTATCTGAGCGGGTGTGAAACACGGCGCCTTGCGCGCGCAATTCTTCCGCATCCGACTGCCAATCGTAGACCTCTCCGTTGTAGCAGATCCAGACATCGCCGCGGTCGTTGGCCATCGGTTGATCGGCTTCCGGGCGCGGGTCGATGATCGACAGGCGCGCATGCAACAACGCGTTGACAATGGCATCGTCGTTCGGCTGGAACCGGGCGTCCCATGTCACCGCATGCTGCGCATCGGGACCGCGCCGCCGGACCTGCGCCAACATGCGCCTGGGCACAAGCGGATCAATAGTACGCAGCCCGAAAAACCCCGCGATACCGCACATGGATTGGTTTCTTTCCCTGCTATGGATTATTGAGAGTTACGTAATTGCGTAACAACTTCGCGGCGTGGGCACCCCTCACCCTGGCCCTCTCCCCGCAAGCGGGGCGAGGGGACAGGTTCCCGTTCCCGCATGGACGGGAAACGTGGTTTACCCCCTCGCCCCCGGAAACGGGGGAGAGGGCCGGGGTGAGGGGGATATGGAGCCGCGATTCTGTCATTCAGTTTGGTAATTCTCAATAGTCTTGAAGCGAAAAATCGGGCTCGTAGCGCCTGAACCACAATTCGAGCACGAGCAACGCCCACAATCGGGTCGAATGGTTCTTTCGTCCCGTTTCATGCTGGCGTATGAGCTTCTTGATCGCCTCCGGCTTGAACAGGTTGCGCTTCAGAATGCCAGTCGCCGAGAGCGACTCGGCCAGATAGGGCTTCAATTCGTTGCCGAGCCATTCTTGCAGCGGCATCACGAAGCCCTGCTTTGGCCGGTGCACGATTTCCCTGGGCAGGTACTTCTCGGCGACCTTTTTCAGGATGTACTTGCGCGTATTGCCATGCTGTTTCAGGTTCGGGTCAAGCCGCGCGCAGGTCTCGACAAATTTGTGGTCAAGGTAAGGCACGCGCGCCTCCAGCGAGTGCGCCATCGTAGCGCGATCGACCTTGGTGAGCAGATCATCCGGCAACCACAGGCGGGTATCGACATACATGGCCTTGTCGATGTAAAAAGCCGAGTTGCATTCGTGATAGAACACCTCGGCATACTCGCAGATTCTGTCTTGCCGACGCTTGAGGAATGCGTCGGAAAACAGCGCCGCGTGCAGCGCTTCATCGAAGATATTGGGGATGGTCACATAACGCTGCGGCAGCGGCTTGGCCACGGCTTTCAAGATCCGGTCCTTCCTGATCTGTGGCGGCAAATGGCGCAGAATGTGCGGCAGCGGCGACCAGCTTGCACCCAGTATCGAGACGATTTTCTCCTCGTTGACCCGCTTCTGGTAGTTGCTGTAGCCCGCGAAGATTTCATCTGCGCCCTCTCCGGTGAGGACCACGGTCACGTGCCGGCGCGTCAATTGCGAAAGCAGCAAAGTCGGCAACGCCGCCTGGTCGCCAAACGGCTCGTCGAATATGTCGACCCAGCTCTGGAACGCATCGAGTACCGCGCCCGGTGCGATCATCAGGGCGTGGTGATGGCTGCCGATGTGCCTGGCGACAACCTCCGCTTCCATGTGCTCGCTGTGAAGCGCATTG
>JADGNO010000303.1 GCA_017883405.1 Occallatibacter sp. | reverse complement strand
CCGTCTTCATAGTGGTATCCGAAAACGTCGGCGTCGTCGCTCTGCTCGGCGGTAGCGATGCGTTGCTTTTCCTGCAACTGTTGGACGGTGGAAAGCTGATCGCGGAGGCGCGCTGCGGTTTCGAACTGCTCTTTTTCCGCGGCGGCCATCATGCGGGTGGTCAGCGATTTCTCAAGTTCGGAATGACGGCCTTCAAGAAACATCTGCGCGTCACGCACCGCGTCCTTGTAAATCTCCGGCGTTGTTAATCCGTCAACACACGGGCCAAGACAACGATGAATGTAGAACTGCAAACATGCGCGCGGATGGTAGCGTGACAGGTCAACCTTGCAGCTGGGAATAAGAAAACTGCGATGGATGAGCTCGACCACGCGGTAAGCGAGATTGCCTGGAAAATAAGGGCCGTAGTAAGCGGCGCCGTCCTTGCGCAGCCGGCGCGTGACAAACACTTTTGGAAAACGGTCCGCGAGTGTGAGCTTTACGTATGGGTAAGTTTTGTCGTCGCGCAGCAGGATGTTGAAACGCGGCTTGCGCTGCTTGATGAGGTTGTTTTCAAGCGCCAGGGCTTCATGTTCATTGGCGACAAGGATGTAATCCAGATCGACAGCTTCGCGCATCAGCGATCCGGTTTTCGCATTGGCCTGCGACGTCTCAAGCAAGTAAGAACGCACGCGCGAGCGCAGATTATTCGCCTTGCCAACGTAGATCACCTCGCCGTCGGCGTTTTTGTACAGGTAGACACCCGGCTGCGTGGGCAACGTGCGAATTTTCTCGTAGAGATCCATGGAGGAAGAGCCGGGCAGAAGGCGCTTAACACTAGGATACCGGGAAGGGCGCTTCCGATTCACCGAACGGTCCGAAGTCGAGCGGCGCCAACTCTGCACCGACTGATGGGCAATCCTTACAGAACCATGTAAAAGATACACGCGTCAGAGGCATTCAGCCAAGGGCGCGTTTGAATATAAAGCAAACCGGTGCAACCACTTAGCAGAACTCGCATCGAATGGCAATGTAGGTGCTAATAAAGTGCCAAGAGGATGACGCCTCTCCGCTCATAAACCGGCGCACTTTGAGCCGAGCAACGGGGGAGAAGGAAAGGACAAATGCCCATGAAACGCATCGGATTCTTGTGGATGGCAGCGACATTAGCAGTTGCCGGAGTTACAGGGTGCGCTACCAAGAACTACGTTAGAACCCAGACTGCGCCCATTGTGGAACACACCGACCAACTGGATCAGAAAACGCAAGCTAACAACCAGAAAATTCACGAAGTGGACTCGCGTGCGCAGGACGGCATCGGCAAGGCTCAGACAGCTGCTGAGCAGGCTGCACAAAACGCGCAGGGCGCAACGCAGGCTGCCGGCCAGGCGAACGAAGCTGCAAACGATGCAGTGCACCGCGCCGACTCGCTGGACAGCGTCGTGAAAGGGCTCGACCAGTTCAAGCAGGTTGCCGACGTGACCGTCACGTTCGGCTTTGACAAAGCGATGCTGACCTCTGACGACAAAGAACAGCTTGACGGCTTTGCCGCGCAGCTTGGATCTGCCAAGAGCTACATTCTTGAAGTCACCGGCGGAACTGATTCGATTGGTTCACCGCAGTACAATTACGATCTGAGCCAGCGCCGCGCCGACGCGGTTGTTCAGTACCTGGCTTCGAAGTACGGAGTTGCCCCGCATCGCTTCTATCTGATCGGTATTGGCGAAGATCAGGCGGTTGCTGACAATAAGACCCGCGATGGCCGTAAGCAGAACCGCCGCGTGCAGGTACAGTTGCTGAGCAACATGCACGACAACGATCAGAATGCACAGCCTTCTCAGCCGTCGACACCGGCGGTTAACCCAGGATCCGGACGTTAGTCATTCGGATATTCCAAACTGCGATGAAAAGGGCCGGTTCGCTTTTGCGAATCGGCCCTTTTCAATTTGAGCTGATGTTTATTGCTGACGGATGTGCTCGGCACGGACGTCATTCGCTGTAAACAGCCGCAGGAACGGAGATCCTTTGGCGGCAGCTTCAACGGCGGGGCGGCCGTTGGCTTCTTCGCGCTCCACAATGCACACTACTGCGACGACTTTCATACCGGCTTCAATTGCGGCTTCAATCGCGTTGATGGTTGAAGCGCCAGTAGTGCATACGTCGTCCACAATCACCGCACGGGCGCCCTCATGGCTGGAGCCTTCAATACGGCGTCCGGTACCGTGCGCCTTTTCTGCCTTGCGGACCAGGAAGCCATTCAGCAGCGGAGCGCCGGGTTTGGAGAGCGCGCGCCATGCGCTGGCGGTGGCCACGTTTGAAACGATGGGGTCGGCACCCATAGTGAGGCCGCCTACGACGTCAGCGTCAATGTTGTGCTGTTCAAGAAGTTCGAGGATCGCGTGGCCGGTGAGTCGGCCGCCCTCTGCGTTCAGCGTGGTGGTTCGGCAGTCGATGTAGTAGTCGCTGGTGCCGCCCGAAGAGAGCTTGAATTGGCCAAGGCGGAAGCTCAGGCGAGAGAGCAGCGTGAGAAGTTGTTGCGCATGTGTTTGCGTCGGCATATTTGTGATTGTAAGGTGTGCGGTGCGGTCGGAAAAAGGAGTCAATCACAACTCGATCCGTAATCCCTATTCCCTGATCCCTGTCCTACAGCTTGTCCATATGCCGGAAGCCTGAGGTGCCCAGCATCATCAGCGAGAACAGCAGGAAGTTGTACGACGCGTGCACCAGGACGCTTGCGGCCAGAGAGCGCGTACTGAGCCGCGCCCAGCAGAGCGCCAGGCTTACGCATACCAGCAGAATGAATGGACCGAGCGAGTAGCCTGTCTGCGCTGCGTGCATGCCTGCAAAGGGAAGGCTCGTGGCGATGGAACCAATCACCATGGCGGCTAACGACCACTGCGGATTTCCATGCTCATCGAGAGGGCGTATGGGGACATGCATGAGCTGCTCATGGATCCAGTCGCAGGCGGTGCACATGGATGGCAGGACGAAGCCGCGAAAAATCATTTCCTCAAAGAATGGTGCAAGCGTAATGCCGAATGCGAACAGCATCCATGCCGCACCGGGTACGCGGAATATTTTGTCGATCGGCGCATTCTTGGGGCCTGGCAACAGCAGTCCGTTAACCAGTGCGAGCACAAAACATATACCCGCCGTGAAAAAGAGCTGCTTGCGCAGTCGCAGAGCAGTCGAGCCGTTCCAATGGATGCCTTCGAAGAATCCTTTGTGCCAGATCATGGGGAAGAAAAGCAGGCTGGCGCCGAACATCACGAAGTAGAGGACGGCCTCGCTTCCCAGTGCGTAGTGAATGTCCATGTCGAGCAGCGCCGATTGCAGCGACTTTACGCCGAACAGGTGGTAGTGAACGGCGAGCTGCATCAGAACGCCTGCGGCGAAGACTCCCGAGAGCGCAAAGATGAGCAGGATTCCGAGGTGGCCAAAATGGGGAATGCGCACGGGGGGCCGAGGCGGCGGAACATACCACTGCTGGAACATGGGCCGCTCCGGTTGCTCAGGAAGAGGCGCCAATGGAGAATGCTGATCCCATGCTGTGACCTGATTAGGAATCGCTGCCGGGCTCGATTCCGAAGTCCAATCGTCGAGAGCCTGGTGAGACGACGCGAGGACGTCTGCGCCGTCAATCGATTCGACTGGCTCAGAGTCAACTGAGGAACTCGGCACGTTCTCGGATTCGTGTTCAGGCTGGCCGTTCATGGGCGTCCGGTCTTCTTTCTCCTCGGGGTATATGCCTTTTTAGATTTCTCTTTGCCGCTGCCTTTGCCGTTTGCGGTTGCCGGAGCGAGTTGGCCTACATCCACGGATGCCGACATGGCCTCCGTTTCTACCGATAGTACATCTTCGTCCGGTTCAATCTCAGCAAGATGCCCGTCGTTTGAAGCGTAGTACCGTTTCAGGAACTGCCCGGTGTATGAATCTGGAGTTTCAGCAAGCTTTGCGGGACGTCCTTCGCCCACCACGCGGCCGCCATCTTCTCCGCCTTCAGGACCGAGATCGAGAACCCAGTCCGCATTGCGAATCACATCGAGATTGTGCTCGATGATGATGACGGAGTTACCGAGATCGGCCAGCCGATGCAGAACTTCAAGCAGCTTGCGCACGTCGTCGAAATGCAGACCGGTGGTTGGCTCGTCGAGAAGATAAAGCGTGCGGCCCGTTTGGCGTTTTGACAGTTCGCGCGCCAGCTTCATGCGTTGTGCTTCGCCACCGGAGAGCGTGGTGGCGCTCTGCCCAAGGTGGATGTAACCGAGGCCGACGTCCACCAGCGTCTGCAACTTCTGGCGGACCTGCGGCACATCTGAGAGCAATGGCAGCGCGTCTTCAATTGTCAGGTCGAGAATGTCGGCGATGGAGTGGCCGTGAAATTTTACAGCCAGGGTTTCCTGGTTGTAGCGACGCCCGTTGCATACTTCGCACTGCACGTACACGTCGGGCATGAAGTTCATTTCAATACGCCGCTGCCCGTCGCCCTGGCAGGCTTCGCAGCGTCCGCCTGAAACGTTGAAGCTGAATCGGCCGGCCTTGTAGCCGCGCTCCCGCGATTCCGGCAGCATGGCGAAGAGGTCACGGATCGGCGAGAAGACTTGCGTATACGTTGCGGGATTCGAACGCGGCGTGCGACCGATCGGCGACTGATCGATGCGGATTACCTTGTCAATCTGTTCCGCGCCGCGCAGTGTGTCGTGCGCACCAGGCTCCTCACGGGAGCCGTAGAGCGTTTTGGCGAGCGAGCGGTACAGAATGTCGTTGATCAGCGTGCTCTTGCCGCTACCGCTAACGCCCGTCACCACCGTCATTACGCCGAGCGGAATACGGATCGTCAGATCCTGCAAATTGTGCTCGCGCGCGCCGGTTACCACCAGCCATTTGCCGGTCAGTTTGCGCGGCTTGTCGCGGTGCATGATGGTTGCCGCTCCTGACAGGTAGCGTCCGGTCAGCGATTGCGGCGAAGCCATGATCTGCTCCGGCGTGCCTTCCGCAACGACAAAGCCGCCCAGGCGTCCGGCCCCGGGGCCAAGGTCGAGCACGTAGTCGGCGTGGCGAATGGTGTCTTCGTCATGCTCCACAACAAGGACGGTATTACCCAGGTCGCGCAGCCGCACGAGCGCCTCAATCAGACGATTGTTGTCGCGCTGATGCAGGCCGATGGATGGTTCATCGAGCACATAGAGAACGCCGCGCAGGCGCGAGCCAATTTGCGTGGCCAGGCGGATGCGCTGTCCTTCGCCGCCGGAAAGAGTTGCTGCATTGCGATTGAGCGAGAGATATGTGAGGCCCACCGCGCAGAGGAATTCGAGCCGCTCCACCACTTCGCGGCGGATACGCTCGGCCACCAGCGCTTCGCGCTCAGTGAATTTGAGATTGATGGCTGCGGAGAGAGCGCGATTCAGCGGCAGGGTCGTGAAGTCCGCAATCGAAAGGCCGCCAATTTTTACTGCCAGCGACTCCGGCCGCAACCGCTTGCCGCGGCATACGGGACACGGAGTGGCCGACATGTAACTCATCATGTATTCGCGATAGCCTTCGCTGCGGGCCTCTTCGATGCTGTCGCGCAGGTAGGCAAGAATGCCGTGAAATCCAGTGCGCGGTCCCTCGCCCTTGGGCGGTCCGTAGACGAGGATGTGCTGCTGTTTTGGCGGCAGGTCCTCGAACGGCATGCTGAGATCGATCTTGTAGCGCTCAGCGGCAAGATGGATCAGCTTGAGCAGATACTGCGATGCGGAGCCCGGTCCAAGACCGCCGTCGAGCAGCGGCTTTGACCAGTCGGTTATGACTTTCGCAGGGTCGAAGTCGTAAAGCGAGCCGAGGCCATGACACTCCGGGCACGCGCCAAAAGCAGAATTGAAGCTGAAGCTGCGCGGCTCCAGCTTGGGCACATCGAGGCCGCAATCGGGGCAGGCCATCGACGACGAAAATAGCTGTTCTTCGCCACCCGTGACCGCGACCAGCACCAATCCGTTGGCGAGTTGGAGGGCCTTGGTGACGGCCTGATCAAGACGCTTCTCAAGCGGGGGCTTGTTTCCCAGTTGGCTGGTCAGCTCCGGGCCCTGCTTGAGGAGGATTCGGTCAATAACGGCCTCAATGTTGTGGTTCTTTCTCCGGTCAAGCAGCAGAGGTTCTGAAAGATCACGCAGCTCACCGTCGACGCGTGCTCTGAATCCCTGCTGGTCGAGCTGGTCAAGAAGGTCTTTGAATTCGCCTTTGCGGCCACGAACCACGGGAGCCATGATGGTGACGCGCTCGCCCTTTCCCAGGTCCATGATGCGCTGCACGATCTGCTCTGCTGTCTGCCGCGCGATGGGCCGGCCACAGTTGGGGCAATGGGGCGTGCCTACCGAGGCATAGAGCAGGCGCAGATAGTCGTAAATCTCAGTAATGGTGCCGACCGTGGATCGCGGGCTGCGGCTTGTGGTCTTCTGTTCGATTGAAATTGCCGGGCTCAGGCCCTCGATGGAATCAACATCGGGCCGCTCAATCTGGTCAAGAAACTGCCGCGCATAGGCCGAGAGCGTTTCGACGTACCGCCGCTGGCCCTCGGCATAGATGGTGTCGAAGGCCAGGGAGCTTTTTCCCGAGCCCGAGAGACCTGTGACGACGGTCAGCGTGTTGCGTGGAATGCGCACACTAATGTCGCGCAGATTGTGCTGGCGCGCTCCCCGCACCGAGATGTGAGTAATGGGCATTATTGGGCTACTGGGAAACGGTAGGACTATTACCTTGGTGTGCGATCGATCACCGCAAATTACCACCCTGAGGGTATTCTATTGGTCAATAGAAATAGGGGTCAACGAGACCCGATATTCTGAGACAATCTCAGCAACGCCGCTCGTTTGTTTTATTTGCAGATTTCCCTCCGGTGACTAGTGGCGTGGTATGAGCATCTAGACTTAAATAGGCGGAACAATGACGGATTTACTAATGCTGGTTGGTGCATCGATCGGGTCGATGGCATTTGGTCTCCTGGCGGCATATTGGGCGCTTCGCGTGGGATTTGCGTTGATCCAGCCGCGGCGGCGTCCGGCGAAAGTCAAGGTGCAAACCGAGACCGCCGGCATTTCCTAGCCGCATCCGGTTGAATATTTTTCCCGATTCAGAACTGCGACTCCCTTCCTCAAAGAGGAGAACGCTCATCCTATACAGTCCATTTCTCCACCAGGATGATGGGAATGTTACCTTCGATTTGGCTCATCGCCGCATTGTGAGTCAAATCACGCCTCATTCGTAAAGCTGCCGCGCTCTCGGTTTCCCTTCAGTGCAAATCCTCCCGTTTTGCCTTTCCCTTCCACCTCAGTAACTTCTTTAGTTATGTAACTAACCGCTGCGACGCCCTGCCCGTTGAGTAACGTTTTCACACGGTACCGTTGCCGCCGCTTTGCTGCGAAGGATGCATTGTGACGCAACCCTGAAGCGACTATTTGTTAGCTAACACAAGGCACATCATCAACAGAAAGCCAGCGAGAGGTAAGTGAAATGGCGGCATTGATTGGCATGCAATTAAGCAAGATCGCAAAGTTGGCCTCGGGACGCAGGAACCTCGCACGCGAAACAGAAGGTGGCTCGCTCGTAGAGTTCGCTCTCATTCTTCCTTGTATGACCCTGCTTATTACCGGAATGGTTTGGTTCGGAATCGCACTGAATAACTACATCGTACTAACCAATGCAGTAGGCAATGGAGCGCGCGCATTGGCGCTTGCTCGCGGACAAACCACGCCGTCCGTCGCGGCAACTGATCCCTGCGCCTATGCTGTCCAGTCTGCCAACGCGACTGCAACAACCCTTAACACGAGCTCCATTACCTACTCGGTTGATTGGACCACCTATAACTCGTCGGGCGCGGCCGTTGTGACGTCCTACACGAATTCCTGTGCAGGGCTCACTCTCAACGCAAACGACAACATCGATTTCAAGGCTGTTTACCCGTTCACATTACTTGTCTACGGCTGGAAGCCGACACGCATGAACCTGACAGCCCAAACAGCCGAACTTGTCCAATAACGCGCAGAGCGCAAGATTACACAGCGCAAGAATACGGAGAAAGACCGATGAAGAGCTTCGATGCAAGTCCTTGCAAGCTGGCGAGCGCATTTCGGAACGCATATTCCGCTGTGCTTTCAAGGAATCGGGGTAGGCAGCCGCTCAGCCGCCACTTGGTTGCCAATGAAGACGGACAGGCGCTGGTCTGGATGGCGTTCCTGGTCGTTATTTTCCTAGGCATTTGCGCGCTTACAGTCGACGTAGCGAACGCGATGCTGGTGAAGCGTCAAATGCAGGCATCGTGCGATGCTGCGGCTATGGCTGCGGCTCAAACGTTGCCAGCTACCAACTACGCTGCCGTGGGCCAATCGTTCAGCTCTGCAAAGGGCGCTATGAACGAGCATGCTAACTATTCAGTTAGCACGCCTACGATCACGCCCTTGTGCCTCTCGACGGTTGCCGCCTGGGGCGTTCCGTGCTCTTCGACTAATCCCAATGCGGTTTCGGTCAGGGAAACTGCGAGCATCAAGACTTTCTTTGCCGGCATCGTTGGGATGAATACGATGACGGTCAGCGCAGTTGCCACTGCCGCGCATGGAGCCAAGCCGAAACCCTACAATGTGGCCATCATTCTCGACACAACGCCATCCATGGACTACCCGGACAATGACTGTGGCAAAACACAACTCCAGTGTGCGACGGACGGTGCGCAGCAGCTATTGAGCGGATTGGCGCCTTCATTGGACAACGTCAGCCTTTTCACCTTCCCCAACGTTACGACGACTTCAGTTTCTTCGGACACCGATTGCAGCGGTAACACGCCGACGGTGGGACCGTATACCTTCCCGTCTGCGACAGCGACTTCACTTTCGAATATGTCGTATACCTCAGGCTCGGGGAAGTCCCAGAGCACAGTTCGGTTGACATATCAGGTAACCGGCTTCCTGAATGACTACCGAACTTCTGATAGTGCGACGAGTCTTTCGACTAGTTCGTCGCTGTCAAACGCAGTGGGTGTCGGCAACTCGGTAAAGAATGGGAAGCATCAACGTGGCTGCTCAGGAATCCAAACCAGCAACGGGAATACGTACTATGCCGGAGCCATCTATGCTGCCCAGGCGGCTCTGTTAGCAAAACAGGCGGCAAATCCGGGTACACAGAACGTCATCGTCCTCTTGAGTGATGGCAACGCAACCGCAAAGGTCACCACCCCGGGCGGTTCGTTCCAGACGGGCGTGAACGACATGGTTTCAAGCAGCGGCCAGAGCACCAGCTACGCCACAAGCTCCGGTGCTTACCCCTCTTGGGTCGGACAGTGCGGGCAGGGAGTTGACGCTGCCAACTACGCCAAGGGGCAGGGAACCGTTGTCTACACGATTGCCTATGGATCGCCTGCAACTTCGAGTTGGCAAAACTGTGCCAGCGACAGAGTCGGGGGCAACCATCCCAACATTACTCCGTGCCAGGCAATGCAGCAGATGTCATCCGGATGGAGTTCAGGCGACAATTCGCACTTCTATTCCGACTTCAACATGACAGGCGGCGATACAGGCTGTCAGGCGTCAGGATCACTGAATGGCGTCACGGCGCTCGACGACATCTTCAAGTCGATTCAGATAGGCCTGACTGGGGCCAGACTCTTGCCAAACGAGACGCCGTAGCTCTACTGCGGCGGATTTGCGCGCTGCTGTTGCTGCTGTAGCTGTTGCTGCTCGATTTGCTGCTGGCGCTGCTGCATCTCCTGCAAAATCTGCTGGGGAGTGCGCGGCTGAGCGCCAGGCCCGAAGCCGGCCGGCATGTTTGGCGGCGGCTGTTGTGGCGGCGGTTGAGGTTGCGGAGGCTCCTCCACATCGGCGCTGCTGTCGTCGTTGCTCGAATTAGAGTTTTTTACCACCGGAGGCGCCCGTCCTGTGGGCTTCCTGGTAAGGACGACCTGCCTTGGTGTTCCCTGGCCAAGCTCGCCCACCATGAGAACGTTGTAGCCTGAGCCGTCCAGCAATTGCGAAAGCACATCGCGCACTGAACCTGGACCGTACGCGCCGAAGATCCGCTGTTCCCCGGTGATCCCCGTAATCTTGACGCCGATGTCCGTGGAAACGTCTTTCAATATTTGTTGCAGGCTTGAATTTGATGCGTCGATGCGGAGCCCCTGGCTGTTCCACACAATTGTGGCGTCACTTGGATGGTTGTTTGCTGGCCATAGGGGCAACAGCGGGTCGGCTTGCGGCGGAGTTGCGGGTTGCGCAGCAGGGGACGCCTTTGCGGAAGCGGTCTGTTTGCGGGCGCGGGCAGCCGGTTTTTGCGTTGTTGCGGGGGTTTTTGGCGCGGAGGATTGGTCAGCCGACGCAGAAGCGACACCCAGGGCCATCACCGTGAGCAAAACTGCGGCAACCCGCCGAACGGGCCAACTTCGCACCGTTGAAACTCCGGGCACTTCAATTCCGGTTGTACGCATCCGCTTTCATCCCAGTTTGCGACTTGCTTGCACTGTTCGGGCGGCGCAACTTGCTTGCCCGCTGTGTACTAGACTGATCATAGCCCACGATCGCTCGGAATTTGCGTCTTATGGGTGGAGAGGAATTAAGTGCAAATGCGCTTCTGCTTGAAGCCTTTGGTCGTGGCCGCGCTGTTCGCATTGCCGGCAGCCAGTCAGGCAGCTACCTGTACCCCGCAGGGCGAGCTTTCGCCGCAAGATCGCGTGGCGCTCAGCGTCATTGCGGGCCGTCTTGCCGATGCGGTCATCAATCAGGACGTAAATACGCTGCAGGCTGCTCTGCTGCCGGCTGAAGCCGCGGAGTGGAACGGCATTCGCAGCGCCATTGAGCAGGCCGCGCCCATTGTCAAAGGCGGACACGCGCAGTTGCGCAATCTCTATTTGCTCGATGCGTCTTCGCAGACTGCTCCAATGGACACGCAGTTTTTCTGCTCGAATTCCATCGGTACGATCACCGTCAGCATCAACATGCACGCATTGCCACCTGGACGCTATGCAATCGCGCTATCTGATACGCCAGGTGCGCAACTGGCGGGACAGATGGGAATCGTGCTGGCATGGGATGGTTCCAACTGGCGGCTGGCCGGATTGTCAACGCATCAGGGTGTCTTCGATGGTCACGACGGCGTGTGGTACTGGACGCGAGCACGCAGCCTGGCCAAGGTAGATCCGTGGAGTGCCTTCTATTCCTACGACGCGGCGCGTTTCCTGCTGTTGCCCTTGGATTTCATCTCATCTCCGAATCTTGAGAAGCTGCAAAAAGAGCAGGCGGATATTCCAAACTCTCCGCAGAGCGCATTTCCTTACACGCTGAAGGCCGGTGATCGCACCTGGAAGGTGGATTCGGTGGTGCTCGATCCTTCGCTTGCGGAACCTGATCTTGCCATTGTGTATGAATCGACCGGTGTGACTGATCCCGCTGCACAGCGAACGGAAGCCACAGCCGTGTTCAGTGCATTTTTGAAAGCTCAGCCAAGCATCCGCGCCAATTTCCACGGACTGTGGGCCTACGCAATGACGAATGGAAAACGCACTCCGGTGATTGAGCTGCCGATGACGCAGATACCTTAAAGCATGGAATAGGGATGAGGCGCTGATGTTGGTGCTTTGATTTTCGTCTGCGTCTTGATGTTGAACCGTTGAAATTCAGGAAGGTTTTGAAGGTGGCTGGCATTATCGATCTGCGCTCCGACACGGTTACTCGCCCTACACAGGAAATGCGCGCTGCGATGGCTGCTGCCGAAGTTGGCGACGATGTTTACGGCGAGGACCCCACGGTCAACTTGCTTGAACGACGCGCTGCGCAGGTGTTTGGCCGCGAGGCCGGTCTTTTTGTGCCCACAGGAACCATGGGAAATCAGATTGCCATCCGTGCGTTGACGCAGCCCGGACATGAAGTCATTGCCGAGTCGCGCGCGCACATTCTGGATTGGGAGATGGCGACGACGGCTGTCTTTTCCGGATGCCTGATTCGTGCCGTTGTGGCCGAGCGCGGCATTCTTACGTGGAAGCACATTGAGCCTGCTATTTATGCGCGTGGAGCATTTCGCGCGGCGACGGGACTTATTGAGATTGAAAATACTGCCAACCTTGCTGGCGGTACCTGTACGCCTCTACCGGTTCTTGAAGAAATCTGGAACGGCGCAAAAGATCGCAAGCTTCCGGTGCATCTAGACGGTGCGCGCATTTTCAATGCGGCAACGGCGCTCGGCGTGGATGTGAAGGCACTGACGCGCGGCTTCGATACGGTGATGTTCTGCCTGTCAAAGGGGCTTGGCGCGCCTGTAGGTTCCATGCTGGTGGGTTCGGCGGAAGTGATCGATCGTGCACGCCTCTACCGGAAAGCAATGGGCGGCGGCATGCGCCAGGCGGGCATTCTGGCCGCGGCGGGGTTGATCGCGTTGGAGGAGGGGCCGAAGCGGCTCCAGAAAGATCATGCCAATGCGCGGCTCCTTGCCGAGGCACTGGCAGCGATGCCCGGCGTCACCATCGACCCAGAAACCGTCGAGACTAACATCGTGATTTTTGGCCTGACAGGGAAGCGCACTCCAATTGAGCTAGTGGCGCGGCTCAAGGGGCGCAACATTTTCATCAGCGCGCTCGGGCACAATCTTATTCGCCTGGTCACACATCTTGATGTGGATCGCGCCGCGTGCATCGCGGCTGCGGAGGCGATTGCAGAGGAACTTGAGGCGGCTTGATCAACCTGCGAGGCTTTGGGTTCGCTAGGCGCCGCCTTCGAGGACTTTGGGAACATCGATGCCGAGTGCAGTGGCCAGGTCATGCTGGTGTTCCTGCTCCTGGGCAATGATTTGTCGCAGTTTTTCTGCCAGGGCGTAGTGGCCGACGGCCTCGGCTTGCTTGACGCGCTGCCGATAGTTCTTGATGGTTTCGGTTTCGTTGTCCAGATCGAAGCGAATCATTTCTTCAGGCTTCTTTGACAGTTTGACGGGTTTGGGAGTGGCAGTGGGTGTGCCGCCCAGGTAGTCGATCTGGTCAGCGATAATGAGCGCATGTTGCAATTCCTCGGCGGCGTGTAGCTTGAGCTCGGCAGCGATGTTCATCCATTGCGCGCCGGTAAGCACGCTGCTGTAGACCGTGTAAGCGATGATGGCCTGGTATTCACGGGACAAGTCTTCATTCAGAGCGTCGATCAAACCCGCGATGGCATCCGGAGCTTTTTTACCTTCTTGTTCTTCAGTCATGGATATCCTCCCCTTTTGTTTCACAAGGTTGGATGCACAGATTTGATTGCGGGCTTATCTTATAAATCAGGCGATGTGAAATGCCAAAGCCGCACTACTTAATCGTGTACTGCTGCGCGATATAGAAATAGCGGGGGTTGATTCCGGGAGTTGCATTTATCACGAAGGGTCCTTTAAAGAAGTGGCCGAAACCTGCCAGGAATGTGTGTGCTCCCCAGTTGTATGTGGTGAATCCATCCAATTCCTGTCCCACAGTTCTGCCGGCTGTTCCTTGCGTTGAAATGGCGATCTTTGATCCCGAACTGGAATACAGCGCGTCAGAGGGACTGAAAAGAGATTCTTCGGTATACATCACATTGAAGGCCAGCTCTTTTGTTAGATGGAGGGTCTCAAGCGTCTTGAATGTTCGCAGATTTCGCCATCCGAATAGATCTTCGTGACCGAACTTGTCATGGTTGGCAGGCGTGAACTGGTCAAAGGTAGAACTATGAGTCTGACCATGATGAGATCCCGAAGCCACTTTGTATTCCACCGATGCGTCAACTGGGATTGGTCCAACCTTGATAGGCCTGCTGATTCCGGCAAACCAGGCATAGGCGCGTTGATTGAGAGTACCGACATGACCGTTTTGCCCGATGCCTTCGAGGCTGTATGCGAATTTGCCTGGTAGCGGTCCGTAGAAGCGCGCGCCAAAATCATTTGTGCCAAGCGTTCCCGCACCGGTCCAGCCGCCGATCTTGTTTTGCGAGTGGCGCAGCGCATACGCGTCCATTGACAGTCCATGCCAGAATTTTGGGATTACGCTATATGCGCCCCAGTATCGGTTTCCAAGTTCCGGATTATTAAACAGATCCGGCCTTACGATGACCGGGGAAATGAGAAGCGCATCCACGGAGAACTTATGAGTGACAAGGCCAAAACGGGCAAAATCGTAAGTTCGTGAAGTGTTGGTCCACTGTGGAACTCCGATTACCCGAGCCTCGCCGTAGTTGATCATTCGCCTTCCGAAGGAAAAATTCAGCGGTTGTTTAGCGGCACCTAAAGTGACGAAGGCTTCGTGCAGGTCGATTGAGTCGCGCACGGAATTTGGCGCATTTGGTCCGTACCAGGGAGCGCGCGCATCCTGCGCCATTCCGCTAACAGAAAGCCATTTCACCGGCTGGTATTCGGCGCTGAAACGGAGACGGCTCAGCATGTCCTGTTGATTCTTTGCGGAACCGAAGCTGTTGCCGTAGCGCTCCTCCCAGCGAGTCCGCTCTTCAAGGTGGATGGAAAACTTGCCATCGGACTCATGGCGCACGGCCTCTGCGGCTTTCTGGAGTGGGTCAGTTTGCGCACCGCAATGAGCACCAAGCCAGAAGATGAGTAATACCGTCCGAAATACTGGCAATTTGGCCAACAGCCGATTCTCCTCATAGCAGTTCTATGCATCGATCGCACAAGAACGCTCTGCAAACTTGAAGAGTTTATCCGACCGGGCTCGATTTAGCGATGGCGATACTTGCTCCGGCTATTTGGAGAGCTTGAACAATGCAATGCAGCCCAACTGCCTGCGCAAACAAGAATCCCGGCTGCTCATTGAGCCAGCCGGGATTGGTTGCAACGCAGAGGGGATATTACCTGGCAACCGCGACTTCAACCGAGCTGATGGTCTTCAGCAGGCGGGAGACAATCTGGTAAGGATCGGCTTCCGAGTTCGGACGACGGTCTTCAAGGTAGCCCTTATAGCCATTGCGGATAAAGTTTACGGGCAGGCGGACTGAAGCGCCGCGATCCGACAGTCCGTAGCTGAACTTGTCGATCGCCTGCGTCTCATGCAGACCTGTCAAGCGAAGATGGTTGTCAGGCCCGTAGACGGCGATGTGCTCGGCAATGTTTTTCTCAAAAGCTGCCATCAGCGCTTCGAGGTAATCCTTGCCACCGACTTCGCGGATGTATTTGGTTGAGAAGTTGGTGTGCATGCCTGAGCCGTTCCAGTCACCCTTGATGGGCTTGCAATAGAGTACGAAGTCGACTTCGTACTTCTCGCAGAGCCGGGCCATAAGGTAGCGAGCTGTCCACACATCATAGGCGGCTTTTTTGGAGCCCTTAGCGAAGATCTGGAACTCCCATTGTCCTTTGGCCACTTCGGCGTTGATGCCTTCGTGGTTGATGCCCGCTGCCAGGCAGAGTTCCAGGTGCTCTTCAACAATCTGGCGAGCCACAGATCCCATGTACTTATAACCAACGCCGCAATAATAGGGCCCCTGTGGTCCGGGATAGCCTTCCTTCGGGAAGCCGAGCGGGCGGCCTTCATGATAAAGGAAGTACTCCTGTTCAAAGCCGATCCAGAGATCGGGGTCGTCCTCAATAGTGGCTCGCGCATTCGTGGAGTGCGGCGTTCCATCGGGATGCATGACTTCGCACATGGCGATATATGCGTCTTTCCGGCTAGCATCTGGATAGATTGCGACAGGCTTCAGAATGCAATCGGACTTGTGCCCTTCAGCCTGCATGGTCGAGCTGCCATCAAAGCCCCAAAGGGGCAAGTCGGCAAGGGTGGGCGGGGCATCAAAAGACTTAATCTGAGTTTTGCCGCGCAGTTCAGGAATGGGTTGCTTGCCGTCGAGCCAAATATATTCAAGTTTGTACTTTGCCATGGATCTCCTCGTTGAAGGGACTTACACAGAGAAATGCTAGAGCCAAGGGCATAAAGAATCCGTGAAGATTCCCCAGAGCCTTTTAGAAACCTGTGATTGCACTAAAGTCGGTGCGCCAGAAGCATCATCACCAGCAGCACGGCCACCGGGATCAGCGCCAACCCACCGTAATAGAGGATTTTTCGCGACAGCTGCGATTTTCTATTCTGCCAATTCTTGAGCTCATCGCGGTCCTCAACTCCCACCTGGTCAAGGTGGTCGAGGTCGTGGAGAAACTCGTGAGCAGTGGCGTACCGGTTTTTGGGGTCGCGCTCGAGCGCCCGGTAGATGACTTCCTGCAATTGGGGGGAAATGGTGGGATCGGCAACCGTGGGAGGGACCGGATGGTTCAGCAGCCGATCATTCATGGCGGCGATGGGAGATGGCCCGGAGAACGGTAACTTGCCGGTGAGCAATTCATACAAAATCACGCCCATGGAGTAGACATCCGATCGACCGTCGCCGCGCTTGCCCTTTACCTGCTCAGGCGAGATGTAGTTCGGCGTGCCGAGCGTGGCGGTGAAATTCGCATAAGTAAGTCGGCGCGCTGTGTTGTCGCTGGCGATTCCAAAGTCGATCAGCTTGATGTGATCGTTCTCGTCCACCATGATGTTTTCCGGTTTGAGATCGCGATGCACTACGCCGTTGCCGTGAATGTAATCCAGCGCCCGCAAAACGCCTTTTGTGATCTTGATGGCCCGCTCGTGAGAAAGCTTTTCCTCGTCCATGATCTCGCGCAGGAGCCGACCTTCGCACCACTCCATGACCATATAGATACGCGAGCGTTTTTCATCGCCATAAACGCGCATCACATTGGGATGGTTAAGCCGCTCGCCAATGCGAGATTCGCGCTGAAACCGGTCGAATAGGATGGGATCCGCTTCCATGTCGGGATGGGGAATTTTCAGCGCAACGACACGGTTGTCACGCAAATCGGTTGCGCGGAAGATCGATGCCATGCCGCTGCGCGCAATTGGTTGGTCGATGCGGTATGAGTCAATCTTCGAACCGCTTTCGATCACGTCGAGGATGCCCATCAGGCGGCTTGCTCCGTCATTACTTTCACTTTATCCACTCTATCGGGTCTCTTTCTGGAATCCGTAAGGAATCTGTAATTTCTTTGTTTAAGCAGGGGCTTACGCAGGCAGCCGGTAAGGCCTGCCACGATACATTCCCACCTGCTCTACTGAGCGAACGCGAATCACCTGTGCGGTGGTGTTGTCTCCGCCGTCAATCTCGACGGCTTTGGCGACCAGTTCGCGCGCAATCTCCTCCGCAGACTTCTTTTGCGAAGCGATTTCGGCAATCATTATTTCACTCATCTCGTCGTGCAGGCCGTCTGTGCACAGCACGAGCACATCGCCGGTCTGGAGCGTAACGGCGGTCGTGTCGGGGGCAACAAACATTTCCGGACCCAGCGAGCGGATAAGGACGTGGCGCGAATCGGAGTCAGGAATCTCCTCGGCGCTGATCAATCCCATTTTCCGCTGTTCATTGACGAGCGTATGGTCTTGCGTTACCTGCCGGGCTTTGCCATTGCGCACCAGGTAGCAGCGCGAGTCGCCCACATGCGACACGATGGCCTGATCGTAGCGCAGGGCACAGGCTACCAGCGTCGTCGCCATTCTTTTGCCGCGGTATTCGTTTACCAACGTCTTGTCGTGCACTGCGGCGTTGGCGTGTTGAATCAAGCGCGGCAACAGGCTGATGAGCATGGTGTCCGCTTGTGCCTTTGCAAATTCGTCTGTCAGAACTGAGACGGCAGTCGCAGATGCAACTTCACCCAGATCCATACCGCCTACTCCGTCTGCCACGGCGAATAGAAAACCGTGCGATCTTGCCTGGTGACGCGACGACGGAACAAAAGAGCCCATCGCGTCTTCATTGTTGGTACGCACTTTGCCGAAGTCGCTTGCCTGGCCGAACTGAACATCCAACATGGACGACGCTACCTCGAGTCTCGTTCCGCTCCCCCGGATAAGGACTCATATTCTAGTTTGCGGATCGTTCACTTCAAAATGGTCACTGGGTGGCGATCATCTTCTCGTTTCAATCGTTCAGATCGAGAAGCGATCCCACCCAGCGGCCGGTGTCGAGTTTAAGGGTAAAGGCGAACTACATTTTCTGTTCGAGCAGAATCGCTTTGCCCTTGGCCTTGGATGAACGGAGGAAGTAGATAGCTCCGTAAACGCCCCAGACCGCCGAGATGCCTAAAGCAAGCAGTGGCTCTTTTGATGTGCCAAGCCCGAACGCCGGACCGGCGATATAGAAGCCCATGCAGATAAGGTTAGCCAGCAAGCCGAATCCGGGGATCAGCGTATGCAGGAGGAAATTGTGGTCTGGACGCTTGTGATACGCAACCATGCACAGGAAGCAGCTCAAAGCATACAGGATAAAAGTACCAAAGTTCGAGGTCAGGGTGATGGTTAACAGGGAGTTCGGCAGAGCGGCCATCTGATCGTGCGGCAGATAACCGAAGCTCGAGAACAGGCCATGGGGCAATGCTGCGATAGTGGCGTCAGTGGGTGCACCGGCGTCGCCGAACACCAGCGTACACGCAATCACACCAACGACAGCCGAGATAACCGCGAGTGTCCAGATGGCTTTGCGAGGCGAGAGCGACTCGGCGTGCAGCATGCCGAAGTGCTCTGGAGCTTCCTCGTCCTTGCCCATTGCGTAGGTGACGCGGGCGCCTGTGTTCATGCAGCTCAGAGTCGTGCCGATGAGAGCGAGGAACACGGTGAACGCTTCAGCGAGCATGAAGTACTTGCCATGCCCCTGGCCCAGCAGCGCATCGCCGACAATGATCATCATGTCGCCGATGGGTGCTGCAGAGCTTGACGCGCTTGCCATCGTATACCCGGAGTTGAGGAAGTAATTGGCCGCGAAATACTCAAACAGGTAACAGAACAATCCCTGAATCAGCAGCGATGCGATGACAGCAATCGGGATGTGCTTGGTTGGGTTCTTGGCCTCGCCGCCCATAGATGTAACCGATTCGAATCCGACCAGGATCAGGATCGCGACAGTGGCCTGAATAAACATGTAACTAAACTTGTGTGGCGCGACAACCGAAACAGCGTTCGGGTGGGTCAGGAAGTTTCCGGTCGCGTCAGTGGTGGGATAAGTGACCTGGAAGGGAACCGGCTTGCCTGCTGCATCGAGCAACGGAAGCGGCGAGCCGCTAGCGTCACGGATCGTGGAGCCGTCTTTGGCTGTCGCGAACTGGTAGGTGTAGGTAGCCAGCGATTGAGAATCGTACTGGAAGCCCGTAGATCCCGAAGGATGGCTGGTGCGGTAACCGAGAGCCAGTACGCTGAATACGATCAGCGCCGAAATCTGAATGACGTTGATGGCGAGGTTGACTGCCGTCGAGGCACCGGCACCCTTCGACGCAATCCATGCCACGAAGAACGAGAATACGACGGCGACCAGCGACATGAAGACGGGGCCGGGATTGGATCCGCTCATCACGTTGGGATAGAGGAAGCCAACCACATAGCCAACAAAGACGCCGGTGACAGCGACCATCACGCCTGGGTAAACCCAGTAGTAGAGATGCGAGCCCCAGCCGACGATGAACTTGGCGACGCGGGCGTATTTGAAGGCTTTGTCTTTCGAAAGCATGGCCTGCTCCGCGTAGTAGTAGCTGGAGCCAGTGCCGGGATAAAGCTTGGAGATTTCCGCGTATGCGACGGCGGTTGCAAGGCAGAGAACAAGGGCGGCGAAGATGCCAATCCACATGCCCGGTGCGGTGGAAGGCTGACCCGCGACACCCGTGGTGGCCTGGATGTAGAAGGTGAGCCAGAGAAAGGCGCCGGGGGCGATGAGCGCCATTGCGTTGCTGGTTAGCCCGGTTAGACCGAGTGTGGCCTGCATCTGCGGTGCTTTTTGATCTGCCATGAGCATTCTCCTGAAAATTTGAAGTACTTGTTGGCTTCGTCTGGAGTTTTTCCGATTAGCCGGGTGTCTGTGATTCGGAGATTAGCTCTCAACCCGTGAGGATCGGATAAAGAGTTCGCCAACTAACACATATAGTTGCCTGCTGGTTTTTCATCAGCCAAAGACCCAACGAGGTCTTTGGCTGATGGCGTGACCATGGTAGGAGCTAGAGTGAGTTGCACTGTGCCGAGCCGACTCCGCTAGCCGTTTATTTTTCCCCTGTGATGTTGTTGCCGAGGATGAATCCGAACTCACCCGTGACGCGGAACTGGCTGGCAGCCGTTCCGGTCGGCCCAAAGGCATATCCCTTTGAGTTGTAGGTGTCAACCATGCCCACGTCACTGCGGAAGTAGAATCCGCCCTTCTGGTACGTCGGAGTCGCTGTGAAAGTGAACGCCGAGCTGCCCGGTCCGTACAGCATGTTCGCATCAGGGCCGCTCACCTTGCCTGACTGCTCAAGGTACTCAACGCGGATCGGAAGGGCGAAGCCACTCTTGAAGGACTTGCTGAGGTACGCGCCGAATCCGTTGGTCGTGGCTCCCTTCACAACGCCGATCTTGGCGTTAGTTGGGGTATTGCTGTACTGGTAGGTCCCGGTCGCGATCCAGGTGCCCTTGGTGTAGGTGTAGATGCCTGCGTACATCGTGCTATTGTTCTGCAACAGCGGTGTCGCATTGGTTGAGTAACCCGTACTGCCAGCGTTGCCCATGCCACTGAAGACCAAGGTGCTGGGACCCTTGGTGAAAGTCAGTGAACCAGTGAGCCAGTTGTATCGATTGGAATAGTAACCGTCGTTCCAGCTAAGCGAAGCGGACAGGTACTTTCCCATCGCCTGGTTCACTTGGATACCGCGGTTGATTATGTTCTCCTGGTTCCACAGGAGGCCTCGCGCGATGTTCATGTTCTGGTAGGTGAAGGCGCCTTCTGCGCCCATCAGCGTCGGCAGCGAACCAATTTGCCAGGAAGTGGTCTTTCCAGTGGCAAGCTTCAGGAAGGCAACCGGTACTGGGCCAAAGAGGTTGGCAGTTGTATTCTGTGCATTGGCGAAGGAAACGCCCAGCGTTGGGAAATCGTAAACGCCGGCTTGCACAAAATACTGAATCTTGCCGTCCGCCTTCTGCACGAAGATAGAGCCATTGGTGAGTGTGGCCTGCTTAGTGTCATCGCCGGGAACGGGGTTGTTCTGACCCAGCGCGTAGCCTGTGATGATGCCGTTGACCGAAAGCTTGCCAAACGGACCGGCATCAACCGTTGCTGGAGGCAGCCACGTTAGCGGCCCCGAGAGAACAAACGTGGAAAGAGGAGCGGGGGCAGCCTCAGCAGGCGCGGGTGGAGCAGCTTGCGCTGCTGCAGGCGTTGTGGCTGGAGTCGGCGTGGATGCTGAGTCTTGTGCGCCAGCCAGAAGGGCGGTTGCCATGGCCGCTGAGGCCATGATTTGCAGAATGCGAGTCGGCTTTGAATACATCGGCACTTATCCTCCAGAAAGAACAGTTTTGTGAGGTATGACAAAGTTGAACTAAGCCGGAAACATGGGATTAAGCTCTACGGTCTCCGCCTGCGTCTTTTGGGCGCACGAAACCTGTAAGCCCCATGGGAGCTTCCCGACGGTATGGATTCATATCGGAATGACCTGTTGAGATGTTGCGGTCTTAACCTGTTAGTCAAGTCGCAATGAACTGGATTAATTAACGCAAATACTGCATAAAGAACTTATGAGGATTAAAAAAAAGAATTCTATGAGTGTGGCGAAGCTCCGCAAGTAACTGCAGGAGTTAAAGAAACGGGCACAGTTCCAAAACGAAAACAGCAGGTTTATCTATGAAGATGGAATAAAGAAAATGATAAAATCTCATTACGCTTTCCTTGATCTGTGGCCCGAATCTAAAAAGCGTTTCCCGTTCTCCAGCACATGACAGGTTCGGCAAACTGACCATGTCGAGCAAGATCAAAATTCAGTGAATCGCTCGTAACTCAAACCGCAAGTTCCAAAAAGATTCCA
Source organism: Occallatibacter sp. (assembly GCA_017883405.1). Lineage (GTDB taxonomy): Bacteria > Acidobacteriota > Terriglobia > Terriglobales > Acidobacteriaceae > Telmatobacter. The sequence continues at coordinate 34,959 of JADGNO010000303.1, read as the reverse complement.
GGGTGGTTGCTTCTTGTCGTCAAGTTCTCTGCCTGTTCGATCGATCTTCGGAATTAGAAGCTCACGCGGCACTGGTCCGCGCTGGCTTCTGTTTGCGCTGGAGTGCGCGCTCGGAATTCTCGGAGTCCTTCTGGTAGGTACCATCAGCCACTGGTTTGGTTGGCTGTTGCCGGTAGATCTTCTGCTTTACCTGATGATCGTGCTACCGACCGCTTTGCTTTGCGGTTTTTGGCAGGCACTGATCGTCTCGCTCTCCGCAGTCGCCTTCCATGGCCTGTTTGCCCGCGAAGCAGAACTTAAATTTGCTGAGGACCCGGCCAACACGGTAACGCTGCTTGTATTTGTTCTGGTAGCACTTGTGGTCAGCCGTCTCTCCGCCAGAGTGACGGGGCATGCGCGCGAAGCGGAGTCGTGGGGCGACCAGATGCACGACCTCTACGAGTTCACGCGTCGCACGCTGCAGATGAATCTGCATGTGGAGCCCGGCCCGCAACTTGCTGAACTGGTGCACGAAATCTTTGCGCTTGAGGCCGTTGCCGTATTTGACGCTGATCTGCATGACGTCTACCAGGCAGGTTTCTGGAGCCAGGACCCGCAGGAGCTGGCTCAAAATGTTTACTACTTTGAGAGCTCCGACGATGACGAAGAAACGGGAATCGGGCGCCGCGTGGTTCGGCTTGGAACGGTTCCGGTAGGCAGCCTGGTGGTACGCGGCAATACCAGTCCGCTGACGAACAACGCCATTGCTTCGCTCATCGCCATTACGTTCGATCGTTATCGCGCCTTTGCCAATGAGAGCCGCATTGAAACGGAGCGCCGCACGGAGCAGCTTCGCGCAACGGTGCTTGACAGCCTTGCGCACGCATACAAGACTCCGCTGACCGCGATTCGCGCCGCCAGTACCGGCCTGGGCGAAATGGGGCATCTTTCCCCTGGGCAAGCGGAGCTGGTCGGCCTGATCGACGAGCAGACTAGCGTACTGAATGAACTCACAACGCGCCTGCTAACTACGGCGCGGCTGGACGCAGGCGAAATAACGATTCATGCAACGCCGGTCGGCGTAGGACCGATGATTGAAGAGGTAGTGGCGAGTTTGAAAGACCGCCTGGCCAGCATGAAAGTCGCGGTCGATCTTGAAGACGAAGAGCTGATGGTGTTTTGCGATCGGCAGTTGATGGTAATGCTGCTTACGCAATACATTGACAATGCCTGTAAGTACTCGATCTATGGCACCGCCATTACTATCCGCGCCGCTCAAGCGAAGAGCGAAGTCATCTTTTCGGTGCACAGCTTCGGGCCGGTAATTCCGATCGAGGACCGCGAGCGCATCTTCGACCGCTACTACCGCTCTGCAAAGCATTCGACGCGGGCATCGGGCACCGGCATCGGGCTTTCCGTTGCCAAGCGAGTAGCATTGATCCACAGCGGCTATGTCTGGGTTACCAGCGATGAGCTGGAAGGAACCACATTTTACGCAGCGATACCGGTTGAATCGCAAAAGGGGAGAAAGTGAACAGCCAGCCTGCAATCCGCATCCTTATCGTCGATGATGAGTCGGCTATCCGCAGGGCGCTTCGGCCGCCGCTTATTGAACTTGGCTTCCAGGTCGCCGAGGCGGCGCGTGGTGAAGAGGCTCTGCAGCTATTGCGCAGTGGCCCGTACGACGCCGTTTTGCTTGACGTGAATATGCCCGGCATTGGCGGCATTGAAACGCTCCGCCGCATTCGTGCCTTTGCTCCCCGGCTTCCCATCCTGATGCTGACGGTTCGCGATCAGGAAGAGGACAAGGTTGAAGCGCTCGAATCTGGCGCGGACGATTACGTAACCAAGCCATTCAGCACGCGCGAGCTGATCGCACGCATTCGCTCGGCGGTACGCCGTGTCCGCGCTCCTGCCCGCGCTGAAGATGCACCGCTTGAGATCGGCGAGATTCGTCTTGACCCGGTTAAGCGCACCGTTACCAAGCGCGGCCAGCCTGTGCACCTGACGCGCAAGGAATTCGACATCCTGAATTGCCTGATGATTCGCGCTGGCCGCGTGGTCACGTACGCCAAGCTGCTGACCGCCGTTTGGGGCGCAGACTGCCGCGAAGAAGTGGAATATCTTCGCACCTTCGTTCGTCAACTGCGCAAGAAAATTGAAGACGATCCGTCGAACCCGATTTACCTGCTTACGGACGTGTATGTGGGCTATCGTTTTGCCGATGCGCAGATGCTGCAGGGCGACTCAGCCGACGCCTCGCCAGAAGGAACTCAGGTGGAAGTGATGCCGGAATCGGCAAGCTAATCCTGCAAAGTATCCAGGACACAAAAAGGGCGGCATCTTCCTGAGGTTTGGATGAGGCCGCCTTTTCTGCTCTTATTCGTCGTAGTGCAGCAGGCTGAAGACGTCGTATTCCTTGAAGCGGTCGCGGCCTTTGAGGAAGTCGAGTTCAACGGCAAAGGCGAGACCAGCAATTTCTCCGCCGAGTTGCTTTACCAGCTTGATCGTAGCTTCCATGGTGCCGCCGGTTGCTAAAAGGTCATCGACGAGAACCACGCTCTGGCCGGGCTGAATCGCGTCTACGTGTATCTCAAGCGAGTCTGAGCCGTATTCAAGGTCATAGGTGACGCGTGCAACCGTTGAAGGAAGTTTGCGCGGCTTGCGAACCGGCACAAAGCCGGCATTCAGGCGATATGCAAGAGCCGGTCCGAAGATGAAGCCGCGTGCCTCGATTCCCAGTACCAGGTCGATTTTCTGCTCAATGTAGTGAGCGGCCAGTGCATCGATTAGCTGCGCAAAACCGGTCTTGTCCTTCAACAGTGTCGTGATGTCGTAAAACAGAATTCCGGGCTTGGGAAAATCAGGAACGGTGCGAACGAGCTTTTTAAGATCTTCAACGTTGATGGGCTTGATGGCTTGCGGCATGGAAAGGCGGGCTCCTCAAATGGGCTAAAGCTAAATGGCAAAAATTATCGGGAAGGGAACAGGCGGGAGGCAAGTCATCTTCCGGTCCAATTATAGAGGCAGAGGCTAGACAACAGTGATCAGTGGACAGTGATTGCGGAGTGCGTTTCTGCGACTGTCTTCCTGACCACGCGCCAGCAGTGCGGAATGAGTCCAGCCCCTCGGCTTCTTTGTCGTCGAGATAGTGTTCGATCAGGTTGTCTACGCGGCTGACGCGAGGGCCCTTGCGCAAGCTGGCGCGCAGTTCGGCCAGATCGGCTACGTCGCCTGCGGCCACAACTTCCACGTCGCCGTCCTCCGTGTTGCGCACCCAGCCGCGCAGTTCCAGTTCGCTTGCCTCGCGATGAACGAACCAGCGAAAGCCCACTCCCTGCACGCGACCCTTAACCAGAAAATGCAAAACCATTGTCATAAGCCAAGGCCAGTTTTGCAGATGTGCCGCAAGTGCGCAACCGCCTGGGCTGGCTTGTCGAACGCCTATCTCGGCATTCCCGGCTCAGACGGCTTGTCGCCCCGAACGCGGTCACTCGCTGCTAAACTGAAAGTCGCGATGGTCTTTGTCCTCGACAACTACGATTCCTTTACTTACAACCTGGTCCAGTACCTTGGCGAGCTGGGCGCAGAGGTGGTTGTGCGCCGTAACGACGAGCTGACCGTGGAAGAGGTTGAAGCGCTTCACCCAGACCGGATTCTGCTTTCGCCGGGGCCGTGTACGCCAGGGGAAGCCGGTATTCTGGTGCCGCTCATTCGGCACATGGCGGGCAAGGCGCCCATACTTGGCGTTTGTCTTGGCCACCAGGCCATCGGTGAGGCATTTGGCGGCAAAGTGATTCGCGCCCGCAACCTGATGCACGGTAAAACCAGCGCCGTGGAGCATGACGGTAAGGGAGTGTTTACCGGCCTGCCTACGCCGCTTACTTGTACTCGCTATCATTCCCTCATCGTTGAGGAGAAGTCGCTGCCGTCCGATCTTGCCGTCACCGCGCGCACGCCTGAGCTCAACGGAGCTGCCGGGACTGTGATCATGGGTCTGCGCCATCGTAGTTTGCCGATTGAAGGTGTGCAATTCCATCCCGAAAGTGTGCTTACCGAGGGCGGCCACCAGATGATTCGCAATTTCCTCGCGATGTAAGCGAACTGCCCACTCTGTCTAAGTGCTCCGGTTTTCCCGCAAGGAAGAATGTATGGGCCTCGCTAAAATCACGCCGCTCCTCGCCGCTCTGATTGCCGCAAACGCGGTGTGTGCGCAGGTTTCCGCACCCGCGCCAGATGCTCCGCAGACTCAGGCGAATCCGGCTTCGAACAATCAAGAGCAGCAGTCGATTCCCTCCGGGACGCGCCCGATTGCGATCATCCCTCTCGATAGCAAGGTCCCTGGCCATGCGGCCGAAGTCACCGGCGCTTTGATGGTGAACGCAGGCCGGGCATACGTGGCAGCAAATGCCTCTGTGACCTCGGGCGACGAAACAACCCACATCACCTTGCCTTATCGCGGCACATTGCTGGTTTGCGCTGCAACTAACGTCAAGCTCACCGCAGATACAAGCAATTCAAACGACGGTGTGCCCGGATTGATGATGGCTATGGACCATGGCGCGATTGAATTGAGCTACGCCGGCACGACGGCCAACCTCAAGAGCGCCGACGTTTTGCTGACTCCCGACTTCCGTATCCTTATTGGCGGACCGGGAGCAGCCGACGTTAAGGTTCGGCTGGGCGGCCAGGGCGACACCTGCGTGGACAATTCCGGCGTCAACGGGCCTTATGTTGTGGTCTCCAGCGTCTTTGATGGCGGTGCGTACCGCGTGCAACCGGGACAGCGCGTCATGTTTCAGCACGGCAGCCTGCATGAGGTTGTCGATCAGGAGAAGGAACCCTGTGGCTGCCCGCCTGCCGAGTCTAAGGGCAACGAGTTTCCTCTTGCGCAAAGCATGGGCCTCGCGCCAGCACCAAAGGTGGCCGCGGCTCCTGTTCCCACTACGAACAGCCCGGCTCAGACTGCGCCGCCACTGGTCTACCAGAGTAAACAGGATGTCCCTGTGGCTGAAATCCCGGCGCAAACTGCATCTACTGCGGCGGCTCCAGCTGTTGCAGCGCAGCCCAGGACGAAGTCTGCGCCTCATAAAAAACGTGGATTCTTCGGCAACATCGGCCACTTCTTCCGGCGTGTGTTTGGCGCGGAAGAATAGTGCCGCTTGCCACCTGGTCCCTAATCCTCGTTTTTACATTTGCCGTGCGCGCTCGATTGCGCGGATGACTGCCTGGGCCTTGTTGATCGATTCCTGATGCTCTTTTTCAGGCACGGAATCGGCGACAATGCCGGCACCGGCCTGAACATAGCCTTTGCCGTTTACGGCCAGCATGGATCGAATGGCAATGCACGAGTCGAGGTTTCCTGAAAAGTCCGCATACATTACCGCTCCGCCGTAGGTTCCTCGCCGCGCCGGTTCTAGTTCTTCGAGGATTTCCATGGCGCGCACTTTAGGGGCGCCACTCAGAGTTCCGGCAGGGAAGCAGGCTCGCAGCGCATCCACGGCGGTCAGGTCAGGACGCAGCTTGCCGGAAATCGCGCTCACAATATGCATGACATGCGAGTAGCGCTCGACAAACATCAGCCGGTCTACCTTCACGCTGCCAAATTCGCTTACGCGGCCAACATCATTGCGGCCCAGGTCGACAAGCATCACGTGCTCCGCCCGCTCCTTCTCGTCGTGCATCATTTCGTCGGCCAATGCCTGATCTTCCTGCTCGGTTGCACCGCGAGGCTTAGTTCCGGCAATCGGCCTGTACTCCACGTTGCCTTTATTCACGCGTACCAGCAGTTCAGGCGACGAGCCGGCCAGTTCAATTGTCTTGGCGCTGCGCGGCTGCTTGCTTCTACTCTTTGCATCTCCTGAATCGCCTAGCGGCGCATCGGGAGCAATGCGCAAAAAGAACATGTAAGGGCTTGGGTTCACTGTACGCAGTGCGCGATAGACCTGGAAGCTGTCCACCTCCGGTTCCACATCAAAGCGCTGTGACAAGACCGCCTGGAAGATGTCTCCGGCAGCAACGTACTCCTTGGTGCGTTCCACCGCGGCCAAGTAGTCGCGCTTGCTGGTCCGGTATTTCACCTTGAGAGGGGCCTTCTTTCCGGTGCCGGCGCTCACATGCGCGGCCAGTTTGGGCAGAGGCTGCAGAATCCGCTTCTCCAGTTTGTCCAGCCGCTCGACTGCGCGATCAAAGGCCTGGGCCGGCTTATGACGCGTCACGTCTGCCGTTACTACCAGCCAAATCTCTTTGCGTACATGATCGAAGGCCAGCACTTCGTCGAAAAAGAGCAGGCATGCGTCGGGGATCTGAATTTCGTCCTTGGCTAATTCAGGCAGGCGCTCGATTTGCCGCACGGCATCGTAGGCAAAATAGCCCACCGCTCCGGCCGTGAAGGGAGGCAGCCCTGGCAGACGCGCTGGCTTGTGGCCGCTGAGCGCCCGCCGCAAAACAGCAAAAATGTCGTCGTCAATTTCGACCACCTTTTTGCCTTCAGTAATCGTTATGTTGCGCCCGCGCGCCACGATTCTCTTGAACGGAGCGAGCCCGATGAAAGTGTATCGGCCCACCTGCTCGCCGCCTTCCACTGACTCCAGCAGAAAACACTCTTTCTCCGGCCAGGCCGCGCGTAGAAATGCCGACACCGGCGTTTCAAGATCGGCGGCCAGGGTGCGGCAAACGGGCACCAGGGTGTGATCCTTGGCCAGGGCCAGGAACTCTTTGCGGCTGGGTTGGGCTGTTTTCGAAGAATTGCTCACAGAAACCAGTGTAATAGCTTGCGATCGCTGTTACTTCGCCCGACGGGCCACGCTGCGCTTGAACCCCGCGACTACCTGAGCCGGAAGCTAACGATTACCTCAACGTCTGAGACCACCGGCTCCGATCCGCATGTGGCCGGCTTGAACTTCCACTTCTTCAAAGTGTCCAGGGTTGATGCATCCATGGCATGGCTGGCGCTGCCAATCAGCTGAAAATCTGTTGCCGAACCGTCGGCCAACACTGTCATAGAGACGATTGAGTCCCCAATGGAGCCATTTCTTCCTGCCGCCGGGGGATAGGGAGGATCGGGTGTCTTCACAGCCATCGGAGGTTTCCAGTTGTCGCACTGACGCCGCTCGATTGCTCCATCGGGTTTGGTCAGCAGCACGTCGTTGAATGGGCTGGGCGCAAGAGTCTTTACGTATGCCTTGATCACGCGGCTTCCGTTCTCAAGCATTTGCAATGTGCGTGGAAAGCGGTGGTCATCAAAATCGAAGTAGTCGGCGAATTCGAGGCGCGTAGGGCTGTCAGGCAAATCCCACCATGTGTCGCTCGAAATCTCGTGCGATACATTCAGGCAGATTACGTGCGGGGTCTCTTTTGTATGATTCTTCTTTACGCGAAGGCAACTCACTGGGAAACCGTATTCCGTGGACGGCTGCTGTTTGTCGGTCACCAGGTCTTTTGCTTCCTGCCCAAACTGGATCAGCTGCAAAAACTCCCTGACGCGCACCGGGGTTGAATCGCTGTTGCGAGAGGTATAGAGCCAGCCCCCGTTTCGAACTTCGATCTCCTTGAAGTCGCCCAGCTCAATCGATCTCCACCACTCATCCTTGGATTTCCATTTCATCGAGAGATGTCCCTGGGTGGGAAGTTTTTGTTGAGCCGTGAAGTCCACGTCGAGTTCGAACGGCTCTTTTTCGTTCAGAGTCAGATCAGAGCTTTGCTTTGCATTCATCAGCTGTTGTTGAGCGGAGTCATCCGCATTGCCAAATATCGGGAATGCTAAAGTCACGCCGAAGAAAACAACAATTGCCAGCCTGTTCACGAACAACTCCATCTAGGTACAACGCAAGGGCCCGTTCACGAGCCATTGCATAGCAAACCAGTTCAGACTGAAACATGCAAGTGACATATAAGTGAACATCGCTTCCGGACCAGAGCGGAGAGGTTCCCCGGGCCAACGCAAATACCGCGGGTCACAGCGGAAATTGAACGCGAGTGCCCATGAGACGAGCTCGGAAACGATCGCGCATAGTGCCCTCGGGAGTTCCGATCCATTGAAACCAAGAGAAGAGCCTTCGCCAGCGCGCACGATTTAAAGGGTTTGATCAAAACGCCGTTCTTGGTCTGTTCGGATTTCACGGCCAGGCCAGCCAGAATGGAAAACTATTTCCCGAGCGCGGCCAATTCAGCGCTGGCCCAATTCAAGTAGGATTGACTGAAAAACCCGTGTAGCCTAAACTCAACGGGGCTTGAGGCTACCCGGCCCGCTGTTGCCGGGGCAATCAGCCAGGCCAACCCGCGTTAGGGCAAGAGCTCCAGAGCCCCAGGGCGGGGAGAGAGAACGGAGATTATTCATGTCATCTGGCAATCCTGCACTTTCATTAGACCAGGAGATCAATCCTTGGGAAGCGCAAAACGCGCGGTTCGACTTTGCCGCACGCAAACTCAATCTGGATGAAGGCCTTTGGAAACTCCTTCGGACACCGGCGCGCGAACTCATTGTGCATTTCCCGGTCGCCATGGACGACGGGCACATTGAGATCTTCACCGGCTTCCGCGTACAGCACAACATTGCTCGCGGCCCCTGCAAGGGCGGCATCCGCTATTCACCCGATGTCACGCTGGACGAAGTGCGTGCGCTGGCTAGCTGGATGACGTGGAAGTGCGCGGTCGTCAACATTCCTTTCGGCGGGGCCAAGGGCGGCGTCATCTGTGATCCAAAATCGATGAGCCGCGGCGAACTTGAGCGCATGACCCGCCGCTACACTTCGGAGATCATCGAGTTCATTGGACCAGAAAAGGATGTGCCCGCGCCCGATGTGAACACCAACGAGCAGACCATGGCTTGGATCATGGATACCTACTCCATGCACATGCGGCAGACAGTCACCAGTGTGGTCACCGGCAAGCCGCTCGACATGGGCGGATCGCGGGGCCGCATTGAGGCTACAGGCCGCGGCGTAATGATTGCATGTAACGAAAGCCTGCGCTATCTCAACATGTCGATTGAAGGCTGTCGCGTCATTATTCAGGGCTTTGGCAATGTGGGTTCCAATGCCGCCCGCTTAATGATGGAGCAGGGTTATAAGATCGTCGGCATCGCCGAGAAAGACGGTGGTCTTTACAACAACAACGGCATCGACATCCACCAGCTTGCCGAATACAAATACCGTAACGGCACGACCCTGGGTTTCCGCGGCGGGGAAGACGTGCCAAGCGAAGAGCTACTGCTCAACGATTGCGACATTCTTATTCCGGCGGCGACTGAGAACGTGATTACCAGTCGCAACGCCGCGCAGATCAAGGCGAAGATTGTTGTGGAAGGCGCCAACGGCCCTACCACGGCGGTCGCCGACGAGATACTGGCAGAGAAACGCATCTTTATCGTTCCTGACATACTTGCTAACGCCGGCGGCGTTACTGCCAGCTACTACGAGTGGGTGCAGGATCGCCAGGGCTACTTCTGGAAGGAAGCCGTCATCAACGAGCAGCTTGAAACACTGCTGCGCGACAGCTTCGACGATGTGGTTCGCTACGCTGAAGCGCACAATGTGAACAATCGCATTGCGGCTTACATGCTCGCAATCGACCGCGTAGCGTTCACCATCAGACAGCGCGGAATCTACGCATAGTAACGAAGGTAATTAGTACACAGCAGCGGGAAGGGAACATCCTTTCCCGCTGTTTTCATGCGCTGAAACTGCGGCTTGTGCGCGGTTTTCGAGGCCCCAGGCAGCAATGCCTTCCGTGTATGGTGCGATAATGAAACCAAACCGGAGACAGACCTCGAGAAACCCCGGCACACATGAATTTGCCCAACTCCATCACGATGAGCAGGATCGTTATGATCCCACTCCTGCTGTGGATACTCACGCCGCACTTTCCCTGGCATCAGTACGGCGCACAAGAGTTATCCGCATCAGTATTGTTCGTGTTGGCATCGATTACGGACGGTCTCGACGGTTACCTGGCTCGAAGGCGCGGTCAGATAACGACCATGGGCATGCTGCTCGATCCGCTGGCTGACAAAATCATGGTCACCGGAGCGCTGATTGCGCTGGTCGCCTACAATCCCGCAGTCGTAAAAGTCTGGATCGCCGTTGTTATCATCGGCCGCGAGTTCCTCATCTCTGGCCTTCGCTCTATCGCATCGTCTGAAGGTTTTACCATCCAGGCCAGCGATCTTGGCAAGCTTAAAACAGTGGTCCAAATTGTTTCTGTGACTTCAGCGCTGCTCGCGCATCGCTGGGACTACTGGCAGATCGGCGTGCTCATTATTCCGGTCAAGTGGTATGCCATTGCGGCAATTTACTTCACGGTGCTGGTCTCCACCATTTCAGCAATCGACTACTTCATCGGTTTTTGGAAGCAGATAGATCACGCTTCAAAGGACCGCCGCAAGGCAGCGGTCCTGAGCCAGCGTAAAAGCGCAAGCATCCTGTAGCGGATCTGCAGGCATTACACCGCCGCCTGCTCTTGCATTGTGAGCAAAATGTTGATCACCGGAAGCGCAAGCGGTGCGTTGTGAAGCAGGCAAGGCATAACTGACCGCATCAGCCCTCCGATTGTTCATGATCGATATCGAGTGCGAATCAGGCGATGACGCCCACTGGCTCCGGGGTCGTCGCTGTAACCAATTCGCGTATTGCGGCGATCACAAGCTCGGGCTCATCAAGATGAATCCAGTGCTCGCTGTCTTCTGCAATTACCTGCTGGACATCGGTGCCGATGCTGCGCAGGCACGAGTCCGATAGCGGCTTCGATTTGCCGGGTGTCAGAACGCGGATTGGAATCTCGCGGATAGGCTCCGCATGGCACATCTCCCGCACTGTGTCGGGAATTGAGCTGATGTGGCTGCGCATGCCGGCATAGAAACTGGGTCGCGACCAGTGTGCAGCGACCACAGGCCAAACTTCGCGGGGCATTTTGCCTACTTCCTGTTTAATGCGCTGGATAACATGCCGGCCGCCGATTTTTTGCGGAGTGCCAAGATTGGTGCGCACTTGACCAGCATGGCGGAATGCAGACCGCACGGCCAGTCGCGTTACGCCGCAAAAAGCGATGGGCACCGCATAACGAATCAGTCGCCGCCCCAGCTTGATCTGCGACATTTTGGCTGGATCAAGCGGCGGCCATTCTTCGCAACGCATGGGATCAACCAGGACCGCCCCGACAACGTCTTCCGGATAGAGCAGTGCATAGCGCCGCACAACCAGACCGCCAAACGAGTGTCCAACAAGAATAAAGGGCGGCTTGATGTTGGCGCGCTGAAGCAGGTCGTGCAGCTCTACGGCGATGTTCCCTGGTGTTCGAGCGCTGCGGCAGGCACTGCTAAACCCGAGTCCGGCGCGATCATAGGAAGCTGTCGCAGTAAACCGGGATACGGCGCTCTGAATATGCCGCCAGTTCAAGTTGGTGGCGCCAATGCCGCTTTCAAAGATGACCGTAGGGCCGCCGTCGCCTTGTTCAAGAAGATAGAGGTTGGAACCCGATTTTGTGGAAATCCAGCGGCCTGCACCGGCGTAGCGTCGGCGATCCCGTTCACACCCAATCGATTGATAGACAAATCCAATAATGACCAGGATGACTGTCGAAGTGAGCGCCCAAAGAGCGAAATGCATATCTAATCCTGGTGAACGGAGGTTGCTCTGGGCCATTGCCTTTTCCGTCAGGCATACCTGCCTTTCGGTAGATCCCAGTTGATCTCGATGCAGTCCTTACGGCGTCTTCACTTAACGGGCTCTATCAGTCGAGCCACTAAGATCCGGCACAATCCAAAGCAGAGACTGTCGATCTCCGGTTCCTTTCGTAGGTTTGTTCAAGATATACAGGAGAATTCATGGTCCGGTCCACTGAATTGATAATTGAGATTATGAAAACTCCGTCATGTTGCCATGCTGAGTACCCGTAAACCCGCAAGCGATCAAGACTTCTAATCGCAAATCGTAACGACATGGTTTCAAACGTCTTACCGGGCGAAGTAATCGGGTCCGCCCGGCGATTTCACCAAGTTGCTCTGCCAAACACGGTGAAGTAACTTCTTTAACTGGGCAAATTCCTTCGGGCCAAGCTCAGTGCTCCACTCGATTTCGATTTCGCGAAGAATTTCTATGATTCTGGTGAATGCGGAGTTGCCGCGCTTGGTAAGGCGAACAACGCGTGCCCGTCTTCCATCGATTGCATCGCGGCGAACCAGGTAGCCCATCCCCGCAAGACTTCGGAGCAGTTGGTTCATGGCCTGTTTGCTCATTCCTGCGCGCTCGGCCAGCATTCCAGGACGCACGCCATCGGGTCCGGGGTACTGCAGAACCGCGATATGCGGCAGACTCAGATCGTTGAAACCCGCCGCATTTAGCTTTTGAATGATCTTGTGATGGATAGCCTGGGCCGGTATGCGGATCATGGCTCCGATGAGCAAATCTTTGGGTTCGAATGCCGAGATGTGACCGGATTTTTCCATTGACAACCTTAGTAAATTCCGTTTACATGGTAGCACGGTAAATGGAATTTACCAAATGAAGGGAGGCGAAAATGACTCAGCCAACAAGCATCCCCCTTGTCAGTCCTGCTGAAGAGACAATTCATGTCGGCCCGCTGGCTATACGATTTCTGCTCACCGGCGATAACTCCTCTGGCTCGGTAGCCATGTTCGAGCTGTCGGTTCCCGGTGGCCAGCGTTTGCAGGCGCCCGCGCATAGCCATGACCACTATGAAGAGACAATCTATGGCATCGAAGGCGTGATCACCTTTACTGTGAATGGCGAACCTTTCGATATCGGGCCGGGGCAGACGCTGTGTATTCCACGCGGCGCAATTCACCGATTCGACAACAATTTGGACCGCGATGTGAAAGCACTTTGCGTCATTACTCCCGCCGCCATTGGGCCGGAATACTTCAGGGAAATGGCCGAAGTTGGCCGGGCAGCGGCAGGGGGCCCGCCCGACCGCGCGCGGATGATAGAAATTATGGTGCGCCACGGACTGACGCCGGCACTGCCTTCGCAATAAGCCTGGAGCGGCAAAGCCGTACAGATGAAGAAAGGGCAGCCCATAGGCTGCCCTTTCGGTTGGATTCAAAAATGCATTGTTGAAATGCGCTGATTGTTTGCGAAGACTGGCTAAAACAGGGAACAACCTTTCAGAGAACGTTACGCGTTGTCCTGCCGTATAATCCGTTTCTCAGATCCCGATTTTAACCATCCGCGCTTTACACAATTCAGTTTTCGCGGCGCTGTCGCGAGTGGTTGGACTTAGTAGGAACGACGACCGCGGTCACGCGATCCACCGCCACCGCTGCTGCCTTTGCGCGCCTGATAGCAGTCACGGCAAAATACCGGCCTGTCACCACGCGGCTCAAAAGGTACAGTTGTTGGCTGCCCACAGCCCGAGCAAATCACCGGAGTTCCCTGTGACGGAGCCGAACGGTAACCGGAGCCTCCACCCCCCTGGTCATTTTTCTTTGCCTGACGGCAAGGCTTGCAACGCTTTGGGGTCGAGTATCCTCGTTCCTGAAAAAACTGTTGGTCCGCAGCGGTGAAGGTGAAATCCTGCCCACAATCGCTGCACGTAATTGACATATCTCCGGCCATGGTTCTCCTCGTGTGGAGATTGTACAGCCCATTTCTAAGTTTTCCAGTAAGGAATTCCATTTATTTGAAAAACTTAGGGCTTCACTTACCAGCAAACGATTTCTCGAACCTTTTTGGGCAAATTCGCACTGCTATAGTTCTCTTTGGGCTCACCGAGGGCCTTAACGCCAGTAACTTCAGCATGAAATCCGCTCCCAATCCCGAATTTGAGGCTGAGTGCATTCGCCGTATCCTGCAGGGCGAAAAGCACTTGTTCCACGACCTCATCCGTCCATGCGAGCGGCCTATTTACTTTCTACTTAATTCACTTTTGCGCAATGAAGCCGAGGCTGAGGATGCCGCGCAAGAGACCGTAATCAAGGCCTACCGCAATCTCGCCAATTTTCGTGGCGACTCACAATTCCGTACCTGGGTGCTCTCCATTGCACGAAACGAGGGGCTGGGCAGGATCCGCAAAGACCTATCCCGTCGCGAAGACTCACTGGACGCTCTGATGGACGACCAGGGCGGCGACTACACCCCAGCGTTCCTGACCAGCTGGCGGGAGGTGCCGACGGAGGCGCTTGAGCGCAAGGAATTGGGCGAAACACTTCGCAAGGCCATTGAAGGGCTGCCTGCGATTTACCGTAACATTCTGCTATTGAGAGACATCGAAGAAATGGATGTAAAAGAAACAGCTGCCGCTCTGGGCATTACCGAGGGCAGCGTGAAGGTACGCCTGCACCGTGCACGGGCACTGCTGCAACGGGATTTGGCTCCGCGTTTGAAAGGGTTTGCGCCCAAACGCGGGAGACTATTTGGGTGGGGCGCATGAGGATCGACTGCAAACACGTTTGGGACTACATCTCCGACTACATCGACGACGAGGTGGACACGGAACTGCGCGCGGAAATCGATCGCCACCTGGAGACATGTGAGCTGTGCTCCGCAATTCTCGACTCCACCCGTAACGTGGTTGTCCTGGTCGCCGACGATCGCGTCTTTGAACTTCCGGCGGGATTCAGCGAACGTCTGCACCAGCGGCTCGAGAGAGAATTGACCACCTAATTACTCGCAGCTTACCTTCCGGTAACTCCCCCAAAAGTGTTTTGACAGCCATCTCAACGGCATGTTCTTTTGAGGCTTGGGTTGCGACGGCAGATTGCCGCCGCAATTGCTGTCTATGGGAGCGAGTCTGGTTTGAACATCCAGTTGTTCGATCCCGGAAAGGCTGTAAATGAAGTCATTTACGAAGATCGTCTGGAGTATTGCTTTAACGACTATGCTGCTGGCCGGAGTACTGGCAACAGCGCAGCAGAGTGAGCCAAATGACACGAAGAATGCGGCCAGATCGGGAGCGAAGGCGAAAAGCGACGTCTCTTTAGACGCAGCTTCAAAAGACGCCGCCAAGATGACATCCGGCGGTACCGTGCAGAACAATCCCGCGTTTCAAGAATCAAGCAATGCGGGCTCGATGCCGGAACATGCTGGAAAGGCGAAAAGTGAAGTCTCTTTAGACGCTACCTCAAAAGACGCCGCCAAGATGAGCGACGCGCAAAACAATCCCATGTACAAAGAACAAAAGAGCGAGGGTACCAACCCGCTTTATGAGAAGCCTGACTCGACGCTGAAAGCTCAGGATCCTTCCACAACCGGATCGCAGAATGGAACGGATGGCGCTACCGAGCGTACTCGTCCGGGAAATAACAAGACCACGAAGGTGTCTTCCACTGCCAACGGAAACCACAAGGACGTTGTGGAGTACAAGGACGGCGAGGACGGGACAATGCACACCCGGCCTGCCAGCCAAAAGTAAAATCCAAACCTGGCACGCGCTCAGTCGGCTCTGCGGCGCGTGCTCTACTTCCTCCGCAGCCGAATACCAGCTGTCCAACTGCTCTAACACCACGGCTGAGAGTATGCTCTCCCGTTGGACAGTTCATTGCTTCACTCCGTAAGATACACACTTCAGAAATCCAATAGCTTGCCAGTAAACGAAGGTGTATCTCCATGAATGCATTTTTGAGAATTCGCCCGGTCCTGTTGGTTGGGATCCTATGTGCGCCATTGATCGCCGCGTCGCAAAAGCCAGCGGAAATTTCCATCCAGGCCGATCAGGTTACGGCCCATGTGAGCCCATTGTTTTATGGCTTGATGACCGAAGAAATTAATTATTCCTACGACGGCGGCATCTACGCTGAACTCATCCGCAATAGAAACTTCAAGGAAGACCTCAAAGATCCCGTGCATTGGCAAATGATAAAAGAAGGCGGGGCGGCAGGCTCCATGTCGCTCGATGCCGGCACTCCCTTCAACGCGGCCGTAACCGCCACGCTCAAGCTTGTGGTCGACCAGGCCAGCCGCACAGAACGCGCAGGCATTGCGAACGACGGCTTCTGGGGCATTCCAGTAAAGGCCAATACTACTTACAAGGCAACGTTCTACGCCAAGGCGGCGCCGGGCTTTGCTGGGCCGCTGACCCTCGAGATTCTTGGCAACGACGGCTCGTCCGTACGCGCCAAAGCAGAAGTATCCGGCATTTCGCAGGAGTGGAAGAAATACAGTGCTACGCTGACGACTGGCAATGTACCAGTATCAGCCGAGAACAAATTCGTGATACTTACCGACCATCCCGGGACCGTATGGTTCGGATTTGTTTCGCTGCTTCCGCCCACCTACAAAGATCGGGCAAACGGCAACCGCCAGGACATTATGCAGTTGCTTGCGGATATGAAGCCGGCCTTTTTGCGCCTGCCCGGCGGCAATTACCTTGAAGGCCGGACGCTGGAGACGCGGTTCGATTGGAAGAAAACAATTGGTGATGTTTCGGAGCGTCCGGGACATTGGAACGATTCGTGGCAGTATTGGTCCTCCGATGGCATGGGGCTGCTTGAATTTCTGGACTGGTGCGAAGATCTCGATATGGAACCATTGCTGGCGGTTTATGCAGGCTTCTCCCTGCGGGGCGGCGCTCGAATCACCCTACACCACGAATTGCAGCCATATATTCAAGACGCCTTGGACGAAATTGAATATGTAACAGGTGATGTGAACACAACATGGGGCGCACGCCGCGCTAAAGACGGGCATCCGGCTCCGTTCAAGTTGCACTATGTCGAAATAGGTAATGAAGACGGTGGCGATAGAGAGCCCGGAAGTTATGAAACCCGCTTTGCGCAATTCTTTGATGCCATTAAGGCAAAGTATCCGAACCTCAAATTGATTGCCACTGATCCGGTAACCACACGGGCCGCCGACGTGATTGACGAGCACTACTATCGGCGTTCAGAGGAAGAGATGGCGTTTCATGCCAGCGATTACGACCCGATTCGCCGGCCTGTTGGGCGAGGGACCTCGGAGGTTTTCGTCGGTGAGTGGGCAACACGCGTTGGCGAAGCCACTCCAAACTGGAGCGCGGCACTTGGCGATGCAGCGTGGATGATAGGGATGGAACGCAATGCTCATCTGGTCACGGGAGAAAGCTACGCGCCGTTGTTTACGCGAGTGGATCCCGGCGGCATGCAATGGCAGGTGGATTTGATTGGCTATAACTCAACCACTTCGTATGGGTCGCCGTCGTACTACCTGCAATCGATGTTTGCTACGCATCATGGGGATGAGGTCGTCTCGCTGACCGCGAAAAACGTGCCGGCCAGGGAATGGCAGCCACCAAGCGGACCTGGCATTGGCCCTGTCCCTGCGGGTGGCGGATCCTACTCTCAGGCAGCGCGCAGGGGAGCTCAAAGCACCACCCCGCTGCCGCCATCTGATTACACTCGTCGTCCGGCGACACCGCTGCAGCCTGCTGCGCCGGTACAGCTTTCGTTGATGTCTTTCGACTCAACGCGCGACAGCAAGACCGGCACCATCTACATCAAAGTCGTCAATCGGGCCGATACAGCACAAGACGTCCACATCATCGTTTCCGGCGTTTCGACAGTAGCTTCGACCGGGAGGATTGTCACCTTGAGCGGAAGTGGTCCAACGGATACCAACTCGATGGCAGATCCGAAGAAGATCATTCCCATCGTGGCTGACCTCTCTGGATTGAGCACGGACTTCACGCATTCGTTTGCGCCATTTTCCGTCAACGTACTGGAGTTGAAAACGGCTAAATGAGCACACGGGCGTGAAGGCGGCCTAAGACGGGGTTTGTCCGCAAGCCACGTCAAAGACCTGACGATTATTGTTGGTGATGTGCGATCCGCAAAGCGGAGTTCGAGTTATGCAACACCCGCATTGACACGGTCGCTGGCCCGTTCTCGCGCTCCGCTGGCAGGCACCAACTTTCCTATTTTGCCGAGACCGTAAGGTGGCATGCCGCTGTAAATCGCTTCGTAGTGGCCTGGACTAATCAGGTAAGTCTCGTGCCATATGCCAACGTCGCCGCGGCTACTGCCAACTTTTTTATTGAAGTTGAGCCAGGCGGGCCAATGCTGGGCGTCGTGATCGCGCGCGTACGCTTCAAGGTGCTCAAACGACCGCCAATACTGGACTATCACTTTGCTGCCAATGCCGTTGTGGCCGAGGAAACCGGCATCGGGACGCTTTTCCAGTTCCTTAATCATGCGTGGCATGGCTAGCAGAACCGGCAGCCATTTGTGAATCTTCCAGGGTTTGTTGATCCGCATTCCGATGAGAAACACCACGAATGAGCCGTCCATTTCAGCGGCCATGCGCTTGTCAATCACGCTACCCATACGTTCTCGTCCTTTCGATCAATGTCCCATCGTTCTGATTGAAGGCCGCGAAATCATTTGCAATTGCATTAGCAAATCTCTGCTATATGCCCTTCGCAGTTTTCGGCGTCTGCGTCGCACTTGCCTGGGTAGTGTGGGGGCGCGCACCATGCCGATGGATGACAATGTGCGTATATTGTTCTGTTCCCACCAGCAGTAGCGTCAGCACCGCAAGCGCGAACTGTAAACGCCGCGAGCGCTTTTCGTTGCCGCTAAGTTCGCGCCTTCGCCACTGTGCTGCAGGTTGCGTGCGCAGTCGCCGCGTCCACCACAGCACCGCCAAATCCACAATTGCGCCAATCGTCGCAATGATCAGCATCGGAATCCGGATTGCGTCCTGATGGAACCAGCGCACCGGTCCGACCAGGCTGCTGGCCATCACAAATGCCGTCAGCCCGATTGCCAGCCTGATTCCATTAATCGTGAGCACTGCCGTACAAATACTTTGCAAGATCGCTATCACGAGGCTGGTGCCTGCGACGGCATTGATACCACTTGACTTGTTCACTTGGCCTCCGACCTCCCGGGGCATTCCTCTGATCGGCTTCAACAGGTTAGCGCAGCGTACGCAGCCGTGCCAATCCAAATGTCGTCTGGCTACGTATTCCTATTGACGCACTACGGCGAGAGAGAGTTAACTTTTTTGCACGGAGTGTGTAACCTTTCGAGTTCACCCTAGCTCTTAAGGTTCGTGAACAAACACTGCGGCGTCGCCGAACGGCAATTCCGCATGCAGCAACCGGCGGACTTCATACCCCGCCCAACCCCCACCGTGAGGTCAATTGAACATGAAGAATCAACTGAATGCACTGCTCCTTACCGCAGCTCTCACCGGCTTGGTCGGCGGCACTTCCGTCGCAGCGCACGCGGCCACTCAGCCCTCCCCCTCCGCGCACTCCGCCAAGGTCATGAAGGCCGGCCTTCGCTATAGCGGCACCAACGCCGCGGATGACAAGCACTCCTGTAAAGGCAAGAACGACTGCAAAGGCCAGGGCGGCTGCAAGTCGAGCGACAATGGCTGCAAGGGCAAGAATAGCTGCAAAGGCAAGGGCGGCTGCGCCACCGACGGCTCCAAGATGCCGAAGGCCATCTAGTTTCAACCAAAATTCACAACTGGCGCGGCAGGGAAGTTGAAGCCTGATCTCCCTCCGCGCCACAACTGATCCCCTATCTCTTCCTTCGCTTTCCTATGTCAAGCAATCGCTTCAACGCGTATCAGAATCACGGCGTCGGCATCGGCCTTCGCATTCCTCACTACGCGCACATCTTTTCGCGCAAGCCGATTGTGGACTGGTTCGAAATCATCTCTGAAAATTTCATGATCGATGCCGGCCGCCCGCTTGCAGCTCTCGATCAGATTCTGGAGCAATATCGCGTTGTGCAGCATGGTGTGTCAATGTACTTTGGTTCGGTGACCGCGCCCGATCCAGAGCATCTGCGCCGCCTCAAAACTCTCGTCCGTCGCACCGGAACACCATGGCTCAGCGATCATCTTTGCTGGGGCTCGGTCGACGGCACTTACACGCATGACCTTCTGCCGCTGCCTTATACATGGGAGGCGGTCGAACGCACCGCCGAGCGCGTACGCATGGTGCAGGACTATCTTGAAATCCCTGTTGCGGTCGAAAACGTCTCAAGTTACGCAGCGTTCACTGCGTCGGAAATGACAGAGTGGGATTTTCTTTCGGAAGTTGTAGAGCGCGCCGATTGCGGAATTCTGCTCGACGTAAACAACATTTACGTTTCGGCAATGAACCACGAGTTCGATCCGATGGCGTATGTCAACGCAGTACCCGCTCATCGCGTCGCACAGATTCATATCGCCGGTCACAGCCGCTATGAAAAATACATACTCGACACGCACGATCATCCGGTAATCGATCCCGTGTGGCAACTTTACGCGCGCGCCATCGAGCGCTGCGGCCCCACACCTACACTTCTTGAATGGGACGATCATATTCCAAGCTTTGATGAAGTTCACGCCGAAGCAAAGAAGGCAGAGAAGTATTTGCACCATCAAGCCGAGCCGCTTGCGGAGGCTGCACGATGAATCTGGAAAGCCTGCAGCGCGAAATGGCCGCCGCCGTCATGCAGCCACTAACTGCGGATGAGCAAATGCGTTTGCACGCTGCCGATGGCCGCGCCATGAGCGACATAGCGGCGTCGTTCATCGCACCGAACAGCCGCCTCAACGCATTCGAGCGTCTCGAAATCTACAACCGGCAATACTGGTTTAGGGTTCTCGGTGCTCTGGCTGAGGACTTTGCGGCGCTCAATGCTGTGATCGGCTCTCGTGCATTCGATCGCCTCTCGATCGACTATCTCAGTGCGCACCCAAGTCGTTCGTTCACATTGCGCAATCTGGGTTCGCAACTGCCCGAGTGGCTCGCGGCACATCCGAGCTATGCGGGCCGCCGTCATCGCCTGGCAGTTGATGTTGCCCGTATTGAGTGGGCGTTCATACAGGCCTTTGACTCTGCCGAGCGCGAGCCGCTAACGCTGGACCAGATCGCCACCCTTGATGCGGATTCCCGCCTTGCACTTCAGCCGCATGTGCAGCTCATCGCGCTCGATTATCCGGCCGACGATCTCGTCCTTAACCTTCATAAGCGTGAAAAACGTCAGGCAAGCGAAGCCGGTGTCCGGCAGGAAGACCCGCCCGAGCATCCAGCGAAAATGCCGCGCTTGCGTCTGCGCCCAACATGGGTTGCCGCGCACCGAGTCGAACTATCGGTGTACTACCGGCGATTGCAGCGCGAGGAATTTCTCACGCTCAGTGCGATTGCACAAGGTGCGCCGCTTGCGGATGCAATTACGACAGGTTTTGCCGATTCGCGCCTCTCTGAATTACGCCGCGCCCAATGCATTCGGGAATGGTTTGCCACATGGGCCGAACTCGGGTGGATTTGCGCGCCGGAACTGGAATCCCTGTTTTAAATCTGAAAGGTCATTGAAAATGTTCGAACCTATCCTGCGTCAGTATCGACGCCTTGATTCAGCTTTTGCGTGCGCGCAAACCGCTTTGCTTCTGGCCATCCGCCTCTACTGGGGTTTTCAATTTGCGCAGGATGGGTATGGCAAGCTTACGCATCTGTCGCGGGTTGCTGAGTTCTTCGCTTCGCTCAACATGCCCGCCCCTGCTACTACTGCGCTGTTTGTGGCGCTCGTCGAGTTTGTTGGCGGCATTCTATTCGCCCTCGGGCTCGGTGCGCGCCTCGTCTCGCTGGTTCTTTTTGTGAACATGACGGTTGCTTACCTCAGCGTTCCCGATGACCGCGTGAACTTCAGCCACATCCTTTCGAACCCAAGCGATTTTTACAACGCCACTCCGTTCACCTACTGGTTCGCCGCATTGATCATTCTCGTCTTCGGACCTGGATGGATCGCGCTCGATACGCTTTTACGCCGCGCCTTCGACCGGTCACAATCAAGCTAAGCGGTTCACTCCATCCAGCAATGGAAAAGGCCGGAGCATCTCGCTCCGGCCTTCATTGTTGTGTTCAATTTTTTTTAAAATGAGAACGCAGCCATGATGTAGATGCGACGTGCTGCCGATCCGGTGGGTGAAGCAAACATTCCGCCCGCCAGGCTCGTTGACTTGTTGAAACGGCTTCCCGGTCCATATACAGCCGTGGCTCCCGAGCCTGAGGTCAGCGTAGGCACTACATTGCCCGCCGGCGTTCCATAGTCGATGTTGTTGAACAGATTCAGAGCCTGCGCGCTGAAGGTGAGCGAATACTTGCGGCCGGTGTTGCTCATTCCGCCGCGTCCGCCACCCCCGAACCCGCCGCCGCCGCCGCCTCCTCCTCCACGCCCCCCGCCACCGCCGCCCGGGCCACCCCCGCCCGCCATGCCGATGCCGCCAAAGCCACCGGGGCCTCCAGGCCCACCGCCGGGACCCCCGGGACCACCCTGAGCTCCGCCGCGTCGATTCTGGCCCGCAGGCTGTCCCACTTCAGGCCCCAGTCCGAATGAGCGGCTCACGCGCAGGTTGAAAGCGATGGAGGTGGGAGCGGGCCCCATGTAAGTGGGCACAAGCGCTTCGCCGGGCTGAGGATTCGTATCCAGGCAACCGTACTGCGTCTGAACGTACTGCGGATTTCCGGTGCACGACGCCGTACTCGGCGCATAAGCCGGCCGATTGTTGAAGAAGTTATCGCCGGTGAGATCGGTGTTAGTGGTTAAGTTATATGGGCGTCCTGACTGCACCACAAGAAACGGGTTGTAACTCAGGCCCCACCTGCCGGAGTAATTGGCCATGAAAAAGACCATGTTGCGCCGCGCAAATGGCGATGGACCGTAGTCCTGCAAAAGGTTGTAGGAGTTCGACGCAAAGCCTCCGCTGCCATTGAAGGAAGTTGTGTCGCCATTGGCGTAGTTCAGCGTGTAAAACCCAGTCAAGCTGAAAGCTTGCGACAGACGAACGTTGGCATTCACGATCAACTGATTCTGCTTGAAGATGCCTTCTGGGAAGTACTCGCGCACAATTCCTTGCGAAGGATTGGGACGAACTCCTGTGAGAGTTGTGCTTCCGAAAACGTAGGTTCCCGGCAGAAAGGCGTTGGCGTTTCGCGTCGCCATCTGATGGACACCATTCGTGTGCAGATAGGTCAGCGTAAGGGTAGCCGCTTTGCTCACCTGGCGTTCAAGCGTGGCGCCGAACTGCTCATTGTAGGGTGAGTGATAGCTAGGGGCCAGCGCGTAAGTTTGCGGTGTTGTGGCCGTGCCGGAATTGCAATTCGAACCGGCATTCGATCCAGAATTTGAAAGGGCGTCGCCGATGCTGGTTGAGCTGAAGCACGTGGGATTGGCGATGGTGACCTGATGCTGGCTGTTTGGACCACCATTGGCTTGCTCAAGGGTCATCAGGTTCTGATTGCCGAACCGGTCATAGAAGAAGCCGTAACCGGCGCGAAGCACGGTCTTGGTCTGCGTACCCTTTTTGTGGCCGTCAACCGCATACGCAATAGCAAAGCGCGGACCGAAGTCGCTGTGGTCTGCAACGTGGTTCTGTGTTTCAAAGCGGAGGCCGCCGGAGAGCGTCAGAAAGCGGTTGACCTTCCAATCGTCCTGGAAGAACAGAGCCGCGTCGAACACATTGGCGAGAAATTTCTGATTACCGGTGGTGTAGTTCAGCCGGTTTGGAGTGCACGTCCCGGGAGTCGGGCAGGTTGCTGCTATTTGCGCAATCGTCATGCCCTGCGCCATGCCATTCAGAGTTGCTACGTAGGCGTTGATTGAGGAAAAGCTGAAGCTGCCGTTGAATCCCTGAGTGGTTGTGACGGCATCTCGATTGTCGCGCGCCCACATGCCGAACTTGATGGCGTGTGCGCCTGCAGAGACCGTTGTCACGTTCTGAAGTTCGAGGTGCGTGGTGTTATCGTTCGAGAACTGCGCTCCCGCACCGCCTCCCGAAAAGTAGCCAGACACGCTGACAGTCGGTGTTGCGTTAAGTGCTGTATCAATCGATGGCTCGCGCCTGAACTGGAATCGAGTTTCATTCACAACATGATCGTTGATGATCTGCGAGTCGCTTATTTGGATAGCGTGTTCTGACGTCGTCGATCCGGTTGCTTGCGTGGGAAGGGAAGTGTTGCCAAAAACTCCGCTTCGAGTGAACCGCTCAAATTGATACCGCACGGTCAGCGTGTTCTTCTGGCCCAATTGCAGGTCGAGGCGTGGCGACAATTCAATGCGATTCGCTGGGCTGTACGCAGCGCCCGTCGTGGGAATCGCGTTGCCGTTCGCATCTCTCGGCACTGAGTAGAGGCCAGTGGACGTGTTCAGCGTCGGAATCACCACTGTGTAAATACTTGCGTCGGGACTGTCGCGGCCTTCCACGCTGAGGAAGTACGAAGCTTTCTTGCCGAGCGCACCGCTTACGGTTCCGTTGTATTGAATGCTGTGATAGGACGGCGGAGGCGCGAACGGATTCTTCGTATTGAACGAGCTGTCGTTGCCCTGTAAAAATGCGCGTCCGTGCAGCACGTCAGTTCCCGGCTTGGTCAGGATCTCAATGCGCCCATATCCCAGCCGGTCGAACTCCGCCGAGAAGGGATTTTGGTTGATGCGAATTTCGCGAATCGCTGATTTGGGAGGCAACGTTCCGCCGGTGAATCCATCAATATAGATCTGCCCGCCGTTAGGGCCGGAAGACGGACCGGCCAGCGCAGACAACTCGTTGGACAACTCGTCAGGATCATCGGAAAGTGCGTCAAGATCCTTGCCTTTGAGGACGACTGCGTTGGCGTTGCTGCCGGCGTCGGTGCTTACCTGCGGTGCGCCTTCTTCATCCACCACTTCTACGCTCTGCTGCTCGCTCTCGATGGCCATCGAGATGTCAACGCGTTTGGATTGACCCGCCGCCAGCGGCAGAGTCGGAGATGTAAACTGCGCGAATCCCTGCACTGTGGTCTGGACAATATAGCTACCGGGAGGAAGTCCGGTAACGCTATAACTGCCGCTCGCGTCGGAGGTGGTGTTCTTTACATTCACACCCAACGCGTTGGTTATAGAAATGGTTGCCCCCGGAATCAAAGCTCCGGTGGGATCGGCAATGTGGCCGTGAAGAGTGCCTGTGCCGGCGGTTACGGTTGTGGCTGGTTCAGTGGATGTTTGTGCGAATGCGAGACTTGCGAACGCAATCGAGACGGCAACTACCAGTCGAACAAAGTGGGCGAATCGTGGGTACACGGTTCCCTCTCTCGTTTTTCTCGTGAGTTCCTGGCCGTTCTGATCTGTCCCCAGGGGTCTTACTGGTCGTGCTTATTGCGCTGCGTCTGGTGCTCCTGTGCTCAAGCTCCAGTTCAGTAGATTCTGGCTCGCTGCCGGGGCTTCAAGCAGCGGCTCAACACCGGCCATCAGCGTAATTGCTGACATGCCAGATTCATCGTCGGTAGCGACCACCATGATGGCGTCGCCTTTCTTAAGATCTTCGAGCTTTACCAGCGGTGCGCGGCTCAGCATCATCTGGGCATCGAACCCTCCGCCACCACCGCCCGCGCCGACAAATCCAACGCGGCGTCCATTGCCCTGACCACCGCCGGGGCCACCCTGCCCACCGTTTCCAGCCTCCGCATTACCGCCACCGCCGGGCGCACCTCCGCTGCCAGGTGCACCGCCGCCGGGTCCGCCGCGACCAGGGAATCCGCCGCCGGTGCCGTTCAGAATCGATGCAAGCATGCGGGCCATGTTCTCAGGCAGCTTTCGCAATTGCGAGTCTGGCGTGATTTTGATAGTTACTTGCTTCTTGGTGGCGAGATCCTTCATCTGCAAGGTCGAAGTTGCGGCATCGATCGAATTAATGGTTCCCGAAATATTGCGGAACGTGCCCGAAACAACTTCTTCGGCGGTCACATCGGCTCCAGCGGCATCTTTCTGCCCGCGGGCACGAAGCTGATCACCCGCATGAATGGTGTCAATTGGCTCTGGCTTCGCAAGGTCATAGCGAACGGACGCCGGAGCATAGCGCTTCAGGACTGTGCTCTTGTCGGTGTGAACGTTCAGCGTTTTCGCTGCTGGACCGGCTCCGCTGGTAATTACGATCATTCCTGCGCCCGCATCGACGCTCTTCACCAGCCCGCCTACACCGTGCTGCGCCCAGTCCTGGCGTTCCTTCTCCTGCTTTTTTGCCAGATCCGCCTGCTTTACGGCAATAATCTGCAAGGCCACACTTGTGCCGGCCGGACTGTTCGGGTCGAGCCGCACCAGCACCCGGTCTCCTGTCGCCAGCGTTTTGAACTCGATTGTCTGCGCGGCGCTCAAGTCTTTCGCGCCCGGCTCAACCTGCTTCAATTGAGCGGCTGCTGGAACATCCACCTGGTGAATTTCGCCCGCATCGGTCTTGACCGTCAGGGTGGTGCCGTTCACAGCCGTCACCGTTCCAAGAAAACGCGCGCCCGCCGCTGCTGGCGCCTGTGCCTTGGCTTGAAATCCAGTTAGCAACAGCGCTGCCATCAGCATCAGAAACGCCGGAACACAAAACTTGGTCTTGCTCGTCATAGAACGGATCTCCACTTACTAATCCTTGATCTCAGGCAGGGGGAAAGTCCACCTTCTACTTCGGTAGACGTGCCAACTGCCTAAAAGGTTGAATGATGGTTTCATCCTGTGAAGTGCGATATTTGCGCTGCGTCAGGTGCCATAAGTGAGCAAATTGGATCAGCAATTTATGCCAAAAATCCTGATCTAAATTCTAATTTAAGGGGAAGGGCTTTCGGCTGGTTTTAAAAAGCTAGTTTGCCAGTTCTGCCGTCTTCAAAAAGCCATAATCTCCAGAAGACGAAGGAGTGACATTGGTCAATCGGCGGCTGTGGACCAAAATCGTGTCCACATACCACAGATTAAAGGCCGGCAGATCGCCTGCGAGAATCTGCTGTGCTTCCGCGTAATCCTTGCGGCGTGCTGCCAGATTGGGATTTTCCGCCGCGTCGCTCAGCAAGGCATCGATCCTTGCATTTGAGTAGTGCGCCCGGTTTGCCCCCTTTGGCGAAAAGTTCGAGGTCAGGAAGTTGTAACCGAAAATATCCGGCTGCTCGTTTCCACCCACCCAGCGCAGCGAATACATTTGAAACGCGCCACGCGTCACATCGGAGTAGAACGTCGCAAACTCAAAGCTGCGCAGTTCGAGCGCGACTCCTACTTTGGCTAGTTGCTGCTGCAGAACTGCAGCCAGTAGCCTCGCACCCTGATCGTTGCTGGTCTTCATCGTCAGCTTGAAACGCACTCCATCCGGCCCGCGCAGGTGCCCTGCAGCGTCAAGCAATTTTTCAGCGCGCTCCGGGTTGTAGTCGTAGCGCGCGACATCGCCGGTCCATGCCCAATGGCTTTCTGGCAGCAGGCTCACGGCCGGGTGCGCAAATCCGCGCAGCACGGTCTTGATGATCAAATCGCGGTCGATGGCGCAGGCAATCGCCTGCCGCACGCGCGCGTCAGCCAGTAACGGGTCGCGCAGGTTGAACGCCAGGTATTGGATCTCTGTTCCGACGGTCTCTTCCACCTTGAGGTTCGATCGCTGCGCCAGCACCGGCAGCGAATCGATGGGCAGGGAATTCACCGCCACATCTCCAGATCCCTTCTCAAGTTCTAGTGATTCGGTGATCGTGTCCGGCACAATTGCAAATCGCACCCGCTCCAGTTTGGGCGCTGCGGACCAGCTTTGCGGATTGCGTTCGATCACCACATCCTGATCGATTTGTTGGCTGACGAATCTGAACGGACCCGTCCCCACGGGATGTTTCCAAAAGTCGCCCCTACTGCCCTCCGGAACAATTCCCGTTGAGCCGGTTGCCAGATTGCGAAGCAAAAAGTTGTCGGCGTGCTTCAGATGGAACACCACCGTCAGTGGATCGCGCACTTCTACCGAATCTACTGAAGCAAACACCGTCGACTTGGCCGAGATCACCGTGCCATTGTGCATCGAGTCGATTGTCCACTTCACATCGCGCGCAGTAAGCGGCCGCCCATCATGGAAGTGAACGCCGCTGCGTAAATGAAAGATAACTGTCAGCGGATTCGCCTGCTCCCAACTGGTGGCAAGCGCCGGCGTGAACTGAAAGTTCGCGTCGTGATCCACCATTCCGTCAAACATCAGCGCAAAGATGCGTTCCGACTGCGCATCCGTTCCTATGCGCGGATCGAGATTTGTCGGGCTGCTTTCAATGAGAAAAACTACCGTCCGCGGATCACGTTGCGCTCCACGGCATCCGGCCAAAAACAGCAGCGCAGCCAGCGCAAGAAACTTACGCATACGTAACCTGCCCAAGGACCACGGCGCGTTTCGCTCCCGTGGCCGCCGGTACATTCCCAGGCAGCCGATGCCACGTCTCCCACGCCAGCAGTGCAAACGCCGTTGCTTCCTTTGCTTCCGCGGGCAGGCCAAAGTGCTCGCTTGCTGCGATCACGCAGCCCATTGGTTCGAGACGCGCTGCGAGCATCGCCATGAGAGTGTGGTTGTGGGCTCCGCCGCCGGAAACGATGTAGTCAACCGGGCCGGCTTTCATCCGCGGCTTAACAAATCGCGCATAGCTCCGCGCAATCGTTTCTGCCGTCAGCGCAGTCGCCGTTGCGATTGCGTCTGCCGGCGCGCCTCCTTCGGCATGGCACTTGGCCAAAAAATCAGCCACGTAAGCGCGGCCAAATTGTTCGCGTCCTGCGGTGCGCGGCGGCCTCATCTTGTAATACGGATTGCGCAATTCAACGTCCAGCACATGCATCAGGACTTTGCCTCGCGCAGCGATTACGCCATTGCGGTCGTATGCAGATCCAAACAGTTCTTGAACCAGCGCGTCGATCACCATGTTGCCGGGCCCCGTATCGAAGGCCACAACGCGTTCCGCACTCGCGCCGGCCGGAATCGCCGTAAAATTCGCAATGCCGCCAATATTCTGCAGCACGCGTCCACGCTTTGCATCGGCAAACAGCACGTAATCCAGCAGCGGAACCAGCGGCGCGCCCTGTCCCCCAGCTGCTATGTCAGCCGGACGAAAATTCGAAGCCACCGGAACGCCCAGCGCCTCGGCAATCAAGGCCGCTTCGCCCGTCTGCCATGTGCAAGCAAATTTGCGTCCTGCGTACATCTCAGGGACGGCCTGGTGATAGATCGTCTGACCGTGGCATCCCACCAGATCGATTTTGACCTTGTGCTTCTTGATTGTTGCCTGCACCGCTTCGCCAAACGCAATTCCCAATCGCCAATTCAGACGCGCCAGCTCAGCAGTTGAGATTGCGCTGGCGTTCATCGCTGCCAGCACAGCCAGCCGCAATCGCGAAGGAAACGCAAAACCCTCATGCGCAAGAAGCGTAATCTTCAGACGAGATTTGCCCGGCTCAATCCGAACCAGTGCCACGTCGATTCCGTCTGCCGACGTACCGCTCATGATGCCAGCCACCGTCATTGCTTTCGCCGTCATGCCAGCTGTGCCTCCGCCACTCTCTCGCTAAACCGAACGATCCGTGCGCGCAACGCATCGAATTGCCGCGCCGTCAACGCACGCGCCGGCCTGGCACCATTCAATCTAGCCCGCAACTTCCCCGTTCGCTTTGCCCGATCTGCAAGCATCGCAGCAAATGTCTTGGAACGCTCCGCTTCTGAAATCAGTGCTTCATATGCGCGCAATATCAGCTCGGGGCTGTGGCAAATCTCCATCAGATCCATACCTGCGCGCACGGCGGCAATCACCGCGTCTTCAATTGGCATGAACTTCAGAATGCCGCCCATCTCAAGATCGTCGGAAAACACGATGCCTTTATAACCAATGCGCTTTTGCAGAACGGTCGTGATCCAGTATGGCGACACGCTAGCTGGCCGCGCACCTCCCGGAGTATTGGGATACGCTGCATGATTCACCATCACCATCGGCAGTTCTTTGCGTAGCTCGCGATAAGGAGCGAGATCCTCAAGCCAAAGTTCTGTCCTGCTTCGATGAATTGACGGCGTTTCCAAATGCGAATCCAGAGTGCCTCCGCCGAGCCCTGGAAAGTGCTTTCCGCACCCAACTACGCCTTCAGCCGCGAGTCCGCCTAGAAAGCCTCGCGCATAATTCACTACGCCATCGGATGTGGCCGCAGCAGCTCGCGTGCCCATCACTTCAGCGGAACCAGGCAGAGCAAGATCAAGCACCGGGGCCAGTGTGGTGTTGAACCCAAACGCACTGACTTCGCGGCCTACAAGCTCTCCGTGCTCTTGGGCAAAGGTGAGAATCGCGGCATTTCGTTCTCCCGCGTCAGCCCTCGCAACCGCCTGCGCAGACGGCATCGGCGCGAGTGCATCGCGCAGCCGGTCCACCGTGCCGCCTTCAACATCTACGCAGCGCAAGCTATGCGGCATGCAGAGCGCTGTCGCCGCTGAGAGCAGCGCGCGAGTCTGCCGCGCCTCCACAATATTGCGACGAAAAAGGATTATGCCGGCAGGACGCACCAGCTTTAGCCACGAGCGCTCAAGCGCAGTCAGCTCCGTCCCCGCAAGCCCAACTACCAGCAAACTTCCCGCATTCGTACGCGTCGCATCGGTCATCGCCCGACCCCTGACCCCTGATCTCCGATCCCTGTTCTTTTCAATTCCTGCTGCAGTTCTTCCAGCAGATTCAGCGCCTGCAGCGGCGTCAGGGTATTCACATCTGTTGCCTCAATTCGATCAACGATACGCTGCGACAGCGGCGTAAAACTCGTCAGCTGCATTGGTTCCGGGGTTGTCTCCACCTGCACGCTCTGGCGCTCCTGCTTCTCATGCTGCTTCAAGACGTGCTTGGCCCGCTCAATGACTGCAGAGGGCAAACCTGCAAGTCGCGCCACTTCAATTCCGTAACTCTTGCTGGCGGCGCCGGGCTCAATATTGTGCAGAAATACAATGCCGCCCGCTGCTTCCTTTACGCCCACACGCAGGTTGCGCACACGCTTCAGCTTTTCCGCCAGCATGGTCAACTCATGATAGTGCGTGGCAAACAGCGTGCGTGCCCCTGTGTCTGCATGGAGAAATTCAACAGTGGCCCATGCCAGGCTGAGTCCATCGAAGGTCGCAGTTCCGCGCCCCATCTCATCCAGCAGAATCAGGCTGCGCTTTGTTGCGGTGTTAAGGATGGTGGCGGTCTCGGTCATCTCGACCATGAATGTGGAACGGCCGCGCGCGACATTATCGCTGGCGCCAATGCGCGTGTAGATGCGATCGACCAATCCGTATCGCAGACTTTCCGCGGGAACAAAGCTGCCCATCTGCGCCATCAGCACCAGCATTGCCGCTTGCCGCAGATACGTGCTCTTGCCGCCCATGTTGGGTCCGGTGATCAGCAACAGGCTCGGTCCGTCTTCGGTTGCGCTCAAATATATATCGTTGGCAATGAAGTGGCCTTCTCGCGTCTCCTCCATCCATTGCTCGATTACTGGATGCCGTCCCGCGACGGCTTCGATTATTGGTTCATTTTCGATGCGCGGCCGGATGTAGCGGCGACCAACAGCGAGGTGCGCAAAATCCGCCAGCAGGTCGGCTTCAGCCACAACTGAGCTTGAGCGTCGAATACGTCCAGCCGTTTCCAGCACTGTCTTGCGAAGTTCCGCGAAGATACGTTTTTCAATTTCAATGCAGCGGTCGTGCGCCGTCAGGATTTTGCGTTCCAGCTCCTTTAGTTCCGGCGTCGTAAATCGTTCGGCATTTACCAGCGTCTGCTTGCGTTCATAATCCGCAGGCGCCATGGCCAGGTTCGACTTGGTGATCTCAATGTAGTATCCGAACACCGAGTTATAGCGCACTTTGAGCGAGCCAATGCCGGTCCGTTCGCGCTCGCGCTCTTCAATCGCCGCAATCGCCTGCCGGCCGGTCTTCGAAATAGTGCGCAGCTCATCGAGCTCTGCATCTATACCCAAAGCTACTGCGCCGCCATCCACTAGCGTCAGCGGAGGATCCTCTACAAGCGTCGATTCGATTCGCGCTGTCACGTCATCCAGTGTGTCGAGCCTGGCTGCAAGCTCAACCCACTTTGGCGCTATCATTGCATCGAGCGCGGTTTTCAGCCCCGGCAATCTGCGAAGGCTAGCTCCCAGGGCACGCACATCGCGCGGGCCTGCCGAGTCAAGACTGAGACGCGCCAGTAAACGTTCCAGATCTTGAATGCCGCTGAACCCTCGGCGAATTTCTTCGCGCCGCAACAGGTCAGCATGCACCTCGGCTACTGCTTCATAGCGTGCCTCAAGTGCGACGGCGTCCATAAGAGGCCGCAGAATCGTCGCGCGCAGCAAGCGCTTGCCCATCGGCGTCTGGCACTCGTCCAGTGCGTGAAACAGTGTTGCCCGCTCGTCCTGCCCGGCAAACAAAGGCTCGATAAGTTCCAGGTTGCGCACTGTCACGTGGTCCAGCTCAAGTGCTGTCGAGTGCTCTTCAAAGCGCAACGAATCGATATGCAGCGCTTCGTTCTTCTGCGTGGTTCGCACGTAATGCAGCACCGCGCCTGCCGCAATCGCGGCGGCGTCGTGACCTACCAGCCCGTAACCATCGAGAGAGCGCACCCCCAACTGCCGCTCGACCAGCGGTACGGCAAAGTCTCGCGTCCACACCCAGTCTTCTATACGCGTCTTTGTCGCCAGCCGCTCAAGTCCCGGTGGCACTTCCGCACTGTGCGCAAGGACGACTTCACGGGCCCCCGCAATCTGGATCGCGTCTGCAGCCAGTTGCCCCGCGTTTGCGCCGTGGAACTCGGCTGTTCTGAATTCGCCTGTTGAAACATCCAGCAGTGCAATCGCACAGAGCGCATCTCGCCCCGCCGCGCGCGGCTTGAGTGTCGCACCCTGCTTGTCCCGATCCGCGGTTGGCACGCCAACTTCGAAAAACGCAGCGAGAAAGTTGTTCTGTTCCTGGCCAAGGCCGCTGTCGAGCGCGGTGCCTGGCGTTAAAACGCGTGTCACTTCGCGCCGGACAATCTTCTTGGTGAGCTTGGGATCCTCCATCTGGTCACAGATGGCGATCCTGAATCCCTTGCGCAGCAGCCTTGTCAGGTACTGCTCTACAGCGTGATAGGGAACGCCGCACATTGGTACCTGCCGCTCCCGGTCGCGCGCCGTCAACGTCAGTTGCAATTCGCGGCTGGCCACCACCGCGTCGTCGTAAAACAGCTCGTAAAAATCCCCCATCCTGAAAAAAAGCAGGGCATCAGGATTCTCCCGCTTGGCAGCCGACCACTGGCGCATGAAGGGGGTAAGGCCCGCCCCGGCCTTGCCCGCGGCTACAGCAGGCGCATGAGACGGATCCTCCCCTGGGACGGGGGACCGCAGCGCAGCCTCCCGCGGAGCAGCCTCCTCTGGAGACAGGGCCTGAACGATTTCTTCGGTTGGGGAATCTTCCCGGATCATGCTGCCTTAAAGATTAACGCGAGAAGCTATTCATCTCTGCAGCCCTCAATGGACTCCATGTGGAATAGCCGGTACTCATTAGAGGGGCATCCTGAATCAGACAGCAGGGCGGGTCCAATCCTAGTGACAATAACCGTCCGCAGTTCATGGTTGGGTCGAAAATCGAAAGAGGTCCGTGAAACTCTTCGTGCACCTTTTCCGGTGCGCTTCTAGCCAAAGGATTTACCCTGAAGTCAACACTCCGGACACGATGTTTACTGGAGTAGGGCATCGGGAGGTATCTGGATCTAAAGCACTATTTGGTGATTTGGATCACAGTATACTGGCCCCTGACGCCTTAAGGTAAAGGACGAGATGTACCTGATCTGGCTACGAGTTGCGGCGATTTTGTATGCGGCCGCTGGTATTACGGTCTTCCCGGCGGTGCTCTATGGCATCGTTCGCTGGAGGAAGACCACCGTTCACCTGGGCGGCATGGCCTTCTTCTTCCATTTTGTTTCCGTGGTGGAGATGATGGTGCAAGCCCACCACTGGATGCCGGTCAGTGTTCGCGAAATCGAATCGCTTCTGGGGTTTGCAGTTGCCGGACTGTTTTTCCTGGTCTGGTGGATCTATGACGCGGTCTCACTGGGAATCTTCGCTCTGCCGGCCACTTTATTCCTAGTTTTTATTCCCGCGCTCGGGCCAGACCGCTATACCTTCCCATCGGAAGGCGTCCGTGCCAGTTGGCTGGTAGCGCACATCATTGCATTGCTGGTCGCCTATGCGGCGCTCTGCTTCAGCTTGCTGGCTTCGCTCATGTACCTTGTGCAGGAACGCCGCATCAAGGGCAAGCTGCATTTTTCAGCCAAATCAAAGAGCGATACCTGGTTTGCCCCGTTCGACTGGTTGCCGCCGCTCGATACCCTGGAGCGGATCGCGCTGGCCACGCTCGAGTTCGGCTTTCCCTGCATGACTGTGGGCCTGATCATTGGTTCGGTGCTCACGCAGGAAACGCCGCTGGGCGCTTCATATTTCCTTGATCCCAAGGTAATTGCATCGTTCGCAAGCTGGGCGGTGTACGTGCTGCTGCTGTTTATTCGTCGCAGTGCCGGGCTGCGCGGCCGCAAGGCTGCCTACGTATCCGGCGGTGTCCTGGTAATCATGCTGTTTGTGTTTGCGGCAAACTTCTTCAGCCGCGTACACAACTTTGGAGTCAAATGACACTCTCGCTCATCGGCGTCAATCACAAGACCGCGCCCATTGAGTTGCGCGAGCGCATCGCTATCTCTCGCGATGAGCTGCCTGAGACCACACGCGCGCTGGGCGAGATGCCGGGCGTGCACGAGTGCATGATCGTATCCACCTGCAACCGTGTTGAAATCCTGGCTTCTGTCGAAACACCAGCCACGGATCTGGTCGAGTTTCTGCACCAGCGTTTCGGAATTGCCTCGGCGGAGCTTGCTCCACACATCTACGAGCATCGTGATCAGGAGGCCGTTCGGCACTTATTCCGCATGGCGGCCAGCCTCGACTCCATGGTTGTGGGCGAGCCGCAGATTCTTGGCCAGGTGAAGGAAGCATTCGCGGTGGCCAAAGCATCGGGCACCATCGCCGGGCAACTGGAACACCTGTTGCAGAGCGCCTTTGCCGCCGCCAAAAAGGCGCGCTCTGAAACCGGCATTGGTTCAAATTCTGTTTCTATCGCCTCGGTCGCCGTTGATATGGCTCGCAAGATTTTCGGATCGCTGCAGGGGCGAACGGTTTTTCTTGTCGGCGCCGGTAAAATGAGCGAGCTCGCAGCACGCCACCTGATTCAGCAGGGAGCCGGCTCGGTTTTGGTCACCAATCGCACTTATGAGCGCGCTCGCCGCATG
>JADGNO010000302.1 GCA_017883405.1 Occallatibacter sp. | reverse complement strand
TTGCCTTATTCCAGCGTGGAAGTCGTCCCGCATCGATCCAATGGTGGCCCTGCGAATGGAGTGATGCCGTCCCGACGTGCCGAATATTCTTGTCGGGTGGCGCACTATCAAATTGTGCCCGCAATCAGAATTCAGAGTGTCAGGAAAGGACCCGGTCCTGATCGACTCCGCATGGCAACGCACCAATGTAGCTCCGGTATCATCCTATGATCGAGGCAGAACGGAGTGCCACCATGACCGCCAAAGTCGTAGAGAAACCGCAAGCAGCCGTTAAACTGACCCGAGCCCGCCGCACTGCAATCTTGAAAGCGCTCGCCGATCCGCGCCGCTTTGAATTACTGGTTCGCATTGCCAGTGCGCCGAGCCCATTGAGCTGCGCTGAGGCCGGTACTGCTCTGCCCATCTGCGCCGCAACGCTCTCGCACCACATCAAAGAGCTTGAGACGGCAGGCGTCATCTCCATCCGCCGAGTAGGCAAGTTCCACTACATGAGTCTCCGCCCCGGCGTCCTTGAAGCCCTGGCCTCTTCCCTCATCGCTCTTGAGCCGAACGCCCGCCCAGGGAAGCTGAGCACGAGCCCGCAAAGCTGATCACCAAGCTGCCAAGAAGAAATTGCTCAACCATACTGAATCCTTTTGAGTGCTGCGCAATCAATTCGATAGTTGTCGAAACGTCGAATCGTTAACGTTTCGTTACAAGGAGCGGATCATGAGCAGTCTCAAGGGAAAAGTCGCACTGGTTACAGGCGCTTCAAAAGGTATTGGCGCCGCTATCGCACGTGAACTGGCGGCCAACGGCGCTGCCGTAGCTGTCAACTATTCCGGCAGCAAGACAGAGGCGGAAAAGGTGGTTGCCGATATCAACAATGCCGGTGGCAAGGCAATTGCCGTCCAGGCCAACCTGGCCGATCCAGGCGCAATCGGGCCGCTGGTCGACAAGACCGTTAGGTCGCTCGGTCCCATCGATGTGCTGGTCAACAATGCCGGCGTCTACGACTTCGGCCCCATCGAAAACGTATCGCCTGAGCACTTCCACAAGCAGTTCAACCTGAATGTCCTGGGCCTTCTACTGACCACGCAGGCTGCCATTGCACAATTCAACCCCAAGGGCGGAAGCGTTATCAATATCGGCTCCGTTGCGGCTTCGGGCGTTCCTGGGGGAGCGGTGTATTCCGGCACCAAGGGTGCGGTCAACTCCATCACCCTGGCGCTGTCAAAGGAATTGGGCCCGCGCCAGATTCGCGTCAATGCGCTCAATCCCGGCATGGTTGAGACCGAGGGCGTGCATGCGGCTGGCTTCATCGGCAGCGACTTCCATCACAAGGCGATCGCCGACACGCCGCTCGGCCGTATCGGGCAGCCCACCGATATTGCCACCATCGCCACCTTCCTGGCATCCGACGATTCCAAATGGGTGAGCGGCCAGACGATTCAGGCAGCAGGCGGCGCTCGCCTCTGATCAACTCAGTCTCGTTCTGCTTCCAGCAGTTGGCGCTTGCGCTCGACTCCCCAGCGGTAGCCGGTGAGCGAGCCGCTTGCGCCCACCACGCGGTGGCACGGCACCAGGATCGCAACACGATTGGTTGCGCACGCGCGGGCCACTGCCCTGGTCGCATTTACATCACCAAGCTCACGTGCCAACTGGCTGTAGCTGCGTGTCTCGCCGTGCGGAATATTACGGAGAGCCTGCCATACTCGAAGTTGAAAAGCAGTCCCGCGCAGATCCATCGGCGGCATTGCGTCTACCCCGCGCTTGGATTCGCTTTCCTCAGCCACCATGGCCATCGCAGCCTCGACCCAGCGAGATAAATCCGGATCGCGATCGAGCTGAGCGAGTGGAAACTCGGCACGCAGGCTCGCTTTCGCTTCAGATTTTGTGGCGCCGAGCGAAAGCCAGCAGAGGCCGCGCTCTGTTGCACCCACAATGATCCACCCAAACTTGGTCGCGGCAGTGCACCAACCGATGCGTTCGCCCTTTCCGCCCTGGGAAAAGCGGCGCGGCGTCATGCCCAGTTGCGTCCCCTCGTATGCTCGGCTTGCCGAGCCAAACCCGGCTGCGTAAATTGCATGGGTCACAGTTTCTCCCTGTTTGAGTGCGCTGCGCAGCAAACCCGCCCGGAGCGCGCGCTGATAGGCGAGCGGGCTTACACCCATCTCGCGCTTGAATAGTTTCTGCACCGTGAAGGGGCTTAGTTTCGTCAGACGGCCCAGCTTATCAAGCCGCACCGGTCTGTCGAGATGCGCTTCAATGTGAGCGCGAATTCTCTCCACTGGCCTCGGCTTTATTTCAGTGGGAAAGCAGCGCTTACATGGCCTGAAACCTGCCGCCTGCGCCTCGGCAGCAGAACCGAAAAGGCGAACGTTGGATCTCAGCGGCCGGCGACTGCCACAATCAGGCCGGCAGAATACCCCGGTGGTCGTTACTCCGTAGAAAAACTTCGCCTGCGGATCACGCGCTAAGATTTGTGCCCATGAGGCTTCTGGATCAATTGCTTGAGCCAGCTTGCTCCGCAGCTCGATTGCGGCTTTGCATTCGTTTTTGGTCTTGGAACT
Source organism: Occallatibacter sp. (assembly GCA_017883405.1). Lineage (GTDB taxonomy): Bacteria > Acidobacteriota > Terriglobia > Terriglobales > Acidobacteriaceae > Telmatobacter. Next base: position 8,884 of record JADGNO010000302.1, on the reverse strand, counting down.
CACGAAAACCATCCTCGTCGATTTCACCGCGCAGCGCTATCCGAATCTTGCTCCAAATTCGGAATTTGCAAATCGGTGATGTCTGATTGCAGATGCCTGATGTATCCTCGTGCAGACTCAGGAATCTGGATGAATCCGTTGTCGAAAATGCAATTGGAACCACAAGAACAATTCGTTGGAGGCTTCGCCATGTCAGCAAAAGCACTTGCCATTGTTAGTCTTGCCGCGTTATTGCCACTCGCAATCGCTGCCCGGGCTCAAGACAGTGGCCCATACAAAGTCCAGCGAATTCAAATTGTCGGCAATGATGGCGGGTTCGATTACGTCACTGCCGATGCTGACGCCCGCGCGCTCTATGTTGCGCGCTCCGGGCCCGCAGGTCAGCTTTACGTCTACAATCTCGACTCGCTGTCCCTCCTGGCGACTATTCCGAATACCAGCGGACACGGAGCCGCTGTCGATAGTGCGACGGGGCACGGATTTGCCACATCCAAGCCCATCACGATGTTCGACGCCAAGACATTTGCCGTGATCAAGAAAATCGACGTCGAGGGCAATCCAGACGGCTACCTGAACGACGCCGTCAATCACCGCTTCTATGTGCTCAGCCATTCGGCACCGAATATCACAGTACTGGATGATAAGGACGGATCGATTCTGGGCACAATCGATATCGGTGGCGCGCCCGAGCAGGCTGCGAGCGACGGCAAAGGGAAAATCTATGTCGATATTGAAGACAAGTCCGCCATCGCGGTTATCGACGCCAACACCATGAAGATGGTGGGCAAGTACGATCTATCGAGTAAAGGCGGCGGTTGCGCCGGCCTCGCGCTCGATGCCAAGAACGACATTCTCTTTGCCGCCTGCCGCGAAAAGAACAACATGATCATTCTCTCGGCGACCGATGGGCACATCATCACCGACCTGCCAATCGGCGTTGGCTGCGACGGAGCTACCTTCAATCCGGAAACGATGGAGGTCTTCAGTTCTCAGGGCGACGGCACGCTCACTGTCATCAAAGAGAATTCGCCAACCAGTTTCGCTGTTGAGCAGACGGTGGCCACTCCGGCGCGGGCCAAGACGCTGACCATGGACTCAAAGACCGGCAACATCTACAGCATTACCGCGGAGTACGGCCCGGTACCGCCCCAGCCTCCGCCGCCACCGGCAGGTGCGCCTCCGGCAGGTGCGGCTCCGGCCGGTGGTCCACCGGCATTCATGCGCGGCCCGCGTGCGCCAATGATTCCGCACTCGTTCCAGATCTTGGTCATCGGCAAGTAGCAGGGATTGCCAAAGAACCGCGCTCAGGCCTGGCCGCTCAGGAGCGCCTCTGCTCGTGCCAGGTCCTCCTCGGTGTCCACGCCGATCGTGTCTCGGGGCGCGTCGGCAACGTAAAGCGTGAGCCCGTTTTCAAGCAGCCGCAGTTGTTCAAGCCGCTCCAGTCGTTCGAGGGTGCCGGGAGGCAGTGCCGCAAATTTTTCCAGGGCCGCCTTCCGGTAAGCGTAGATTCCCAGGTGCTTTTTGTACCCGGTGAACCCGATGCCATCGCGATCAAACGGAATGGTGGCGCGTGAAAAATAGAGCGCGCGCCCATCCAGCGCAGTCACCACCTTCACGGCGTTCGGATTGTTGATCTCCTCGGCAGGGCAGGGAACCGCGAGCGTGGTGACGTCGACATATGGATGCGCGAACGGAGCAAGCAGAGGGGGAAAGAAATCCGCAGTCAGTGTCGGCTCGTCTCCCTGGATATTCACGTAAATGTCGGCATCGACCTGCCGCGCCACTTCGCACACGCGGTCCGAACCGCTGAGGCAGTCCGGCGAAGTCATGACTACGGGAATTGCGCGTTCCCGGCAAACGGAAGCCACCTCTTCCGAATCGGTTGCCACGATGACCGGGTCCATCTGGCCTGAAGTAGCGGCCGCTCGCCAAACCCACTCGACCATGGGCCGACCGGCAATCGGACGCAGCACCTTGCGGGACAACCGGGTAGACTGGAGCCGAGCCGGAATGACGCCGGCGATTCGGAACGCGTTCATGCAGGCGAGTTTACAGGAGCGGGCCGGGGCCATTCACCTGTCCGGCGAAGCTGGGCGAACCGATTCGGCGCCGATTCCGTGAATACGGACTCGCTTCCGACAGCCGGGTTTGACCTTCAATCCTGCCGCCCGTATCATCAACAGAGGGGATGCGTGTGTGTGCGCGATCCGCAACCCTTCGCAGGCTTACATGGGCTGCGCCCTTCTGAAGCGCAATCCGGCGGAGTAGCTCAGATGGTTAGAGCGACGGATTCATAACCCGTAGGTCGGCAGTTCGATCCTGCCCTCCGCCACCAGATCTCCGGCACTTTCCAGGCTGTGAACCTATCGACCTTCCTATTTTTGCGGAATCGAATTTGCGCTTAAAGGGTCCGCGTGGCGAGACCGCATGGAAAATCAACTGATTATTTGTGTTGAATGTGTCAATAAGGGGTAATAGCATCAAGTAATTGGAAAAGGGAACCATGCTACATATGAAGTGTCATTTCGTCTTCTGAAGTGTTATTTCATCTTCACCAGTTACGTTGAATGATAGGAGAGAGTTAAGATACGGTTCATCCAGCGAGTGATTCGCGCCTCTAAGCGGCTCAGAATCAAAAGCTGCGAGCTGTGCTGGACGTTTAAGTTTGAGTGACCGGGCGTGTGCAACCTGCGGACCATTGACCAGCTGAAAGGTGCGCAACGCAAGATCGAGTATTGGGCCAGAGCAATTGACCCTGACTCGTACAGAACGGTGAATGGTCCCCTTCTCTGTTTCGGCTGAATTGGAAGTGCGCAAGTAGCCCGAGCTTCAAGATTTCACATGCGGGGGCTGCCAAGTGCCCAACTAAGTAACTGAAGTGTTCAGAGCCCTGGGACATCTACAGAAATTGTCTTGAACACAAACCACAGCCACAAGAGGAATAGCTTTACAGCGTTCATATGTCTTCTTCAAACGAAATTCCCGATTCGCTGACTTCAATGCCGCTCACTATTGCGGTGATCAGCCCAGATGCGTACCACCGCGACGAGGTGATCGCATCTCTTGCGCGGTTTTCAAATGGAACCATTCGCGAATTCATTTCATATCCAGCCGGCGCCGGGGTGGTAGCCCAGGCACTCAGGCAGGACTTTGACGTCGTCATCATCGATCTGGATAGCGACCCTGATTACGCTCTGGAACTGGTTGAGAACATCTGTATCGATGGGTCGACAAACGTCATCGTTTACTCGTCGACACCAGACCCTGCGATGATGCTCAATTGCATGCGAGCAGGGGCTCGCGAGTTCCTTCCCATTCCAATCAGCGCCGAGGCTATGTCTGAAGCGTTGGTGCGCGTTTCCGCGCGCCGCCTTGAAATGCCCGTCCAGAAATCTGTCAAGCGCAACATGATGCAGGAATCTAAGGGCAAGCTGTTGATGTTCATGAGCGCCAAAGGAGGCGCGGGCGTAACAACCCTGGCTTGCAGCCTTGGTGTTTCACTGGCGCAGGAGTTCAATCAGCGCACTCTTCTCATTGACATGTGCCTTCCGCTTGGAGATGCAGCCCTGAACCTGGGAGTAACAAGCGAATACTCTTCAGTCAGCGCGCTTCAGAATTTTCACCGGCTCGACGGTAGTCTGCTTGCTTCGCTTGTTGTGCGCCACGATTCCGGACTTTATATTCTTCCTGCTCCTTCTGAATTGACTGCGACTCGTTTTGAAAATGATGCGGTGTTCAAGCTCTTGAGAATTGCGCGTCAGGAATTCGACTATGTAGTTGTCGACGCGGGATCACGTTTTGACGCCCATGATGCCGTCATGCTCGACAACTCCGCAACCATCTTCATGGTCACGCAGATCGGCATTCCCGAACTCCGTAATTCAAACCGCCTGATCAAACAGCTCGTGATTGACGGCGGACCGAAAGTGGAAATCATCGTCAACCGATTCGATTCTGAGTCGAGCGACATCGAAGAATGGCAAATCAAAAAGGCGCTTACTCAACCGATTCAGTGGAAGATTCCTAACGATTATGCTGCCGTTCGCAAGATGCAGAATCTGGGAACCCCGCTCAATCGCGAAGATTCGCAAATCGCGCGTTCCATCCGCCAGATGGGGGAAACTATTTGCGGATTAACCCCTATTCCCAAGAAAAAGAAACGGTTGGGGTTCTTTTAGCCAGCAGACCCTTGAGCCAGCAGGGCCCTCAGCCGGCTGGACATGGCCGGCAAGCTGCCGGGAACATTTCAGATGCCGCTTGCGGTATCATTGCGTCTAATAGGTGAATGGCCAGTTCCCCTTTGAGGCCAGCCTTGGTGGTGTGAGTGTCTCGACTTCTTCAACGTTCAGTTTTTGTCCTCTCCGTAGCCGTCTTCGCCGCGCTTGTGCTGGGTTATGCTCTTGGTGAGTTCGGCATCCTCGGCGTCCATGCCGGCAGCGATCAAGACGGTGCTTACCGCGAGATGCGCGTTTATGCCGAGGTCCTGCAAAAAATCCAGTCGGACTACGTTATCGAGCCGAACATAGGCGACGTTACCGCCGGAGCCCTGCATGGTCTGCTGGAGTCTCTTGACGCTGACTCAAGCTACCTGTCCCCCACCGAGTACAAGATATTCAAAGAGCGCCCCGCCGTCGGCAACGCCCAGGTGGGCCTTACTGTTTCAAAGCGCTACGGGTATGCGACCGTCGTGAATGTTATCCCGGGATCTCCGGCCGATCAGCAGAAGTTCAACGACGGCGACGTGATCGAGTCGATAGGCACGCAGTCTACGCGTGAGCTTTCGCTGGCCGTGATTCGCCTGATGCTCGAAGGCAAGCCCGGAACCACCGTTACGCTTTCGGTTGTAAAACCAGCCAAGCCAGACCCGGAAAAGGTGACGCTCACACGCGCCGTGATTGCCCCACCGGTGTTGGCGACTGAAGCTTACGACAACGCTTCAATCCTGTACATCAAGCCCGGCACGCTGACCTCCGACCGCGTCGATCAGATTGCGGCAAAAATAAAAGGTGCTCCGAAGAACAGCAAGATCCTGCTTGATCTTCGCGATGCCTCCGGTGATGCTCAGCAGGGCATTCGACTTGCCAATTTCTTTATCAAGGGCGGCACTCTGGCCACCCTTCAGGGCCAGCAGTTTGCCGCGCAAACGTTCAGCGCAGACCCGGCGCTGTTTCTGACTACGGCGCCCGTGTCGGTCCTCGTGAATCGTGGAACGTACGGTGGACCGGAACTTGCGGCGGCGGCCATCGAAGACCTGAAGCGGGGCGACGTGGTAGGCGAGCGCACCTTTGGCGAGGGATCGTTCCAGAAGTCCATTGAGCTCCCTGACGGAGCCGATTTGCTGCTGACAGTGGCCAAGTATCAAAGCCCTGCCGGTACAAAAATTCAGGACGTCGCCGTTACGCCAACGGTTGCAGTTTCTTCTCCGCAGGACGATGAAGATGAAGGTGCGCCGGCTCCCAAAGACGATCAGATGCTGAACAAGGCTCTTGATCTGTTGAAAGCCAAAACCAGCTAAGTCAAAAACATTCAAGGGTTTTCGAAAAGGCGGTGCGAAATTTCGCATCGCCTTTCCCTTTGTGGCTAATCTTCCCGACCTTGCACCCCAAGGTACTGTTGGCCTGCCAATGTCGTCCGCTGAAGCCGGTTGGATGCTAGCCTTGTAGGTAGCCCTTTCTCAATTGCACCTAGGAGAATCGCTCTCGAGGCCTGAATCGCTTTGGCTGCTCCTCCACATCAGCCGCCCAGCTTGCGCATACCTGACAGGAATGCAGAACTGCGCAGCCAACGGCGGACACGTCCGCATATTGACCCGCCGGTTCCCATGTATCGCCGCCGCAAGATTGCAGGCCGCTCGGCGCTGGTTGTTCTGGTCCTGTTGGCCATGATCACCGGATCTCTCGCCGGACTTACACTTGTTTACTCCGTAGACTTGCCGCAGATTGGCCAGCTGGAGCATTTTCGACCTTCAACAACTACCGATCTCTACGACCGCAACGGCCAGCTTGTCGGTTCGTTCGCATTGGAGCACCGTGTTGTTATCGATTACAACGGCTTCGCTCCCATTCTGCGCCAGGCCATCATCTCCATTGAAGACAAGAGCTTCGAATCTCATTGGGGCGTGAACGTACTTCGTATCGCCGGCGCACTGGTACACGATCTGCGCGCCCATGGACGTACGCAGGGAGCTTCTACGCTGACGATGCAGCTGGCCCGCGACCTGTTCCTCTCATCAGATCGCACCTGGCAACGCAAAATTCAGGAAGCCTATCTCGCCATTCAGATTGAGCGATCATTTACCAAGCAACAGATCTTCACGCTCTATGGCAACCAGATTTATCTCGGCAGCGGACAGTATGGTTTCGAAGCCGCATCGCAATATTACTTCTCAAAACATGCCAGCGAACTCACGCTGACTGAGGCTGCGTTGCTTGCCGGATTGCCGAAGGGGCCCAGCGCTTACTCGCCACTGAACAATCCTGAGAAAGCGCTTCGCCGTCGCAACCTGGTGATCTCTGAGATGGAGTCGGACGGCATCATCACGCATGTTCAGGCGCAAGAGGCGCGCATGGCGCCGCTCGGACTGCACATCGCCGAGCAGCAGAGCGCAGTTGCACCATGGTTTCAGGAGGAAGTACGACAGGAACTCGATAAGCGCTTTGGCTCCGAACAGGTTCACGAGGCTGGCCTTCGCGTTGACACCACTCTCGATCTCGATTTGCAGAAGACGGCCAATCAAGCTGTCGTGGATGGCATTGCAACGTATGAGCGTCGTCGCGGTTGGCGCGGAAGACTGGAAAATATAATTCAGTCCGGTTCCACGCTGCGCGAGTATCGCCACCCCGATTGGGCGACATCCTCTTCACCGGGCAACTACGTGCACGCACTCGTTACGCGCGTTCTACCGCTGGAGATTGATGCTCGCATAGGGCCACCCGATCAGCCGAGTTCTGCAGTCATCCTCACACCTGCCGACTGGCAATGGACTGGCCAGCGCAATGCCGATGCACTCGTCAAGCCTGGCGACATTATTTACATCCACCTCGATTCAAATGGTGCAGGCAGCGCCCGCCACGCAACTCTCGAACAGGATACGGGCGCGCAAGGCGCATTGATGGCCATCGATAACGTGAGTGGCGATGTGCTGGCTATGGTGGGTGGGCGTGATTTTGCTGTATCGCAATTCAATCGCGCCACGCAGGCGCAGCGCCAGACTGGCTCCAGCTTCAAGCCGTATGTGTACACGGCCGCCATTGAGGATGGAGTGAAACCCGACGACACGATTGTGGATGCGCCCGTGAGTTTCGGCGGCTACGCGCCTCATAATTACGAAAACGACTTTAAAGGCCGCATGACAATCGCCAATGCATTTGCGGAGTCGCGCAATGTTCCGGCTATCAAGCTGGCTGCGCGCATCGGCATTCACAAGGTCATCGACATGGCGCACCGTTTCGGAGTCACATCGAACATCCCCGCCTATCTGCCAGTTGCACTTGGCGCGGTCGAAATCAGTCTCGATGAGCAGGTGGCTTCGTATTCGGTGTTTCCTAACGATGGTGTACGCGTGACGCCGCACCTGGTGCGCAAGGTCTCGAATGCGGACGGGATCGCGCTGTGGGAAGATCGGCCGGAAGTGAGCCAGGTGATTGACCAGCAGACGGCGCGGACCATGATGACGCTGCTGCGGGGCGTAACGCAGCACGGCACCGGAGCGGCCGCTGCGCAACTGAATCATCCAATCGGCGGAAAAACCGGAACGACCAGCGACTTTACTGACGCATGGTTCCTCGGCTTCTCACCCTCAGTCACCTGCGGCGTCTGGATTGGTTTCGACAGTCGCGAATCGCTGGGTGAAAAAGAGACCGGAGCCAAAGCTGCGCTGCCCATCTGGATGACATTCATGCGCGCTGCGATCACGGGCAAACCGGATGAGCAGTTCCCCGGCGACGATGAGAGCGGCCAGTTGCTGAAGGCACAGGTAACGCCGCCAACAATCGCTCAACCAACGTCGCAAGCATCCGCCAAGCCTGTGCAACCAGTCCCCACGGGCAAGCCTGCGGGCGTAACGCAGGCCCCATTCGTAACACCAACACCCGCCAAGACCGTGACGCAGACCGCAGCAAAGCCTGTGGCCAAGTTGACTGAAGCGACGGATGTGACGCCTCGCGTCAAGCCGGCGCTTACAGCGAAGCCGCTGACGGCGAATCCACGCGGAGTCGTGAAGCCGGCGATTGCAAATCCCCGCTAGAACTCTTGGCAACGCTGCTGAATATTGAGTGCCCTGCTACTTGCGCTTCTTCTTTGCCGACTTTTGTTTTGCGGCTTTTTGCGCAGCGCCGGCTTTTTTGTCGGGGTCGTGGGCAATGGGAATCGGCGCCATGTCAGGTCCAACGCGTTTTGCCTGCGTATCGATCAACTGGTAGTTGATGGTGCGCGGATTGGCGGGGCGCATGATGCCGGTGGCCGGATCGACAGCCACGTCTCCGCTTCCGGCAAGCTGAAAACTAAATGACGGCACAGGGCCTTTAGGCGTTTGCTGCATGGTTACACGAACCGGCAGAAATCCCTGGATGGGATGCAGGCGAAAGCCCGTCTCGTAGCGATGGTGACGCAGGCTCCACGTAAAAACGCGTACCTGGTCGAAATCAAACGGCATGCCCGATTTGTTCGGAGACATCACGGTGAGATACACCGGCACCTGGTGATCGGGAGCGCTGGAATCGGGATCATTGACCTTGGTGAGAACCCAGCAGCCGATGAATCGCTGGTTCTCGCCGTATTGCGCCACTTCATCGGGAACGTCGACGTCGAGCCGGCTTGAAAGCAGCCAGCCTACATGCCCCTGGTTGTCGCGCGCCAGCCACCAGTCTTCCATCGGCGGCGGAGG
>JADGNO010000301.1 GCA_017883405.1 Occallatibacter sp. | reverse complement strand
TGGTAAAGGCGATCAACAATACGAAAGCCAAAACGAAAGCCCAGGTTCTTTTAGAGAACCTGGGCTTCTGTTTTCAAAACGAGAGAACCAAAAGCAAACAACAGACTAACAGCGAGCAATCAGTTAATGTCGATTACGTTCATGTTGATCGTGATCGTGGTCATCGTGCGGATGTACTAGGTAGGAATCGTGTCCTCTAAAGCCTTCCACTGTGCCATGATGATGGTCCCAATCCGGCCGCTCTCCGCGCGACGGGAAATTTCCGTGATATCCGTTGCGCGGATCGTAACGTCGATCGACATGACCACGGAAATGATCATGACGGTTGTACCAGGGGCCAACTCCGATAAACGCGCCATTCGAAAACCATTCCGGCCCGTAGTATCCGTATGGAGCACATCGATAGGGCGCATAGTCATAGTAGCCATATGGGCACGGAGGTTCTGGTCCAAATTGCACACCAAAACTTACCTGAGCGCTCGATTTAGCCGTAAAGCACAGAAAGCAGAGTCCAACAAAAGCCGAAGCAGCAAGAAGCCTTAACTTATTCATGTTTTTCTCCTTTTCGTTCACTAGCGCCTAATACATTCAGCATTGCGTGAGATGTGCGGCGTGGGCGAATGGATGTAAGGGAAAGGTTGCCTGTGCGTACAACGACACTCTAATGCACACGGATCAACGAGATACGGCACAAGATTATTTAAGAGCGGGGAAGGAATTGAGAGCAGCGGAGACTAGCCGAAGAGTGCCATAACGATGTGATTGACCGCGAAGGCAGCGCCGTAAGCCAGCACAAGCATGTAAATAAACTGCACCGCCGGCCATTTCCAACTATTGGTTTCACGCCTGACGACTGCCATGGTCGACGTGCATTGCATGGCGAAGGCGAAGAAGATCATCAGCGCGAGCGCGCCGCCGAGTGTCATGTCATGATGCAATGCGGTCTGCAGATGCAGCGCCTGCGTGCTGGGGTCTGCGCCATACAACGTGCCCATGGTGCTTACCATCACTTCACGCGCCAGCACGCTCGATAGCAATCCGATGCCGATTTTCCAGTTGAACCCGAGCGGTGCAATAGCGGGTTCAATGAAGTGCCCAAGCCTTCCGATCAGGCTTTCAGCCAGTTCGGGAGCAGTCCAATGCCCGGCGGCAGTGTGCACGATGGGCAAATGCGCAAGTACCCAGAGAGCAAGCGTTACACACAGAATGACGGTGCCTGCCTGGTGCAGGAAGATGCGTCCGCGGTCAAGCAGCCGCAGCGAAAGTGAACGCACGGTAGGCATGCGATATTGCGGCAGCTCAAGGATGAACGGCGTCTCGCTCGACTTCAGAATCGAGCTTTTCAGGAGCCAGGCGGTTGTCATGGCTCCGACAAATCCCGCCAGGTACAAACTCAGCATCACAATGGTTTGCAGGCCGAGAAAGCCGTGCAGGTAATAAATATTCGGAATGAACGCGGCGATCAGAAGCATGTACACCGGCAAACGCGCGGAGCAGGTCATGAACGGCGTAACAAGAATGGTGGCAAAGCGGTCGCGCTTGTTCTCAATGGTGCGTGTAGCCATGATGGCCGGCACCGCGCATGCATACGCTGACAGCAGGGGAATGAAAGCCTTGCCATTCAGGCCGATGGTGCGCATCACTCGGTCGGCAATCAGCGCGGCGCGGGCAAGGTAGCCGGAGTCCTCGAGAATTCCAATAAAGAGAAACAGCAACAGAATCTGCGGCAAAAACACCAGTACCGAGCTGATGCCTTTCCACGCTCCGTCAAGCAATAACGATTGCAGCCAGCCGGCAGGCAGCAGCGGGCGCACCAACTCGCCGGCCTTGGCAAGAATGTCGCCGAAGCCATTGGAGAGCGGCTGGCCGATGGAGAATACAACTTCAAACACGCCAATTACGACAATGAGAAACAGCAACGGTCCCCAGAAGCGATGCAGCAGAACGTTGTCGATTTTACGCGTGTTCTCTGCGGAGAGAGGCGCGTGATAACCGGTGCGCCTGCTGACCTGCGCAGCCCATGAGTGCGTGCTGGCGGCATTGCCAAGCACCGGCAACGAAAGCGGCTGGGCAGCCTGGCGTTGAGTTTGCTGATTCAGGAACAGCGAGACGGCATCAAGTCCAGCGCCACGCACTGCAGAGATCTGTGCCACTGGCGCGCCGAGTTCTTTGGCCAGCTTCAGCGTGTCTACATGTCCGCCGCGCGACTCCATGAGGTCGCTCATATTCAGCAGCACCAGCGTGGGCAGGCCCACTGCCAGTACCGGAGCTGCGAGCATGAGTTGACGCGTCAGGTGCTGCGAATCCAACACCAGTAGCACTGCGTCTGGCTTGGGCGTACCGGGCATTTTGCCCTGCAGCACATCAATTGAGACCCGCGCGTCTTCTGAGTAGGGACTGAGTGAATAAATTCCTGGCAGATCGATGAGTGTCAGGTCGTCACGGCCAACACCAGCCATCAATCCAAGACGCTGTTCAACCGTGACTCCGGGAAAATTGGCTACCTTCTGCCGCAGGCCGGTCAGCCGATTGAACAAGGTGGATTTGCCTGAATTGGGCGGACCGATCAGCACGACCGTCTTCATGGCGCCTTCCGCTGGAGGCGTCGATGGCGGGACGAAGGGAGGAGGCGTGCAGCAGGTGCTGCTCATTGCGCGGCTCCTACCAGTTCATCGGCTGCGTGATCACTTTCAGTGCCTGCTACTACGGCCAGCGGCGGTTTTACGAGAATGGCCTCGGCCGTTTCATGGCGGAGGGCGATTTCCATCCCGTCAACACCGTAAACAGTAGGGTCACCGGCTGGCGCGCGCCGCAGCGCAGTCACTAGGGCATCGGGCACAAACCCCATATGCATCAGGTGGTTTTGTACGGATTCAGGCAGGTCCAGGGCAACCAATACCCCGCTTTCGCCCACGCTTAACTGGCTTAAAACACTCACCCGCCGCACCCCAATGTGTCGCCGCAATGGCGACCACGTGAAACTACGACCTTTCTGGTCGTAATTGAGTATACGGCCTTTTGCCTCTGGCCTGCAAACCTTGTTTTGACCGCCAAGCGTCGGGTTTGTGCTCACCTCTTGACCCCTCCGTAAGGGCACAATTCTCCCGTCGTCGCCAGTCTGACTCCTACCCCCTGGCGGGCCCTCTCTTGCCTTATCGGAACGTTGATTAATTTCTAGCAGTGAATTTTTGGTTTGAATGTGACTTAAATCACCAAAGTCGCGGTTTGCGGACATTATTTCAGGGTGCTACAAGATAGGCATGAAGCTAGAGGATTTCCGCGCATCCCTCGCACGGTCAGAACCGGCTGGCAGTCTCTCGGTTCCGCTTCAGGCGCTTTGGTGGGACGCAAAAGGCGACTGGACTCGCGCCCACGGCCTTGTGGATGAGCTTGAAACTGAGGAAGGAATGGCGGTTCACGCTTATCTCCATAGAAAAGAGGGAGTTGCATGGAACGCAGATTACTGGTACAACCGCGCCGGAATGAAGTTTCATCGCTCTTCGCTTGACGAAGAATGGGCGGCGTTGGTGGAAGGGTTGGCAGGCTGAAGGAAACCAACCAGTTGGTCTGCCGTTTGAAGCCTGCCTGCGGCCGCTTTTGCCGGTTGAGGCGCTATCCAATGCGTAGATTTTTCGCCAGTAATAAATTCTTGTGTTCGCCTCCAGTTAAGAGCTGGAACTCCAATTGGGGGGCTATTCTGAATGCTCATTCGATGCATTTCCCTTTGCGTGTTCTGATTTGGCTGACGCTGGCGTGTGCGCTCTCCACATGCGAGCCGATCCATGCGCAACTGCCGTTCTATACCGACGATACCGGCGTGACCGATCGTGGAAAGTGGCATTTTGAGTTCTTCAATGAGTACGACGCCCTTCAGCTTCAATACCCGAATCTGCGCCAGAATACGGCCAATTTCAAACTGAACTACGGTCTGCCGCACAATTTGGAGTTGGACTTCGACATACCTTTTCTCGCTATCGGTCGCGCCAGTGGAAACGAGCCTTCCAGCGGTTTGGGGGATGCGAACCTGGGAATCAAGTGGAGCTTTCATAAGGGGTCTGTAGGATCACGAATTCCTGCTCTTGCGGCTAGCCTGTATATCGAATTTCCAACCGGAGATTCGAGTCAGCAGCTCGGCTCGGGATTAACGGA
>JADGNO010000300.1 GCA_017883405.1 Occallatibacter sp. | reverse complement strand
GTGAGCAGCGGTTGAGAGGGAGCTAAGTGCTTGCGCTGCAAGCGGAGCCGGGTTGTCCAATTACGAATGGCCCGACTTCAGGCGAAGAGCAGCGCGAAAACAAGAGTGATTAGCATCACACCAACGGCCAGTATTTCGGGGGCGTTTCCACTTGGATTTCGCCTTTTTTGTGGCGACTGGCGGGTAGGTAATGCCTTCCAGCTTCGTATTTGGAGGTGCGCCGCTAGCCATGCTGACAACCCAAGCCACGGCAAAGTTGGCAAAAAAGCTGAACACAATCGTAAAGCACAACTGCGCCGGTATGCCGGGATAGCGGTATAGAACGGCAAGCCATCCTCCATGAAGCCCGGCGTGTGCGCCTGCAGGCAGAGTGAGGCCGTAGTGAAGCAACGCAATGACCATGCCCGCCACGAGCCCGGCAAATGCCCCGTGCCCGCTGGTGCGCCGAAAGAAGACGCCCAGCGCGCAAGTGGCGAGTTGCGGAGCCTGCAGGAGCGCAAAGACCGGCACGAGCGCAACCAGCCATGCCGATATAGTGTTCACGGAGCTTTTGCCGCTGAAAGCCGCGATTGTAAAGGCCACTCCTCCGGATAGCAGCACGCCAATAGCAACCATCCATCGTGCGATGCGCAGCAGATCGGCGTCACTTGCGTCCTTGCGCAAGATTGGCTGATACAGATCGCACGCATACACCGAACTCACCGCGACAATGCAGGAGGCGACGCTGCTCATCAGGCTGGCAAGCAGGCCTGCGATCGCCAGGCCCAGCAGGCCGGTTGTTGCAAAATGCGCGAGCAGGTTTGGCGTGGCCATGGCGTAGTCGTGCAGCGCGTGGCCAGCAGCATCGAGGCGCGGGTTATTGGTGGCTGGATCGATGAGCGCGGGAACAAGCCCGCGGCCTTCTGAAATCGCCCTCGGGACGATTGTAATTTCGTGGTAGATCGCGCCGTTCTCATTGCGAACTACGGTCTTTGATTGCTGTGTGGGCAGCGAGATGGCGATAGCGCCTGCAAGCACGAAAAGGAAGGGAACCGCGAGCCGGACCGCCGCTGCTACGACGGGTATTCTCCGCGCCGAATCCGCGCACTTCGCAGCCATGGCCATCTGCAGCACGCTAAAATCGGTGGTCCAGCGGGCAGCGCCCAGAACAAATCCAAGCGTAAGCGCAATTCCTGCGATGCCGGCTGGCCGGAGTCCCAATGTTGAAGCCGAATCGAGCGCGGTGAATGAAGAGCTCAAGCCGCCCCAGCCGCCAATGTTCTTGAGGCCGATCCAGACAATGGGAAGAAAACCGGCGACCAGCAGCACAAACTGCACAAACTGTCCCATGATGGTTGCGCGCAGTCCGGCAATAAGCACGTAAATGAGCACCGGAACAGCTGCCAGCAGGATGCAAACAAGAAAGATGCCCTCACGCGGCCATCCGTAGGCGAAGAACAACTTATCGAAAATGCGTAGCGCCTCAAGAATGCGTGCCACCATGTACAGCGCAATACCAACGCTTGTCAGGGCCATCGCAATAAACAACCCTGCAGAAAGCACGCGCGTTTTGGTATCGAACCTTAGGCCGAGGTATCCGGGCAACGTAACTGCGCCGGAACTGTAATAGGTCGGAATCATGAATAGCGCAACGAACAGCATGGCCGGAACGCCGCCGAGCAAAAAGTAAAGCGCCGCGCGAAAGCCGAAGCCCGCTCCGGCAGCGCCCATGCCGATGATTTCTGGCGCGCCCAGGCCCGCCCCGATGAATGCAAGCGCGCACAACCAGGTAGGCAGTGAGCGTCCCGCCTGAAAGTAGTCCCGGCTGCTCTTGATGCTCGACCGCATCGACACGCCGAGGCCGATCATGCCGAGCACGTACAGCAGAAGAATCAGCCAGTCAGTTGAAGCAAGATCGGGCAATTGCAGCTCCCGCACTTTGCGTGCGATGGATTGAAGCGCGCAGACACGCTCCACAAGCAATTCTAAAGGCTGGATTTAGAGGTGCAGCCAAGTAGCGCCGCCGTAGCGGGCAACATCCTCTCGAATATTCACGAAGCCCTGCGGCTGGATGTATGCTTCTGACAGCACGAGCGCCCCAGCGCGACCAATTCTCCGGGTCTTCGTTCCGTGCAAACACTTACGCGGTTCAACCAATATTCCTTATGGAGGGATTATCGTGCGTACTCGAAATATTCTGGCCCTTGCCGGGCTTCTTGCGTTTTCCGTTTCAGCTCAAATTGCCAACGCTGCATCCGCATCAGCTCACGCCAATATTGTGAATGCCCAGGGAACACAAATCGGAACTGCGAAGCTGACCGCGGCGGGCAACAGTGTGAAGGTCTCGGTCAAGGTATCGCAGCTCACTCCCGGTGAACATGGCATCCACGTTCATACGGTTGGCAAATGCGAAGGTCCGGCGTTTACTACTGCCGGCGGCCACTTCAACCCCACCAGTTCGCATCACGGCGTTCACAACACGAATGGTCCGCATCCTCACGTTGGCGATTTGCCAAACCTGGTAGTGGCCAAAAATGGCAAAGCCAGCACCAGCTTCACGATTGAAGGCGCAACGCTCGGTGACGGTGCTAACTCGCTCTTCCACGAAGGCGGCACTGCGCTGGTGATCCACGCGAAGGCGGATGATCTCATGTCCGATCCCTCTGGCAACTCCGGCGACAGGATCGCGTGCGGTGTTATCGAAAAATAAAAGTGGTTGCACGCAGAAAGTTGAAGCCCTCCGGAACGAATCCGGAGGGCTTTCAGTTTGGCGCAACTTCAGTGTGGGCTAAGCAGCATCGCGGCTTGGTTTGTATCCCGACAGACCGTAGTAAGTAATGAACACGTAGCAGATGATGGGCAGGATGAAAGCGTGCTGAATGCCCATATGGTCGGCCATCAGTCCGAAGAGCGGAGGAATTGCCGCGCCACCCACATTGCCGATAGTAATAACGCCTGAACCCTTGCTGGTGAGCGGTCCAAGTTCCGCAATGCCCAAGGCGAAAATGGTGGGGTACATGATGGAGTTAGCGAGGCCACAGAGGACCAGGCACGAAACAGCCAGTGTCCCAGAGGTCATCATGCCGAGGGCCATTAGCAAGATACCGAAGATGCCCAGGCCAACCAGCAGCTTCTCCGGACGGATCCTGGTCATCAGAGCGCTGCCGGCAAAGCGGCCGACCATGATCAGCAAGTAATAAATGGTCACAAGGAGGCCCGCAATTTTCACGCTGCTGATGCCCTGCTCCACCCCAAAGCGGACACCGATGGCGGCCAGCGCGATCTCCTCGCCAACGTAAAAGAAGATTCCCAGCATGCCGAGAACGACGTGCGAATGGCTCCAGATTGAACGGCCACCGGCAACGTCGTCGCCTGGGCGGAAGTCTCGGGTGGAGGTAACCGCCGGCAGATGCAGCCCCATCACGACGAAGCCGAGTACAAGAAGCGAAGCGGCGATCACGATATAGGGGGTGACGAGCATATGGGCCTGCTCCGTGGTAGTGCCCATTTTGTTCGCATTGGCCAGAATGAAGGTGGTGGCTACGACAGGAGCCAGTGCAGATGCCCCTGAGTTGAAGGCCTGCGCCAGATTGACGCGCAGCGCGGCGCTGGATTCGGGTCCCAGAATTGCGGCGTAAGGATTGGCCGACGTCTGCAAAGCGCACACACCTGTGGCGAGCAGAAATATGGCGCCCAAAGTCAGAGGAAAGCTAACCGAGTTAGCTGCCGGGATGAACGCCAGAGCACCAAGCACCATGATGAACAGCGATATCACCATGGTCTTCTTGTAGCCCACCATCTCAATGAGCTTGCCTGAAGGGACGGAGAAAACCAGGTAGGCCAGAAACCATGCTGCGGTGGCTAGCATAGCCTGACCGTATCCAAGCTGGAACGTCTCTTTTAGCTTGGTCACCAGCTGATTGTTGAGGCTTGTCAGGAATCCAAAGATGCCAAATAGCGCAGCAACAATGATAAAAGGTCCGGTGTAACTGGGCGAGCCGGCGTTTTCTGCCGAATGCGATGCCATATAAGGTCTTCCTCCACTTGCTTTCGTTGCATTGCTTTGGGTAGTTCGCTGCCGGCGGTCTGGACTTCCTGCCTATTTGATGCGGGCTGGAATCGGAACCTGAACGGCGGCTGATTCATCGATCAATGTACGCACTCCGGTCACAGTCAGTCCAGCGGAATATGTAAACATTTTCACCATTGCATGGAGCAGCTCTTTGGACCCAGCTATGTGGCAGGCCGTCAATTTACACTGGAAATGCATGATTCCCACGCTGACATGGACGCCTGAAGGCGTCAGCTTTATCGATCAAACGCGGCTCCCGCTCGAAGAGAGCTATGTACTCGCCACCACCTATGAAGAAGTGGCCGAGGTGATTGTCACCATGGTGGTGCGCGGCGCGCCGGCCATCGGTGTTTCTGCCGCGTACGGCGTGGCGCTTGGCGCCAAAAGCACCAGCGCGAAATCCACGCAGGAATTTGCGCCGGAGTTCGAAAAGATCTGCGCGCGGCTGGCCGGAACGCGGCCCACCGCGGTGAACCTGTTCTGGGCCATTGACCGCATGAAGGGGCTTTTCGCAAATCTGCGCGACTCCGAGGCCACTCTTGCACAGGTTCAGGACCGGCTGCTGGCTGAAGCGCACGCCATGTATGAAGAAGATATTGCCGCCTGCAAAACCATGGGCGCATTCGGCGGAGCGCTGCTGCCCGACGAGGGTGGCGTGCTGACCCACTGCAATGCGGGCGCGCTGGCCACTTGTGGCTATGGAACTGCCCTCGGCGTTATCCGCTCGGCTGTGGAGCAGGGCAAGCATATCCACGTTTATGCCGACGAGACCCGGCCGTTCCTGCAGGGCGCGCGGCTTACCGCGTGGGAGTTGATGGCCGACGGCATTCCGACAACCGTCATTTGCGACAACATGGCTGCCAGCTTGATGAAAGCCGGCAAGATCAAGGCTGTCGTGGTGGGCGCAGATCGCATTGCCGCCAACGGCGATGCGGCCAACAAGATCGGCACCTACAACGTTGCCATTCTCGCCAAAGAGCACGGCATTCCGTTTTACGTGGCAGCGCCCTGGTCCACCATCGATCTGGCTACGAAGACTGGCGACGCGATTCCCATTGAAGAGCGACCGCAGGTGGAGGTAACCCACCACGGCGGCAAGCAACTCACGCCGAACGGCGTTGGCATCTGCAACCCGGCATTTGACGTTACGCCTTCAAAGTACATTACCGCGATCATTACCGAGCGCGGCGTACTGCGCGCGCCGTACACTGAAGCGCTCCGCCAAATGGAACTGGTAGCCGGGTAGAGCCGACACTCTAAACTAAGAAGGTGGTCCTTCCCCGGCTGCACTTCTTTCGCATTCGTAAGCCATCGCTGACCCGTGGCGTATTGCTGTCTCTGAGTGCATTTGTGGTTAGCTTGCGTCTGGCTGGGTTTCCCTATATTGAGAAACTCCACGGTTCGCGCTGGCAACTCATTGCCGTGCCTTTTGCCTGTTGGGGAATGCTGGAGACGGTGCGCTGCCTGCGCCGTAGATGGGACCTGTACCATGCCGGCGTCATGATTCTGCTCTATGCCGAGCTGATGATTCTGGCCACGGCACTGGCTCTTTGGGCACTTTTGTAATACAAGCGTCAGCATGGCAGGACTCCCGGCATCAAACTCGGAAACCAGTGTTGAAGCCTGCGATAAACTCTTACAAGCCGTGTAGGATGGGGCATACAATTCCGGTTGTGCCGCTCACAATCGGCAGCCCGCATAAGCGGCAGCCCGCTCATGATTGGCAGCTAACTGATAGGCGAGAGGAGAAACGTAAGATGCTCAAAGGATTTCGGGACTTCATTCTGCGTGGCAACGTCGTAGATCTTGCCGTTGCTTTCATCATGGGTGCGGCATTCAACGCCATCGTGAGTTCCTTCGTCAAAGATGTCGCCATGCAGTTCATTGCCGCCATTGTCGGCAAGCAGGACTTCAGCGCATTGAAAGTTAATTTCATGGGCACGCCGATCATGATCGGCAACTTCCTCAACGCCACAGTTTCATTTCTGTTGGTTGCGTTCGTGGTGTATTTTTTCATGGTGCTGCCCATCAATTCTCTGATGGCCAGGTTCAAGGGGCCTGCGCCAGAGGCGCCGCCTGCCACCAAAGCATGCCCGCAGTGCTTCAGCGAAATCCCTGTCGCGGCCACGCGCTGCTCCCACTGCACGCAGCTAATTGCTTAGAAGAAGTGGAAAGGCGGCTATCCATTTTTAGGTAGCCGTCAGTCCAACTCCCGAAGCGGCTTTGATAACACATAAAAGCTGATGTAAAGCACGGCGGCGGTTGCGGCCATGGCTGCCAGCACATGCCCGGTCGGTATGTGTCTTGACAACTCACCGGCCAGCAGCGCGCCCAGCGGTGGCAGACCCAAAAAAGAAGTTGCGTAGATACTCATCACGCGCCCGCGCATTTCGTCAGACGACAGGTGTTGGATGGCGATATTGAAGCACGAGATCATCAGGATCGCGCTAAAGCCCTCCACCAGAGCACAGCACGCTGACAAAGCAAATACGTGTGAGTAGCAGAATCCGATAATTGCGGAAAAAAAGAATAGCCCCGCAATCACAACTACTTTGCCGCGGTGACGAATCACGCCGAATGCGGCCACCAGGACTGCAGCAACAACAGCTCCGAAGCCAGATGCAGCCAGCAACCAGCCAAGACCCGTCTCACCCAGGTTCAACTGCATGCGCGCAAAGAACGGAATGAATGTGATGAATGGGATGGCAAGAAAACTTACGACCGCAGTCATCCACACCAGCACGTACATCTGCGGTTCTCCGCGCAGGTAAGTAAAGCCCTCGCGCAGGCTGTCAAGCAGGCTTGGATGCTCGCGTTTTTCTTCGCCCGGATACTGAATGCGGGTGAGGGACCACAGCACGGCAAGAAAGCTCAGTCCATTGAGGAAGAAGTTGCCCGCCATTCCAAAGAGCGCCATGGCATAGCCACCCAGGGTGGGACCCAGGATGCGCGACAAGTTGAACTGCGCCGAGTTGAGCGCGATGGCGTTGGTAAGGTCCTCGCGCGGCACCAGCCGCGGCACCAGCGCCTGGTAGCTGGGCGCGTTCATGGCCATCGCCATGCCGTTCAGGAATGAGAGAACCACCACTTCCCACACGGTGATGACCTTGAACCAGGTAAGGGTGGCAAGCACGAAAGCGAGAATCATCATGACCGACTGCGTGACCAGCAGCAACCTGCGTTTGTCTGCCCGGTCGGCCACCACGCCGCCAAACAAGGTGAACACGAGAAAGGGAATCGACCCTGCAAAACTGACGATGCCCAGCCAGAATGCCGAGTTGGCCGTGAGCGTCAGAACGAGCCAGCTTTGCGCCACGTTCTGCATCCAGGTGCCAATATTGGAGAGGAAATTTCCGCCCCAGAACAAGCGGAAGTCGCAATTGCGCAGCGCGCGCACCACCTGCGGCCAGTTCTCGTCCTGCTCAGCACAAAAGGCAGGCGTAGAAGCGTCAGCTTCTTCGACGGCAAGAGATCGGGGGGAACGATTTAACTCGCGGTCCGTGCTCAGATCAGGTGGCCTCAGGTCATAGTGTAAGCTGTGAGTTTATTGTTGCGCAGTGGGCTCCCTGCTGTGCCGCCATCGAATGGCGGATGCGGCGGCCTGAGGATCTGGACGGTTTTTTCAATGAAGTTAGATAGTTCTCGCGTTTTTGCTTTTCTTTTGCTTACGGCCACTTACACCGCGACGGCCCAGACCTCCGGTCAGGTTTCGCAGACAGTTTTTGGATACTCCAACTTCTCTGCGCAAGCGAAAATTGAAGAGAAATTTCTGGCTGTGCCCGATGCAAAAATGGCCGGGCAAAACCTCAAGATCCTGACCGCCGAGCCGCACCTGGCGGCAACGCCCGAGGACCACAAGACTGCTGAATTTGTCGCGCAGAAATTTCGCGCGGCCGGGTTGGATACAGAGATCATTCCTTATCGGGTGCTGATGAACCAGCCCAAAGCTGTTCGCGTGGAGGCCTACGATGCAAACGGCATCCGGCTGATGAGCGGGCCCACGCCGGAGCATGTCGAGAACGATCCGGGGCAGGATAATGCACGCGTGGTGATGCCGTTCAACGGCTCGTCTGGGTCCGGCGATGTGACCGGCGAAGTTGTGTATGCAAATTATGGCCGGCTTGAAGATTTCAATGACCTTGCCGCGCACCATATTGATCTGCGTGGCAAGATCGCGCTTATCCGCTACGGCGCAAACTTTCGCGGGGTGAAGGTTTACCTCGCAGAGCAGCGCGGCGCGGTTGGTGTTTTGCTCTATTCCGATCCGCAAGACGACGGCTACTTTAAAGGCGACGCCTACCCGGCTGGCCCGTGGCGCCCGGAGACAGGAGTTCAGCGCGGCTCGGTGCAATTTTTATTTAAATATCCCGGCGATCCTGAAACACCCGGCGTGCCTTCTACGCTCGATCTGCCGGATGCAGCGCGCATTCGCGATTACGTCGGACTCAATGGCAATCAACCCAGTATCATCTCGATTCCCATCAGCTATCACGACGCAGCGCCGATTCTGCACGCCCTCAAAGGCTCCGCCGTCCCGCAAGGTTGGCAAGGCGCGTTGCCTTTCAGCTATCACATGGGACCCGGTGGCGTGAGCGTTCACCTTGTGTCAGATCAGGACTATCAACGGCGCGTTATCTGGGATGTGATCGGTACTGTCAAAGGGTCACTCTACCCCGACGAGTTAGTCATTGCCGGCAATCATCGCGACGCGTGGGTTTACGGCGCAGTTGATCCTTCAAGCGGCACCGCAGCAATGCTTGAATCGGTGCACGGTGTAGGCGCCCTGCTCAAGCAGGGCTGGCGCCCAAAGCGCACCATTATTTTCTGCAGTTGGGATGCCGAGGAAGAAGGGTTGATCGGTTCCACCGAATGGGTTGAACAGCACAGTAGCGAAATGCAAAGGGCCGTGGCGTATTTTAATGTGGACGTCGCTGTAGCAGGTTCCGATTTCGGCGCCTCTGCCGTGCCGTCGCTGAAAGAGTTTGTGCGCGATGTTACGCGCGATGTGTCGAGCCCGCTCGGCGGAACGGTGTACCAGCAGTGGAGGCTCAAACAACCCTCAACCAACAAGCCGCTCACCAGTCAGGTACCCGGCGACGATGTGCGCATGGGCGACATGGGCTCGGGTTCAGACTTTACACCGTTCTTGCAGCACGCGGGTGTTCCGTCAACCGACATCAGTTCCAGCGGCGCTTACGGCGTCTATCACTCGACGTTCGACGATTATCAGTGGTACACCGAGAACGCCGACCCTCATTTTGTCTATCTGCAGGAAATGGCTCGCGTGCTCGGGCTTGAAACCATTCGCATGGCCGACTCAGACGTCCTTCCCCTCGACTACGAGGCCTACGCACGCGAAGTCTCCGGCTACATTACCGAAGCAAAACGTAAGGCCTCCGATGCCGGCCTGTCATCGCTCGATTTTGCGGCGGCAGAAGCGGCGGCTGCCCGCTTTGCAAGTGCAGCCAAAAGAGCCCACGCACTTGAAGTCTCTGCGCCGGGCAATCCTGCCAAACTCAACTCGGCGCTTCGACAGACTGAGGCTGCGTTCCTGTGGCCAAACGGGCTTCCGAATCGCCCCTGGTATCGGCACACCATCTATGCCCCGGGCCAACTCACCGGCTACTCCGCAGTCGAGATTCCGGGAGTGAATGAAGCAATCGATGCGCACAATTCTGAATTGGCGGCCGCGCAGTTGATCGTGCTGACAACCGTGCTGGACCGCGCCGCACACACTTTGAACGCAGCAGAGTGATGGTGAAGGTCTTGTTAGTCTAACGTTCCGGCCTGATGCTGAAGCGCATGGTGCGGAAATCGAATGTGTATTCCCGCAACTGATCGAGCGCATCGATTCCCAGCAGTCCATATATGTCGTCGCGCACGACAAGGCCCAGCGGCTGGGTAAGCACGCTGATAAAGTGCACCTCCACCGGCACTCCGCCAACCGTGAGCGGAATCGTCTCAGCCGTGAAGGCCGGCACGGCCGGAATCTGCGGCGCGCCAAACAACTTGAATGGATGCGTCTTCTCGTTCTGGAAATCCGGAGAGTGCTCGTCGTAATAGCGCGTAGTGAGATACGTTTGCTGCCCGCCCATGTCCACTGCATACATGCGCGAATCCGTATCGCCTGCGGCTCGCAGGAAGGCGCGATCAGACGGGTCAGTCGGCGCTCCCAGCGCAATGATCATCTGCTCTCCATCAAGATAAAAGCGCGCGCCTTCTTTCAGATGATCGTTGGGATTTAGCGGCCCGATCTGTTTGTCGGGCCGGACGAACACCGTGCTGTTGTCCGTGATGGTAAGACTGCTCAGCGCCGCAATAGCCGCGTACCCCAGCACGCCCTGCACATGATAGCCGGAGAGCGGGAAGACGTAATCAGCATCGTCATACACAAACACGGTCATATTATGCAGCGTAAGCTGGCCGGCGATCGTAAACCGAGGGATCACGGCCATATGCATTTGCATCGTCTTGCCGCGCAGCGTGTGGATCGTAACTGCTTCAGTGGAGATTTTGAGACCCGCATCACGTGCCACAGAGCGCGCGATCAAATTAAGCTGAGTTGTGGGATCGAGCAGCCAGCTATGCGCGTGTCCATCAACATAGACCGGAACATCAATAAGACCGAGTGCGTTTCGCTCGACGCGCATTTCAAATGGATCGCACGCATCCACAGTCATTGAAGGATTGCTTTTCGCCAGCGGCAGCAGTTTTGCGGGCAGCTCGATTTCGTCCAGTTCGTCGGTTGTAAGCCGGTCGCCAACTCGCGACATCAATGACTCATACTGAGCAGCAGCTCTTGCCAGATCGCCCTCGCGGAGATAATTCTCGCCCAGTGTCTTGTGCAACAGTTTTATGGGAATCACTCTGCCGCTTTGATCGATCGAGTCAGCCAGCGGTTCGAGCAGCTCAAGTGACATCCCGGTGTCATTATTGCGGTTGGCAAGAATGCCGCGGTAGAGCTGCGCCTGCTGCGGTGGCAACTGCGGCAATTCCGATTCGACGCGAGCGTATTGATGCTCCGCAAGCAGGTTGGCGAGCCGCGCGTCGGAATCGTATCCGCTGACCACACCCGTACGTACTTGCGCCCCCGCACCCGGCTGCTGCGCGGAATTCGCTGCACCGGTTTGCGCCCCTATCGCTGGGGTAATGAGCACCAGTGAGAGTAATCCAATGGCTGCGGCCGGTATCCGAAATGTACCTGCTCTTCGAGCCATCCAATCGAACGCGCGACTGGGCACTCCCGCCTGGATAATGAGTGTCTTGTTCATGTACAGGTAAGAAGGTATCAGATGACACGCCACACTCAGGAGACCCTTTTCCATCATCCGCTTGACAGCTCTCTGCACTCATGCCCTTGCGCCAAGCGCCTCAATCCCCGTAACTTCCTGAATTTGTAACTTGGCCTTAGAACTTCTTGACGGAACTGCCGGTAAACTCATATCAGCGATGGCGCGCAAAACGATCGAACATTATGAAATCCTCCGTCGCCTGGGTGCTGGAGGCAGCGGGGTGGTCTACCTCGCCAACGATACGCTCCTGCAGCGTCCGGTGGTGTTGAAGATTCTGCGCGCTGGCCTGCTCTCCGCGGAGCAAATGCGGAACACAATGCTGCGCGAGGCGCGCATGGCATCCGCCATTGAGCACCCTAACGTTTGCAGCATTTATGAAGTAGGCGAAAGCGGCGACGAAGCCTACATCGCCATGCAATTTGTGCCTGGCCAGTCGCTCGAGCAGCTCATTGCCAAAGGTCCCGCGAGTTTGCAGCTGCTGCTTTCGGTCGGCATTCAGATTGCCGATGGTCTGCAGGCTGCGCACACGCTGGGCATCTTTCACCGCGACCTGAAGCCGCAAAACGTGATGCTCACTGACGGCGGCCTGGTAAAGATTCTCGACTTCGGCCTGGCGCGTCGGCTCCGGCCAGAGGATGCAGCCTTCGATCCCGCCAAGCCGGTGCTGGCCAGGGAGTCCGGCGCCATCGCTACGTATACCGCTCGCGGCGGAACCATCCGCTACATGGCGCCTGAGCAGTTTGTCACCGGTCACTCAAGCGTGCAATCGGACGTGTGGGCGCTAGGCGTGATTCTTTATGAACTCGCCAGCGGGCATCATCCTTTTGCCCGGCCTGACGATGAAGATTTTCATGCCATCCGCGCCATCCAGTTTTCAGAGCCACCTGATTTGTCGGAAACGGTTCCCGGAATCTCGCCGGAATTGAAGAGCATTATTGCGGCAAGTCTTGAGAAGAATCCCGGCGCGCGTTCAGCGTCTGCCGCCGAGGCTCGAGAAGCGTTGAAGACCTTGATGAAGGCGCTGCAGATTGAGACGGGCGTCATTCCCGGCGAAGCAGCGGCGAACCTGCCTACTACCGGTCCCGAGGCGGAAAAGCGCACCACAGGCATTCTTTCAATGCTGGCCGAGCGTTTTCGCGAGTCGGGTGGTGAGCGTACGCAGCCCAATTCGCTGGTGGTACTGCCATTCACAAATCTGGGCGCCACTCAAGTTGCGCCGCTCTATGGCTACGCGCTTGCCGATGCCATTGCCGCTCGGCTGGCGCGCATTCCGGCGCTTGTGGTGCGGCCGTCAAGTGCGCTCATGCCCTTGCCGATTGCCAGTATGGACCCGCTTGCCGTGGGTCAAAAGCTGCTGGTTTCATATGTGCTCGCAGGCAACTTCTTCCGATCGCAAAGCGGCTTCGATCTGAACTGGCAACTGCTCGACGTGGCTGCGCAGAGCGTGCGTGCCGGGGGTGCCATCAGCGTGACCTCGCTCGATTTGATTGCCGTGCAAACAGAAATCTCTAATGAAGTCTACGCGTCGCTGCATGGCCTGTCAGCAGGCGACCAGATTGATCCGCCGCGTTCTTCGCCGCGCTCCGGCCAGGTTGAGGCGTCACTCTCAGGCGCCCTTAGTGAAAAATATTTACAGGGTCGCGCACTCCTCAGTTCATTTATGGTGCGTACTGGTTCGCGTGCGGACCTAGATCGTGCGCACGCTCTGCTTTCAAATATCACGCTTGGCGTGCCGCGTTTTGCGCCGGCATGGACAGGGCTCGGTATTTCGGAGCTGCAGTATGCGCGCCATGGCTTCGGCGGACAGATTCACGTAATGCACGCACGGCGCGCGTTTGACGAAGCGCTCAAGCTCGATCCCGCGTCGACTGAAGCGAATCTATACCGCATTTACATGCTGCTGTCGCGCGGCGACAAGGAGTCGGCACGCCACGGAATCGCTAATTTGCTCGCCAGCGATGCCAACGACTGGGATGTGCACATGGTCACGGGTATTGCACTCCGTTTCGATGGCATGTACGATGAAGCGCTTGCGCACTTCAGCCGTGCCCTCAAACTAAATCCTGCGAGTGCGCCCATTCTCTACAATCATCGCGCGCGTGTATATCACTACCAGAACCAAATTGAGCTTGCGGGAGATGAGCTCGAAAAGGGTTTGGCACTAGAGCCACGGCATCCGTTGCTGCGCACGTCGTCTGGGTACCAGCAAATGCGCATGGGGAACATTGACGCGGCCATCGAAACGCTTGAGAGTGTTGTGCACGACGACGCGTCGATGCGTATTGCAGTGCCGACGCTGGCGTTGTGCTATGTGCAAGCCGGCCAGCGCGAGCACGCCGCTGCGCTATTAAAAGATGACACGCTGGCTGGAGCGGAGGCCGACAGCGAGATGGCTTATCGACTGGCCACGTACTTTGCCGTCGAAGGTGATTCAAGCGAAGCGCTGCACTGGCTTCGCCGCGCCATCTATCTCGGCAATGAGAATTATCCTTGGTTCCAGAAGAATCCGGCGTGGAACAACCTGCGCACGAATGCGGACTTCGAACGCATTCTTGAGGACCTGAAACGCAGCTTCAGAAAAAATCAGAAGACATGGAAGCGCTTGCTTGAACAGGTTCCACCTGAAGCGGGTGTGGCCTGATCAACGAGGCATATCGACGCGCTCGTACGGAAGATAAACCGGTTCCCACACGTAGGCATCGATCCTCTCCTTCATACTCTCGCCGGTTGCTGCATCCGCTACGCCGTCGGCGACAGCTTGATGAGCCACTGCTTCTCCCACAATCAATCCAACTTTGCGTGAGTCGCTGATAGGCGGCAACAGCGCTTCGTTCTTGTCGTTGCGTGCGGGCGACAGCGAAGCCAATGTTCTGGCTGCGGCCATGATCATGTTGTCAGTCACGCGCCGCGCCTTCGAAACCAAAATGCCCAGGGCGAGACCGGGAAAAATATACGAGTTATTGATCTGCGAAATTCGGACCATCTTGCCATTCACTTCAACGGGCGGGAACGGGCTGCCGCTGCCAACCAGCGCTCGGCCATCCGTCCAGCGCAAGAGGTCGGCAGGAAGCGCTTCCGATTTCGACGTGGGATTGGACAGAGGAAAAATGACTGGCCGCTCGAAGTGCCGAACCATCTCGCGCACAACCTCTTCAGTAAACGCGCCAGCTTGCGCAGAAACCCCTGCCAGCACCGTCACCTTTGCGTTGCGCACAACATCGAGCAGCGAAATGTCTTCTCCACCTGAGAGCTGCCATCCGGCCACGTCTTCACGCTTCCGCACCAAGTGCGCCTGCTCCGGACGAATTCCTCTACCGCCTTCAACAAGCAGCCCATATCGATTAAATGCGTAAATGCGCTTGCCAGCCTCGGCTTCGCTCAGTCCTTCTTCTTTCATTGCAGAAATAATTAATTCAATAATGCCGATGCCAGCCGATCCAGAGCCGAACATCGCAATCGTCTGTTCGCGCAGCGGCCTGCCGGTGGCGTGTACGGCGGAAAGCAGAGTTGCCGTCGTAACCGCGGCGGTTCCCTGAATGTCGTCGTTGAAAGTGCAAAGCCGGTCACGATAGCGCTCAAGCAAACGCGAGGCGTTGACGCCGGCAAAATCTTCCCACTGCAGCAGGATGTGCGGCCAGCGTCGCTCGACCGCCGAGACGAACGCTTCAACAAAGTCGTCATACTCCTGCCCTCGAATGCGATTGTGACGCCAGCCAATATAGATCGGATCGTTGAGCAACGACTCGTTATCGGTGCCTACGTCGAGCAAGATTGGCAGGCAATGCTCCGGTGGAATTCCGCCGAGCGCGGTGTAAAGTGCCATCTTGCCAATCGGAATTCCCATGCCGCCGGCGCCCTGGTCTCCGAGGCCAAGAATGCGTTCGCCATCGCTGACCACGATGCAGCGAATATTGTCGTAGCGTGGATGCGACAATATTTTTTCAATGCGAGCTTCGTTGGGATAACTCAGAAAAAGTCCACGCGGCTTGCGCCATATCTCTGAAAAGCGCTGGCATCCTTCGCCGACTGCCGGCGTATAAACAATGGGCAACAGCTCTTCAACGTTGTGGGCAATGAATGAGTAGAAAAGAGTCTCGTCGTTGTCCTGCAGATCGCGCATCAGCCGGTATTTGCCGAAGCTCGTGTCTCGATTGTGGAGCGCAATCTTGCGGCGCTCACGCTGATCTTCAAGCGTTCCAATATGTGGCGGCAGCAAACCATGCAGCGCAAAAGCATCGCGTTCTTCCTCAGTAAACGCAGTGCCCTTATTCAGGCGCGGATTCGTCAAAAGGCCGAATCCGGTCAGATGGGTGCGGATTACGTTATCCGCACCCAGTTGGAACGGCGGTATATTATCACTCAAAATATTTTCTCCTGATTATTCTTCAATGATAGCTAAATCCCATGGTGCAATTATTAAATCGGCCTGCGCCGCAACAGCTTTACCGTCCAACAGATTTGTGCCGGCGCCGTATGTGTAATGAATCTTTACATCTGCGCCTGAATAATTGAAGTAGTAATGCACACGTTTGCCGAGCCGGTTCACGCCGTGTTGAGCGTGCACGGCCGCGGGCAACTGCTGGTCCGCAGTTGCAAGGCCGATCTTGCCCAACTCAGTTTTCAGCACCGCGGTTTGCAGACCATCAGATAGGTAAGTCCCCTCATACAGCAGCGTGCCGGCGCCGAAACTGTTCTCCGTGATCGCAGGCCATTTGCCAAAGAAAGGATGATCGTAATCGGCCAGCGCCGTTGCATGCTCCGGCATCAGGAACTCGGCCCAGTAGCTCACCTGGTCGTCCGGCCCCGCGTTGAAAGGATCGCCTTTCAGCGCCAGCGGTTTCTCAAGATTTGAAAATTCCTGGTAGCTGAATCCCGCCGCTTCACGCAGCGGTCCCGGCGCACGCACCCAGCGCACGGCCGCGTTCTCATTTGCGAATCCACTCTTGAAGGTCATCACTACGTGCCCACCGTTCTTCACGTAGTCAGAAATCTTCTGCAACAGGGCATCGTCAGAGATATACAGTGCTGGAACAATCAGCAGTTTGTATTGCGATAGGTTCGTACTCTCCGGGAACACAAAATCAGAGCCCACGTTAAGCCGATAAAGAGAATTGTGCAGTTGCCGCACCAGCGAAGCGTAGTCTGCACTTGCGCGCCCCGACTGCCCCGGCATCGCCGCGTTCGATGAGAACGGCATCTGGCTTATTGCGTTCAGTGAATCGCGGCTCCACAAGATAGCAACATCGTTGTGAATCTTTAAACCGACGAGATGCGGGCCGATCTTTTCAAGCTCATGCGCAGTGCGGCTCACCTCGGCGTAAGGACGATTCGGCTCCAAATCATGTGACAGCACGCCCTTCCAGTAGGTCTCCTGGTTGGCCGCAATCGAGGCCCAGTGCCAGTACTCCACCATGTCGGCGCCGTTGGCAATGTGCGTGTATACATCCTCGCGCATCTGCCCGTCGTACGGTGGAAATTGCGATGCAGAGCTCCAGCCCGTTGTTTGCGCGTTGGTTTCAGTTACCAGAAAATTGCCGTGCTTGAGTGAGCGCGTAAAGTCGCCCTGGATTGATTGCAGGGTGCCGTCATAGTGATCTTGCGTGGCGTGGTAAATGTTGTCGGCAGGAATATCGAGGAACGAGGCAATTGCCTCTTCGTTTACATCGGCGTGCATCATGCCGCCGTAGTCAGTGGTTACAAACTGGCCGGCTCCCGCGCATTCGCGTACCAGCTCAGCCTGCCAGCGCAGAAAATCCGTTACGCGCATCTGGCTCCAGCGCGACCACTCCAGCTTGTAGCCGGTGCTCTGTGCTCCATCGCGAATGGGCAGGTCCTCCCACGTGTGCAAATTCTGGCCCCAGTAATTCAGGAACCATGCCTTGCTCAGCGCTTCAGGCGTCACAAATTTCTTTTCAAGATAGTGCTGGAACCCGATGAACACATCGTTGTTGGCGGCATTGTAGCTTGACGTTTCGTTATCGAGCTGCCAGCCGAGCACGTTTGGATTGTCTTTGTAGTGCGCAACAATATGCCGGATCAGCCGCTCAGCATAAAAGCGGTACGCCGGTGAGTCGGTGTCCATATTCTGGCGCATGCCATATGAGTTCGGGCGTCCGTCAGAGTAGCGCGCAAGCATTTCGGGATGCTGGTGCGCCATCCACGCCGGAATCGAATATGTAGGCGTACCGAGAATGACCTTGATGCCCGCTTTGCTCATCGCGTCTACGATGCGGTCCATCCATGCGTAATCGAACTGGCCGTCTTCCGGCTCCCACAGGCTCCAGGTGGATTCGCCCATGCGCACCACGTTCAGTCCCGCGGCCTTCATCAAGGCAACGTCTTTCTCAAGCCGCGCACCCTGGTCGCCGGGCATGTACTCGTTGTAATAAGCCGCGCCGTACAAAATAGTAGGAAAGTTCAGATCGGGGCCCGCAGGCTTGGGCTGGTTCGCCTGCTGAGCCCACACAGTGCTTGCTGCCAAGCTCATAAGAATTAAAAGTACAGACGCAATAAGACGTACGTTCGATCGTTCCATGGCATTTCCTCTTTCGAACAAAAGCAATCGAAATCCAGAACAACCATCAGAACACCTTTAGATGAACTCAATCAACACGATCTCAGGATGTGTTCCCACGCGCATCGGCGGGCCCCACGTTCCTGCGCCGGTAGATGTGTATACCTGCAGCGCGCCAAAGCGGTGCAGGCCATAGGTAAAGCGGCCAAACACGCGGCGCGTCATCCACGTAAACGGGAACACCTGTCCCCCATGAGTGTGGCCGGAAAGCTGCAGGCTGACGCCCGCGCGTTCAACGATCGGCAGCCGGCTGGGCATATGATTCAGCAGAATGCTGGCTTCTTCAGGGTTGAACTGCATTTTGTCGAGCACGGCCTGCAGGCGGATGGGAGAGAGCGAGTCGCCCCACGGCACGCCTCCTATTTGAAGACCATCCACAAGGATCTTTTCGCTCTGCAGCACGCGCATTCCGGCTCGCGCTACCGCGCGAACTTTCTCTGCTGTCCCGCCAAACTCTTCGTGGTTACCCGTTGTGAAAAAAGTGCCGAAGCGCGCATTGAGTTCCTTGAAGGGAGTCACCAGATGATCTAAATCCACTTCAGTTCCGTCAAACAGGTCGCCGGGGATGAAAACGATGTCTGGCTCTAGAGCGCGTGCCATCGCAACCAGCCGCCGGCTGAACTTTTCTCCGTTGACATGGCCCAGGTGGATGTCGCTCATCAGCACGGCGCGGCGGCCGCGCCAGCTATCCGGCAATCCCGGCAGGGTTACTGAAATCTTGCGAGTGCGAATGCCGCGAGCATTCAGCATGCCGTAAACGCCTGCGACGATCGCAACCGCCGCAAGCGTGCCCGCGATCCATGGGCGTGCAGCTTGCGGGTCAGTGCTCACCTTGATCGCTGCCCACACATACCAGGCCACCCAGCTCAGGCATGCGGCAAAAAATAAATAATTCAGAAATCCCAGCCACGCTGCCGCGAACCTGTAAAGAATCGTCACCAGCGCGTTGGAGTATTTAAAGCTGAGCAGCGCGGCGAACACAAAGCTGAATGCGAGCACCAGCAGCGTCATCCTGAGCATCAGCACTGCGGCTGCGCTCGGAGCATCCCAAAACTCAATCCATGTGTGAAATAGAAACCAGTGGGCGAGTAGCAGGATAACTTGGATAACGAACAAGCCGAAAAACGGCCAAGTCTTCAAACGGTCCTCCTAGTTCAATGATTGCACGCTTCGTTATAGATGCGCGCTGCCGGGCGCTCTCGAAACCGTGAAACAATCTCCTTATGGCAGTTGACCGTGACAAGGCGCTGGGAATTTATATTTCGGTTCCGTTCTGCCGGTCGAAATGCACGTACTGCAATTTCGCTTCAGGGGTTTACCCGGCCAGCGAGCACGCTCGTTATGTAGACCGCATCATCGCCGATTTGGCATCCGCGGGCCAAAGGGCCAGGCAGTCAGGCGTCGTTCTGCCGCGTACGGTCGATAGCATTTATCTCGGCGGTGGCACGCCAAGTCTGCTGGCTCCGGAACTGATTGCGCGGCTCTTCGCAGCCATCGGTGAGGGGTTTGACGTAGACCCGCGCGCCGAGATCACGGTAGAGTGCGCGCCGGGGCAACTTGCAGATGGAACACTCGCCGCGTTGGCTGCAGCCGGAGTAAACCGCGTCAGTCTCGGGGTGCAGTCGTTCATCGACCGCGAGGCGCATTCAAGCGGCCGCCTGCATAGTCGTGCCATTGTGGCAGACGATCTCCGCCGCTTGCGCGCCGCCGGAATCACCAACTTGAACGTCGATTTGATTGCCGGCCTCGCGGGACAAACTCTTGCATCCTGGCAGGAATCGCTGCAAGTGCTGACCGAATCGGCTGTTCCCCACGCCAGCATTTACATGCTTGAAGTGGATGAAGACTCCCGCCTGGGCCGCGAGATGCTGGCGGGCGGCGCTCGCTATCATGCAGAGCTTGTCCCCTCCGATGAAACGATCGCGCGCATGTATGAGAGCGCTATTGAAGTAATGGCTGCAGCAGGCCTGATCCAATATGAGATTTCAAATTTCAGCCGGCCGGGTTTTCAATCGCTCCATAACCTGCGCTATTGGCAGCGGCGGCCCTACCTTGGACTCGGACTCGATGCTTCGTCCATGCTGCGGGCTGCGACTGAAGACCGCGATGCCGAGGACCTGGGCTACGTTTTGCGCTCGTCAAATACCGATGACCTTACCGCCTACCTTGCTGGCGAAGACCATCCGGAAACCGCGTGGCTTTCTCCAGTCAGCCAGCATGAGGAAGCGTGGTTTCTCGGTTTGCGGCTGAACGCCGGTGTGCAGGTTGCAGAACTTGAATGCGAATTTGGCGCCAGGGACGTCGGGGCGGCTCTACACGTTGTTAGAGAGTTGGAAAAGGACGAGCTATTGACCTTTGCCAATGGCCTTGTCCGCCTGACGCCCAGGGGACGGCTTCTGTCGAACGAAGTTTTTCAGCAATTTCTGGGCATTGCGCCGGACGGGGAACTCACGACCCTGAAGCAATGCTAATGACGCCGCAATCAACGATAACCACGCGATCTGCAGGGTAGAATCGACGACAAGCCGGGCAGAATTGTTTAATTCATGTGAATGTAATGCATTAACATACGTTAATGCTAGAATTGCTGTAGATGTGCCGTTCCCCATTCCTCAACATGCTTTTGCAGCGCTCCAATTCGGCTGTCCTGGTGTGCGCATTGGTGCTGCTTGCTTCCGCGGCAAAACTGGCCATCGCTCAAGAGCCAGTGGAACAACAGGCGCCAGGAGCATTGGCTGATCCAATTCTAACCATGGCGCCGCACTCTGAGAGCGCACCTTACTGGGTTTCCGGTCAGGCCAACAGCATTTTTCAAATGCACGGTCATTTTCATTCGCCTTATGAAGGTGCGAACAGCCTGCGGAGTACATTCGAAACCAAAGCCTCAGAGGTTGCGACCCTGTTTCTCGGTTACCAGCTCAAAGCAAACAGGCGCTACAACACCGACCTGATTGTCGATTTTGAGAATGCGGGGGGGCGTGGCATCTCGCAGGCTTTGGGGCTGGCGGGAGTTACCAATCTCGACGTAGTGCGGAACCCTACGCTTAGCACCGCTCCGTACCTGGCGCGCGGTGAAATCCACCAGATCATCGGCCTCACAGACGAAATGATCGACCAGGCCCGTGGTCCGTTTTCGCTTGCAAACAAGGTGCCTGCGCGCCGCTTTGAAATTCGCATCGGCAAAATGGGCCTGCCCGACGTATTCGATATCAATTCCATAGGTACCGACAGCCATCTGCAGTTCACCAACTGGACCATCGACAATAACGGCGCGTGGGATTACGCCGCCGACACGCGCGGCTACACTGTCGCCGGAGTCCTTGAATACGACGATCGCACCTGGTCCGCGCGCTACGCGATTGCCGCCATGCCTGTGGTGGCCAACGGTCTCGATCTCGATTGGGCCATCAGCCGAGCCCACGGGCAAGACTGGGAATTCGAATTGCGCAAGGGACTGTTTTCAGCGCAGCTCAAGCGTCCCGGCGCAGTGCGCGTTCTCAGCTACGTAAACAATGCGCACATGGGCAACTACCGCCAGTCCGTGCAGCAGTTCCTCGCCGGCAAAGTCGCGGTTCCCGATGTGCTGCAGACCGAGCGCTTTGGCGCCGTAAAGTATGGCTTCGGCTTGAACACTGAGCAGGAAGTTTCGGACAGCCTGCGCCTGTTCGCGCGTTTCGGTTGGAATGACGACCGTAACGAGTCCTTCGCATACACAGAAGTTGCGCAGACGTTTCTGGTCGGCGGCGATTACAAAGGGAGCCTATGGTCTCGGCCTAACGATAAGGCCGGAGTTGCATTTGTCTCCAATGCCATCAAGCGCGACCACCAGAATTATCTGCATTACGGCGGCAGCGGTTTTCTGCTGGGCGACGGCAATTTGAACTATGGGCGCGAGAACATTTTGGAGTGGTATTACAACGCGCATCTGTGGCGCGGATTCTTCGCAATGGCCGGCGGTTCATTCATCGACAATCCCGGCTACAACCGCGACCGCGGACCGTTGTATGTTCCTTCAGTTCGGGTGCATGTGGATTTTTAAGACAGCCCTCAACTGTCAGCCATCAGGCTTCAGCAGTAAGAAACCAGCTGGGAGCTTCTCTCACTTTCCAGTCTGCGGCGGAGTCAGCGGCACATCAGGCAAGGCGTAGATCACCTCGCCAGGCTTCGCGTAATGGAGCTTCTCGCGAGCCTCATGCTCAATGGCGTCAGGGTCGGACTTAAGCCGATCGATCTGCTTGCGCATCTGCGCATTTTCCTGCTGGATGTCGTTAATCTGTTTCTGCAGTTCGCGGTCCTGGGTATGATTCTGGTGCCACACGGAGAGGCCATGCTTGCCATTGATCACGTGCCACATCAGCAGGGCGGCCAGCAGCACGGCCACCGCTGTCCCCACCTGGCGCCAACCGCGCCTGGCCAGCTCAATCATCCGTTCGCGCTTTGAAAGCGGCTCGACGGTCGGCGTGGGCGTTTCGAATTGCAGTTTCTGATCTGGCATTACTTCCGTCTAGGTTTAGGACTAGCTCAATACAAATTTTTCAGCGGCCGATTTCAGAGCTTCCATATCGTGCTCGCTGCGTGCCTCTGTGTAGGCTCTTACAACCGGTTCTGTACCGGAAAGCCGGTAGCAGACCCACGATCCATCCTCGAGAATCAGCTTCAGGCCGTCCGTTCGAACAACCTTGACCACCTTGCGGCCGCTCAGCTCCGTTGGATCAGTCTTCAACTTCTCAGTGAACGCGGCTTTCACCTCCGGGGTCAAGTGGAAGTTCTCTCGAACCGGGTAGAAGGAACCAACCTTGGCAAACAGCTCGTTCAATTGCGCGCCGATGCTCTTGCCGCGCGTGGCCACCATTTCCGCCACCAACAGGCCCGCGATCACTCCATCCTTTTCCGGCACGTGGCCGCGAATGGTAAGGCCGGCGGACTCTTCTCCGCCGATTGCAATTTTGTCTTCAAGAATCAGCTCGCCAATGTACTTGAACCCGACCGGCGTTTCATACAGCGGCACGTTGTGATGTTCTGCAACGGCATTGATCAGGTTGGTTGTTGCCACGCTCTTGGCCACGCCATTGCGCCAGCCGCGCGTTTCCACTAGGTAGTCCAGCAGCAGCGCAATTACGTAGTTTGGCTGAATGAACGTTCCGTCGCCGTCAACAATTCCAAAGCGGTCGGCGTCGCCGTCAGTTGCAATGCCAATTGCCGCGCCAATCTCACGCATCTTTTCTTTTGCATCGCCCAGCAAGTGATCATCCGGCTCCGGCGCGTGGCCGCCAAAGAGCACGTCGCGATAATCGTGCACCGTTGCAACCGTTACACCAGCGTCGCGCAACAGATCGGAGCTGTATCCGCGCCCCGCGCCCCAAAACGGGTCGTAGACCACTTTAATGCCCGATTTGGCGATCGCTTTCAGATCCACCAGCTCGCCAAGCCGCTTGAGAAATGCCGGCTTCACCTCTGTGGTTTCAAATCCTCCGGCAGGTGGCTCCGCTTTGGGAACCACGTAGCCTTCAGGCAACGCAGCAATGGCGGCTTCAATCTGCCTGGTCACCTCCGGCAGCGCAGGCGCGCCATCGGGAGACGAATATTTAATCCCGTTGTACTCCGGCGGATTATGAGAAGCGGTGAAGTTGATTGCGCCCGTGGTTTTGAGCGTCCCCACGGCATGTGCAATCGCTGGAGTGGGTGCGGCTTCAGGAATCACAATCGGCGTAACACCCGCGCCGGCCAGAACGCGCGCTGCTTCAGCAACAAAGCTTTCTCCAAGAAAGCGCGGATCGCGCCCCACCAGCACGCGATGCGGCTGGGGCTGCGACTTGACGTAGGCCGCAATTCCAGCCACGGCCAGACGAATGTTGGCCACGGTAAATTCCTCGGCCACAATAGCGCGCCATCCTGAAGTTCCAAACTTGATTGATGAATTCATCGCTTACTCCACGAGTTACAAATTCACAAGCCGCAAATTCCATACTGCCCTACCGCACCGGGAACAGCAAGCAGGCACGTTCGCGCACGAGGTTTTTTCCCCTTTCGGAATACCGCATCTGTCTTACAAACGGAATGCTCCACGGTTCCAAATCCGGCGTAGAGTGTTTTGGAGATTTGTTTTTATGCTGGAGGGACTCATGCTCGAACCTGCGTTGTCCGCTCGCATAGTTATGACTACCGTCGTCAGCGCTGAGGAAGCCAACCGAATTGGCCGCACTCTTGTGGAGGAGCGGCTGGCCGCCTGCGCA
Source organism: Occallatibacter sp. (assembly GCA_017883405.1). Classification (GTDB taxonomy): domain Bacteria; phylum Acidobacteriota; class Terriglobia; order Terriglobales; family Acidobacteriaceae; genus Telmatobacter. The sequence goes on along the minus strand of JADGNO010000300.1, from coordinate 9,260 downwards.
ACCCTGCTGCCCGCAATCCATTCCATCTACCGCTGGCATGACCAGATCGAAACGTCCAATGAGACGATGCTGATGATTAAAACTTCGCTCGACAAGTTACCGGCGCTCGAAGCCCGATTGCGCGAGCTGCACTCATACCAGACGCCGGAATTTCTGGTTCTGCCGGTAGAGTCTGGGAGCCACGCCTACCTCGACTGGCTACAGGCCAGCATTCACCCGGCCTGAAGACGCTATCTGGAAATGAAAAGGCCGAAGGTCCATGCGGACCCTCGGCCTTCAGAACGCGTACTGGATATTTAGTGACTTGGAGATGCGTGGCCGCCTCCGCCACCGCTGCCACCCATATTACCGCCACCGCCGCCGCCACCCATGCTACCGCCGCCGCCACCACCCGAGTGACCACCGCCGCCGAAGCTGCCACCGCCACCGGAGGGTGCTGCACCGCCACCACCTCCGCCGCCATTGTAGCCACCACCACCGCTTGGCGAAGCGCCTGCCGAACGTGCACCGCCACCGAAGTTGCCGTTGCCGCCCATCTCTCCGCCGCCTCGCTGGCCTCCACCGTTAAACACCGCGCCGCCGTGGAACTGGCCGCCGCTGCCTCCGTTGAGAGCGCCCATATTGCCGCGTCCACCCGCTTCAACGCCTGGGTGGTAACCCACCGGTCCGCCAAAGCCGCCTGTTCCTGAACGCGCCAGGAAGCTGCCAACCGGCTCGTTTACGGTTCTGGTATTGGAGCCGCCAACCGGCCGCGCCACCATAAAGCTACGCGATTCGTGATCGAACGAGATTGGCACTGAGCGCGCGTTGCCCTGGATCGGCGACTTCTGGCCGCCATCCACTCCCACCATGCGGCCCATCATGTGCGGCGAATCGCTCTTTGCCAGGGAGATGGAATAGCCTTCTCTGAAACCGCGCGGGGGTGAATTGAGAATCTTCACTGGGCTGCTGTTATCAATTCTGATCGGACCGGCAATCTGCGAATTCTTGCCGCGAGCGATAATGCCGTTCTGCAGGTTCACCGGAGTCTGCCCTGCTACGTCGTGCGGATGAATTGGAACAAAGCCCTGTTTATTACCCCACTTAACATATTGCACCGGCGGCTGATATTGAATCTGGCTGCCCGGCACCCACAGATAGCGCATGTCCTGGAAGATCCAGCTGCCGGAGTGACAGACAGCCCAGTTCCAGGGGTCATACACGCTGCCGTAAGCGCCCATTCCCCCGTAACCGGCCATTCCGCCGTATGCACCCATTCCGTACCCGCCCATGCCATAGCCCATCGGCATCATGCCGCCGTTCTGGTACATCATCATGCGGTAGTAGTACGAATCAGGTCCGCAGGGGAAGTAGGAGTCGAATCCCAGGCCTCCGCCCATGCCGCCGGTGTTTTGAACCGATGCTAAAGATGTCTTGTGGATGATGACCGGCTGCGTTGATGAGCCGCCTCCGGCATTTGAATCCGTTGACGCCGTAAGAGCAGATGCTCCAGCCGGATGGTTTGCCTGCGCTTCAGCTGCAGCAGGCGCCGGAGGTTCCCAGCACTTGCCGTATTCGCCGCAATCGACAAACTTGCCCTTGCCCTGCAACGATTCCAGGCCCGGAACCAATGTCTTCAGGCCCGTCTCCTTCATCAGGGTCGAATAGGCTTCAACGCGCTGCGTGTACTTGACGGCCACCCATTTGTCCCAGTCTGCCATGGCTGCCTGGTCGCCTTTGTCGGCAATGGTCACGGGTTTTCCTGCGCGATAGTAGAGAGTCTGGCCCGCGTCACTGGTCTGAACACCAGTCTTGCTCGGCATTATCGTCCCCGCCGTGAGAGGTGTAAGGGCCAGGGCATCCATATAGGCGGTCACACGAACGTCATTGCGATCGGGATAGGGCACAGCCATCGTATCCGTAGGCGTGCGCAGAATAAAATGCTCCCCGGCAAAGATCGAATGAACGTGAAGAGTCACGGTTCCCGACAACAAACCTATCTCAGTGTTGGGCGCGTTGCCAGTCGTCGTCAGATCGTTCATCACCAGAACCGAGTTCGGCCCCATGTACAGCGTCGAGGCATCCTGCAGCTCAATCACTGCGCGCCCATCGCCGGTCGCCAGGCTGAATCCAGATTCGAGCGGAAGGCCGCTGATCGCCTTTTCCCAGTCCGCATTCTTGGCCTGACCCTGCTGCTCGTCGCGCGCAATGCGCACGTCACCTTCGACAAGGCTGAGGCGGACAATCTGCGCCCGTGTAACCGGCGGGGCGGTTGTTGTATCGGCGCCAAATGCTGTGACCGGCAAAACCAACATGCCAGCGAATGCGAGCTGAAATGCCAGGCGACTTCTCATGGGGAAAACCCCTTTCTGCTGCTATGCGCAGGTACTGGTTAGGCGCTCGGTCCCGGCTGCTTGGTCAGGTCTAATTCGTTCGAACCGTCAACCCGCAAGTCCAAGCCGGCGCGTTCACTCGGATAAAGCACCCACTAACTTATAGACGTCATTGGTTGGCAAATCGCCGCAACCCAATGGCGTTCCTATCATAGACCCGTTTCGAGACCTCTGGCTCGTTTTTGGCGGCTCCAATTGTCATTCCATTTGCTACCGCCCCGGTATGAGCGCTCGAAGCCGTCTGATATTCTTGGTTGGTTCGCAACTATGCTTTGGTTAATGATTGGCCTTCTCGTTTCCCTGGGGGCGCTCCTGTTTGTCGCAGGAGCTCTTACGCGCCATATCTGGCTCCAGCGTAAGAAGTTGCGGAACGAGCCGCCTGCTTCGCATGAGGCCCATGACATAGATTTGGAAATTGAGCCTTGAACGCCTGCAAGGGGTTTGAAAGTGGTTCCCAATCCGGGAAGCACCGCGAACTTTTGGGATTTGAAGTGATCCAGTCATCTCCGGAGGAATTCTCTTGAGCAACGAATTATCGGCACCGATCGTTACCGGAGCAGCCAGCAGGCCGGCAGCCTGGGTTCGCAGAGTTGGGATCGTCGTCGCGAGCAGCCTGTTGCTGGCTATTTGCTCCCACATTGCCCTGCCGCTCTACTTCACGCCCGTTCCGCTCACCCTGCAGACCTTCGCCGTTCTGCTGATTGGGCTCCTCTTGTCGCCCCGCCTGGCTGCCGGAGCCGTGGTTGCTTATCTGGCTGAAGGTGCGCTCGGCCTGCCGGTTTTCGCTCCAGTGCCGGCGCTCGGCGGCCTGGCCCATTTGCTCGGACCCACGGGCGGCTATCTGCTGTCGTACCCTTTGGCCGCCGCGATTACGGCGATACTCTGGCGGCGGGTTGATCGCGGTGTCACCGGTGCTGCGCTCAGCGCCGCCGTTGGCAGTGGCGTCATCCTGGCTTGCGGTGCGCTTTGGCTCAACCTCTTCGCTCACGCCGGTGCGCAAACCATTCTGGCGACCGCTGTGGCTCCATTCATCCCCGGCGACCTGCTTAAAATCGCCGCCGCGGCTTTGGTTGCATCTGGATTGCGACGTTATCGCGTTCTTAACACTTAGTTGCATCTAACAATTGTTCACCTGCTTTTTGTAAGTGCTCTGAAAGGACTCCACCCCTGTGGCCACCACGAATCAAACCGAACAAGCCGTCATCGATGGCATTATCGATATCTCCATTGCTCATAGCCCCGACTCTGACGACGCCTTTATGTTTTATGGATTGGCGACCAACAAAATCCGCGTACCTGGCTATCGGTTTAGCCACACCCTCTGCGACATTGAAACTCTCAATCGCCGCGCCCGCGAAGAAGCCTTTTACGACGTAAGCGCCATCAGCTTTCATGCCTACCCCTACGTGCAGGACAACTACACCATCATGGGTTGCGGCGGCAGCGTGGGTGAGGGGTACGGTCCAATGATCGTGTCCAGCCGCAAGTTATCGCTCTCCGATCTCGACAATATTAAGATTGCCGTCCCCGGCACCCTGACTACGGCTTACCTGGCACTTAAAGTTTTTAATCCCAATGTTGAAACGGAAACCGTACCCTTCGACAAAATCATTCCTGCCATTCTTGCCGGAACCTATGACGCCGGACTTATCATTCACGAAGGCCAACTTACCTACAACACCAGCGGACTTTACAAGGTTCTCGATTTAGGCATCTGGTGGCAGGAAACAACCGGCCTGGTTCTGCCGCTCGGCGGCAATGCCATTCGCCGCTCACTCGGCGCAGACAAGCACAAGATTATCTCAAAAGCGCTGCGCGACAGCATTCAGCACGCGCTCGATCATCGCGAGCAGGCCCTTGAGTATGCCATGCAGTTTGCGCGCGATCTTGACACGACCCTCGCCAGCCGTTTCGTCAGCATGTATGTAAACGAGCGCACACTCGACTACGGTCAAGACGGGCGCGATGCCATTCGCAAACTTCTCGACCTGGGATATGAGCGCGGCGTGATTCCCATTGAACCTAAAGTCGATTTCGTCGACTAGTGCAACCTGGGAGAAGGGTACGGGCCTCAGCCCGTACTTAATTCCTGCATAAGATTAAGCGCCGGGATGGCCAGGTGCTGTGCAAAGGCCACCATTACCTTTGGCAGCACTTCGGTGATTACGGCGTTCTAAGAAACTCGCTAATTCCCCTCAATTTTTTTTAATCTGTGCCGATGCATCCATTAAGGAGGCTCTCACAGATGCTCGTCACAAACCCTCCCACATTTCTGCTTGCCTCGCATGAACCTGCATTGCTCGCCGACCTCGAGCCGGTTCTTGTGGCCGCGGGGGGCCGTGTTGAAGTCGTGCTCTCCGCCGAGTCCGCACTTAAGGCAATGAACGCGCATCATGCTCCCGCACTCGCCGTGCTGGACGACAAGTTGCCCGGCGTCCCCATCGGTCAGTTGCTCGCGTCTGTTCTCGCAGACCCTGCAGGCAAGCGTTTCCCAATCGTTCTCATTACCAGTTCTGTGACCCGTGAATGGGCTGACCGATTGCACGAAGGCGTGATTGATGACATCATTCTCCGCTCCACCGAGCCTTCCTACTGGCGGCTGCGATTCGACCTCGTGCTGAGCACACACCGTATTGCGCAGGATCTCGAATCCTTGCGCGATGCCGCCACGGCGAATGCGCAACTCGACCGGCTCACTGGTGTGTACAACCGCGAAGCTTTGCTCGCCATACTCTTTAGGGAAACCGATCGCGTGCAGCGCCTGAAGAATGCCCTCTGCATTCTGCTGTTTGATATTGACGACTTCGGCCATTGGAATTCCCGCCTGGGCGCCGAAGCTTGCGACGAATTATTGCGCCAGATAGTTGTGCGCACTGCGCGACTGCTGCGCAGCTACGACGCGCTGGGGCGCCTCGGTAAAGATGAATTTCTGATCGTGCTTCCCGGTTGCGGCATGAACAACGCACTGATGCTCGCAGAGCGATTGCGCCTGGATGTATTCAGCCTGCCCTTCCGGGTAGGCCGCGAATCCGTTCGCCTCTCCGCATGTTTTGGCTTGGCCAACAGCCTGGGTCGTTCGCCCGTCGTCGTGCTTCGTGAGGCGGAGCAGGCACTTGTGCTCGCGCGGCAAATGGGCCCCGAAACAATCCAATGCTTCGCCGATTCGCTGCCGCCGTCTCCGCCGCCAGTCACATTTCTTTCACCCTCATCAGGCGATGAATTGTTGGCCTGGTAGAACCTTGCGCAACAAGTCCATAAAACTATCTTCGAATATTACCTATTCATCAGGGACAACTCGCTTCGCTGCGCGGGGCATCGTACGTTGGCTGAAGCGCCCCGGCCACGTATGGCGAAAATTCGCTATATTCGCGAACGCCGGGCTAAATCCAACTTCCGCAATTTGCGGGAAGGGAGGAAGTTCCGAATGATTGCACAGCGCGCAAATAGCAAGTTGTTGCTTTTGACCGCGGGAGTCCTGCTCTCAGGCGCAATGGTTGTCGCCCAGGATCCCGGAGGAATGGCGCCCGGCGGCGGCATGCAGCAACCCACTCCAGGTAACGCGCCTGGATCTCCGGGCGCTCAACCAATGCCCGAATCCATGCCCAACGCGACGCCGGGCAACCAGCCCTCGATGGCAGACCAAGCCTTTATCAGGCAGATGTTTGAAAGCGACGCTGTAGAAGTGCAGCTGGGGCAAATGGCCCAGGAGAAATCGCAGAGTGACGACGTCAAACATCTTGCGCAGAAGATGGTCGAAAATCGCAAGCGACTCGACGACCAACTCACTCCGCTCGCCAAGCACCTTGATGTAAGCCAACCTAAGGGACCAGATAAGAAGAGCAAGCAGGAGATTGCCAAGCTGCAAACGCTATCCGGACATCAATTCGATGAAGAATATATTCGCACCATTGAAAGGGCTCACGAAAAAGATGTGAAGAGCTTCAAGCAGGCATCGGAAACATCGCAGGACCCGAACGTGCAGCGAACAGCGCAAACCGACGCGCCGGTCATCGAACAGCACCTTCAGGCGATCCAGAAACTAGCGAAGGCACACAACGTACAGACCGAGGAAAGTGAAAATTAAAAATAAACAGACCTGTTATCGGCTAGGTAACGGGAACCCACGGGCGCAGGCGGGCCTGACACTGTGGCGAGAGCGGGGTGGCGAGGCCCCGGACGCTGCCGCGGTCTCCGGGTCCGCCCACCCGTCCTGACCTCAATTTCAACTTTCATTTTCTTTCCAGCATTTATTTGTCTCCGATGCGGGTACACTGTTGCATTACAGGAGGCTTTCCTATGCAGGCCAAACTTCAGGGCACCACAATGCCGGTGCTGGAAATACAGCTCGACCCCAACGAAAGCGTATTTTCTGAGAGCGGCGAGCTCTCGTGGATGACAGCTTCCATTCAAATGGCGACGCACACTCAGATGGGTGGCGGCGGAGGACTGTTTGGAATTCTCAAACGCGTAGCAGGCGGCGGCAGCATTTTTATGACTGAGTACCGGGCTTTCGGTGTGCCTGGCGAAGTTGCTTTCGCAGCCAAAGTTCCCGGCCACATTGTGCCGGTAGAGGTGGTGCCCGGACAGGAATTCATGGTGCACCGGCACGGCTTTCTCTGCGCCACTCCGCAGGTCACTATTGGCGTAGGTTTTCAGCAGTCGCTCGGCGCCGGCATCTTCGGCGGCGATGGATTTCTGCTGCAGCGTCTGAGCGGGCAGGGGACCGCGTGGCTCGAGCTCAGCGGCGAGCTCATCGTTAAGGATCTCGCGCCTGGCGGAGTGCTGCGTGTTCATCCCGGCCACGTAGGCGCTTTTCAGGCTTCGGTAGGATTCCAGATCACCACCGTTCCGGGCATTCGCAACGTGATCTTCGGCGGCGATGGCCTGTTCCTCGCAGTAATGCAGGGACCAGGAAGAGTGTGGTTGCAGACGCTGCCCATTTCGCGACTTGCGCATAAAATCTACGAGTACATTCCGCACGGCGAATCTTCGCGCAACACGGCAGCAGCAGGTGTTGGCGGAGGGCTGCTTGGCGCAATCGCAGGCCAAATCCTTAATGGAGACAAGTAGCCAAAATTGCAAATGACAGATCTGCAAAGAACCGAGATAAGTGTTCGCAAGGGGATCGTCTTTGCATTCGCGCTTGCCCTGGCGTGTTACCTGGCCTGGGTGTTGCGCAACGAGCTGGTGCTCCTCTACGTCAGCGCTCTCTTTGCTGTAGTGCTTTCGCCGCTCGTGTCAGCGACGAGCGGTATCAGGGTCGGTCGTTATCGCCCTTTCAAGGGATCGGCGATTCTGTTCCTCCTGCTACTTGTGGCAGGTGCGATTGTGGGCTTCGGCTATCTTGCGCTGCCACCAGTCATCGGAGATCTTCAGGAATTCGGACGCGAAATGCCTACGCGTCTTCCTGCGCTTATCGATCGCCTGCGCCGAATTCCGATTCTTCAGGGCTTTCTCGGCGGGAACATCGGCGCGGAGGTGCAGAGCGTCATCAGCAATTCTGCGACCGGTCTTTTGCTTTCTATCAAGAATTGGGCGAGCGCGCTCTTCAGCATCGCAATGGGCGTCATCCTGACCGTCTATTTCATCCTTGAGGGCAGGCACGCTTACGACTGGTTTCTGACATTCATTCCACTTGCCAGCCGCGACCGTCTCGACATGACGCTGCAGCGCGCGCGCCTCCGCATGGATAAGTGGCTCGTAGGCCAGGGCAGCCTGATGCTCATACTAGGGATTTGCAGCACCCTCACCTTCGTGATTCTGAAGGTTCGTTATGCCTACGCGCTCGGAGTCCTAATGGGCGCACTGAACCTGATTCCGGTTCTGGGCGGAGCAATTGGAATCTCGTTGGCGCTGCTTTCAGCATCAATCGACTCGTGGGGAAGCGTGATTGGCGTTGCGGTGTTTTACGCCATCTATCTGTGGATTGAGAATTCTTTCCTGATTCCGCGCATCATGCAGAACCGCCTCAATCTCCCCGGCCTGGCGGTGCTCGTCTCGTTATTGATCGGCTCCGCAATGGCCGGCATTCTCGGCGCCACGGTTGCCATCCCTACAGCGGTGTTGGTCGCGGTCCTGCTGGAGGAATACGCAGTCGTTAAAGAAAGCAAATAGCTGCCAACTTGCAAAAGCAGGCGGACCTGGTAAGTGGGTCAGGTGCATTGAAGGTTTACCGCAAGATAGTCATTATGGTGTGACCGGCTCGATGCGCTAGTCGTGGGTTAGGCTGAGTTTGTTAAGAACGCCAGTCCAGAGCCACAAGCGGAGGGAACCGGTCATGAGAGAGAAGTTACGATTTTTGGGCATGGATGTCCATGCCGAAACGATAGCCGTAGCAGTAGCTGAACCGGATGGCGAGGTTCGCAGCCTGGGAACGATTGCCAACCGGGAAGATTCGGTCAGGAAGTTGATTCGCAAGCTTGGTTCGCCGGAGCATCTGCGCGCTTGTTATGAAGCCGGACCGACAGGCTTCGTCCTGTACTGGCAGCTGACGCAGTTGGGTGTTGAGTGCGCGGTGGTGGCACCGAGCCTGGTTCCGAAGAAGCCAGGAGACCGTGTGAAGACCGATCGGCGGGACGCGTTGAAGCTGGCACGCAGTCACCGTTCCGGAGATCTGACCGCGGTGTGGGTTCCCGATGAAGACTCCGAGGCATTGCGCGATCTTGTCCGGCAACGAGAGGCAGCCAAGCAGGATCAGCTGCGCGCACGGCATCGGCTGACCAAGTTGCTTCTTCGTACAGGTCAGCGTCCACCGCTGGGACTGAAGGCGTGGACAGAGCGCTACATGAGGTGGCTGGCTCAGGTCCGATACACGCAGCCTGCGCAGGAAGTGACGCGACTGGATTGCATGAACGAAGTCGAGCACATGAGCGCACGGGTGAAGCGATT
>JADGNO010000299.1 GCA_017883405.1 Occallatibacter sp. | reverse complement strand
GAATGCGGATCACTTTCGCGGTCGGCACCATTCGCTCCCATGCTTTCGCCTGGCCCTCGGTAAACTCAGCGTCACGAGCGGCTGCTGCTTTCTGCTTTTCGTCCGTCAGCGTGCCGCCACCCATGTTGTGCGGATCGGCGAAGATCGCCAGCACCGGACTCTTGATGTCGGTGTACTTCTGCTCACCCGCCATGATCGCCTCCGCGCTGATTCGGCGGCGATCCTTCTTATCTGGCGCAGGTCGATTCGGAATGTCAGGTTGACCTTCCAACTCTTTTTGGCGGGCAATCAAGTCTTTCTGGTACTGAGGTAGATCGGTCTCCAGCATCTCTGCAATGATGGCGCGAATCGCACTCGGATTCTGCGCAACCGAAAGCTCCTTCATCTTCTGGCGCAGCGCGTTGCCATCAAGTCCGAAGTCTCCGCGCGTGGCATCATACAGGGCATACGGATACCCCGCATCCAGGTAAATCAGCCCCGCGACACGTGCTGGAAAGCGGCTCCCAATCGAGCTCAACTCTTCTCCCGCAATCGAGTGACCCACGAGAATCGGCTTCTCAAGTCCCAGCTTGTCGATCACGGCAACTACATCATCGCCCAGCCGGTTTGCCGAATAGGCATCTCCGCTCACTGGTGGTGTATCTGACACGCCGTAGCCACGGCGCGTAATTCCGTATACGTGAAACTTGTTCGTCAGCTTTTCGGCAAAGCCGTCGAAGACATGTGCATCATTCCCCAGCCCAGTTAACAGGACCAGCGGGCGCCCCGTCCCGCCCCAATCGAGTACCTCGAGCTTGACAGCGGGTTCAACCGTCACAAACTGTACCGAGTGTTTTGATGAATCGGTTGCCCAAGCCGTGCTCTTGGTTGCGCGCTCCAAGGGCAGCACAATCGGCGTTGTGCCTTCCATCCAGGTCCCCGCAATCGACTTCCCATCGTCGGATATCTTCCCTTCATAGCTGCGTTCGATCAACGATGATTTGAACTTCAGCACACCATTCTGAAACGATATCGTCGCCATGGGAACGCTCTGAGGGCTCTGATCGATGCTGTACCACAAGGCCTCCAAGACTCCAGCATCTGTGTTTGAGATCTTTACCACGAGCCGAAGATCGACTGGGGGATGTTGGTCTGTCTTGGGGAAATGCAGTGTTCCCTGCCAGGTCCCGGTAATATCCAGTGCCGAAGCCGCCGGGAGCGCCGTCTGCGATGCGGGCACTGCGGGCTGCGCGTTCGCCCGTACTTGATTCGCTGCAAGCAGCAATGCCGTCGCTCCGACAATGCGACAGGTCAACCCAAGCAACAGCTTCCAGTAACAATGAAGTTCGCGCCTCATGCTTCCCGTGCTCATCATTGAGAACCCCTTCCCTCGCCGGGTCTTAGAATTGCGAGATCGACACAAACCTTCAAATTCAATGCCAGAAGAATATACCAGCATGTGTGTCTTTCTTTTTGGTTCTGCCGAATCGCCGACAATCACCCTGATGTCACCCCAAGTCACGTCGCGCGAATTCTACGCTTTCTAGCTGGAGGCATCGGTGTAAGGGCTGCCAAATTTGCCGAGAAAGAGGGATGTTCCCGGATCGTCGACTACTCTTCCCTTTGATTTCTCTTCGCCTGAGGCCGGCACGTTAACTCTTCTTGATTCCTGACCGGTTTTCCAAGCTGCCTGCACAGGCCCCGGGGCGGTATTCTGGAGCCGCATGGAAATGGCAGTCATCCGCCGCGCCGCGAACAACGCTATCAGGGGGCTTTTGATATGAGCGGCGGGCGTTGGGGATCGGGATTCAGCGCCGTGGCCCGTTTTGTAGCCGAGGTTGAGGCTGCTGCGGCCGGGCAAGGGCAGTTGCGTCCCGGATATGTGCTGGCTGGTGATGAGGTGTTTCTGCTTGATCGCTGCCGGGCCGCCGTGCTGAAGGGGTTTGTGCCGCCAGACCTGCGCGACTTCTGCCTTTCCGATCTCGATCTGACTACGACTTCGATTTTTGAAGTGCTGGATCGTGCGCAGACACCTTCTCTGATGTCGCCGTTCCAGGTGATTTTCATACGCAACGTGCGCCAGCTTTATACCCGCGGAGCCAAAAAGGAAGAGTTCGCCGCGCTGGAACGGTATTTCCGCTCTCCAAATCCGCAGGCTGTGCTGCTGTTCGTCGCCGACTTTGTGCGCATTCCCTCCGACGCGCGGCGCATGGACATGGAAGACAAAAACCGCTATGAGCGCCTGACTGAAACGCTGGGCGAGCACTGCGGCATGGTAGAGCTGGCCCGCGTGAGCGAAGAAGACGCCATGCGCTGGGTGGTGTCGAGCGCGCAGGAGGCTGGAGTTCGCGTTGAACCGGATGCCGCGCGAGAGCTTGTGGACGCGCTTGGCGCGGACATGATGCTGGCGAGTTCCGAACTGGAGAAACTGCTGCTTTATACCAGTGGCCGCGGCCGCATTACGCTGGGCGATGTGGAGACCATGGTGTTGGCGGCCAAGCAGCGCTCGCTTTATGAACTGACGGACGCTATCAGTGCGCACGACCGTGTGCGGGCGTTGGCGCTATTGCAGGGTCTGCTGAACAGCTCAGATGCGGGCGAAGACGCGGCGATTGGACACTTGTACATGCTGGCCCGCACCTTCCGGCAGATGCTTGTGATTCTGGAAAAGAACGTGCGCGACTCGCGTGCCATCTGGCAGGCGCTCTGGCAGGGGTTTCGTATTCCGCCGTTCGCTGCCGACGATCTGATCAAGCAGGCGCGGCGGTTCAAGAATCGCCGCGAGCTGACGCGCGCATTGCGGCTGGTTGCGCGTGCTGATCTTGAGCTGCGGTCATCGCCGCCCGATAAGCGGCTGGTGCTGGAGCGGCTGGTATATGAGCTTGCATCTGAGCCAAAGCCCACCCCGCCGCTATGGGCATCGTCGCAAATGTCGTTTGAAATTTCGGCAGGTTGAGAGCCGTTACAGCTTTGCGCGTTCCTGCGCCCAGCGACCAAATATTGCATCTTCGTTTCGGATGTGGTGTGTAAGAGAATCGCTCAGAAATTTAAGCATGTGCCCGTTCAAGGCGGAGGTGTCGCGACTGTATCGCGTCAGAAAGGCGAGGATCTGTGCCGCCATGTGCTGGTGCTTCAGAGCATGCAGAGCCGCTCCCGGATATTTTGCATTGGCCATGGCAGCTTCTTCTGAGGCAAAGTGCGCCTTCGCCTCCCTTGCAACACGGGCCACCATCTGAATGGTGCGGCTTCTCTCCTCCCCGGAATCGAGAGACGCTTCCAACTGGTTGATGGAATCGACCAATGCGCGGTGCTCGGTGTCCATGGCGTCGACGCCTATCTCAAGCCCTTCACTCCACTCAATGAAAGCCAATGCGCTCCCAACCTTTCTTTATTGCATTTGAGCCGCGGATCAAGCCGCGCCCTGGGCCCTGGCGCTGATGTGTTTGTTGACACACACGCCATACTCGCGATCCGTCTGCTGAATGTGCGTGAGCAGCCAGTCGCGCATGAAATTCATGAGTTGAACGTTCACCGCCACATCGCCACGTTTGTGGCGGGCCACATACTCTTCAACT
>JADGNO010000298.1 GCA_017883405.1 Occallatibacter sp. | reverse complement strand
TTAATTCGTCGCCTGCGCGGCCCCGCAATTCTGCTGCTGATCGGCACTCTCGCGCTGCTTGAAACCATGGGCGTCATTCACCACTTCTGGCATTTGTTCTGGCCTTTGTTGCTCATCATGCTCGGCGTGCTTTTGCTGGCAGAACGTGCGGCGCTGGCTGCTGAAGGCGGCTACCCGATGTGGCCATTCTCCGGTCCGGACAATACCGGCGTCCCGCCCTCAGGCGTAACTCCTCAACAGCAGAGCACCTCGATCGTTCCTTCACCCTCGCATGATCTCGGAAAAGACCCCGAAGGAGGGCAATCATGAGCAGCGTACCTCCTGGCACACCTCCGGGCGGCGGACCACCGCCGCCGTACCCCCCGTACGACCCGAAAACGCAGTGGCGGGTCTATCGCGAACAGCAGAAGGCCGCATGGCGCGCACAGCGCAATGCCATGCGCGCACAGCGCGAAGCCTGGAAGGCGCAATACGGCTACGGCCCGCGCGTTCCATCGCTCGTCGGTCCAGTCGTCCTCATCGGCGTCGGCACCATTGCCTTGCTCATCATGACCGGCCACATCTCCGGCAGTGCGTTTTGGAGTTGGTACGGCCACTGGTGGCCGCTGCTGCTTATCCTCGCCGGCCTCGGGCTGCTCGCCGAGTGGGCGCTCGATATGCGCCGCAAAACTCCCGTGCGTCGCGGCGGAAGTTTCGTTGGCATCATCATTCTGCTCGCATTTTTGGGCTTTGCCGCCGCAGGCTGGAATCACGCCGGTCCCTGGTTCAACCAGTGGAACCACGGTGATCAGGAAGATTTCTTCAACATGTTCGGGCAGCCCGAGCACGACAGCGATCAGCAGGTCCTGAATGCACAGGTAGGCGCCGGCGCCACCGTCGACATTCAGAACCCGCGCGGCGATGTCAGCGTAACCGCAGGCGATACGCAGAACGTCGAAGTGCAAACGCACGAAGTGGCCTTTGCAAATTCTGACGACGACGCCAGAAAGATCTTCGAGTCTGAAGCAGCGCATATCAACGTCAGCGGCAACGCCGTGCTTATTAAGAGTGACGGACACAACAATGGCCGCGTAAACCTCACCGTTACCGTTCCTAAAACGGCGAAGGTATCCATCAACGCTGCCCGCGGCGATGTATCTGTTGCCGGCATCGGCGGCGGTCTTGACTTGAGCGCAGCCCACGGCGACGTGCATCTGAACTCAATCACCGGTACGGTGCAGGCGCACCTCTCCAGCAACAAGCACGACTTCTCCGCTCACCAGGTCGACGGCGATCTTATTACCGACGGCAACACCAACGACCTCACCATCTCCGAGATAAAAGGCCGCTTCACCATCAACGGCGATATGTTTGGAGAGGTGCACGTTGAAAATGTGACCGGACCCGTCAGCGTGCATACTTCCCGCACCGATGTGCAGATTGCCTCTCTTCCCGGCGACCTGACGTTTGACTCAGACAATCTTCGCGTCAACCAATCCAAAGGCCTGCTTCATGTCGTCACCCGCTCCAAAGACATCGATCTGAATCAGATCTACGGCGATAGCTACGTCGAAAACCGCGATGGCAGTATCACCATTACACCCGCCGGCACCTTCAGCATTGAAGCAAAAAATAATAAGGGAGACATCGAGCTCACCCTGCCGCCTAACGCCTCGGCTAACGTAAGCGGCCGCACGCATAACGGCGACATCGTCAACGAGTACGGATTGAGCATCACCGGTGAAGAAGACAAATCCGTCAGCGGAAAGATTGGCTCCGGCCAGGCACGGATTGACCTGAGCTCAAGCAACGGCGATCTGCGCATCAAGAAAGGTCCCGCACTGCCGTCCGCGCCCAGCGTTGCAAATACGCCCACCGCACCAGAGCCACCCGTGCCTCCCAACGCCAAACACTTGAAAGCGCCGACAAAGGAGCTGCCGGCGCAGCCAGTTACCCAGTAAAAATAAACTCACTCCGAATGTTTCTTTCAGGCACGGGATTCTCTCCCGTGCCTGTTCTTCGTGCGACGAACTGTTCTGTTCTAAGCGACCGGGATCGGCTGGCTGCATTTGCAAGGATTGTCATCATTCCCTGCCAGGTTGTCGGTTTTGATCGTTCAGAGGTAAATTGGACTCCTGAGGGTGGATTTGAAGCCATGATGCATGCACCGATCAAAGTCATCACTGTGGAACGGGAGTATGGATCGTGCGGCGGCGAGTTTGCCCACGATCTGGCCGATCGCCTCGGCTGGAAGTTGCTCGATTCAGAGCTTGTGACCCGTGCGGCCCGCATTGCCGGTGTCGATCCAAAAATGGCGGCAAAATTCGATGAGCGCCTCGATCCCTGGTACTACCGTTACGGCAAAGTGTTCTGGCACGATTCGGGCTTATCGGTGGCCTCAGTTGGCGACGATCACGTATTCGATTCAGAACGCATGTTGGCGCTCATCAAACGGGAAATCCTGAACGCCGCGGAAGAAGGCAATTGTGTGCTGGTTGGCCGTGGTGCCGCATGTGCGCTGGCGGGGCGACCAGGATGTTTCCACGTTTTTGTTTACGCCACGGCAAGCGCCAAGCGGGACTGGTTTAACCGTTCATTTCCCGGCCAGGCACAGCAGGCCGACCAGCAGTTGGCGGCCTTCGACAAGCGACGCGCGGCAGTCATCCGCAAGTTCTACCAGCAGGAGTGGTGCTCCCGGCAGCTTTATCACATGCTGCTGAACTCATGCATCGGGTCTGACGCCATGATTTCCGCCGTGCAGGGCGCGTCCGGGCTGAGCCCGTGTCCTGAAGAGAGCATTTCCAGTTAGACGGCAACCCGCTGAATGCGCGAACTGATGCGCGTCAGCACTTCCCAGGGAATGGTTCCGGCCGCATCCGCGTGATCGTACGCGGTAATGGTTTCGTTGCCCTGCGAGCCTATGATCACCACTTCATCGCCTTCAACAACGTCTGAAATCTCAGTGACATCAATGACGGTGTGGTCCATGCTGACCCGGCCAACAATGGGCGCCCGTTGCCCGCGCACAAGCAGGCTGAAGCGATTGCCCAAATTGCGAAACAGGCCATCTGCGTAGCCCACGGTGAGTAAGGCCAGCCGCATAGGCTCAGTGGCGACAAACGTCCCGTTATAGCCCACTACGTCTCCAGGATTAATGTCGCGCAGCCCAATCACCTCGGTCTTCCAGGTAAGAACGGGCTCAAGGTGTGCGCTGGACGCCGTCACTTTCTCGGGCTGCGCTTCATCGGCCGGCTCAAAGCGCGGCGCCAATCCATAGAGCGCCAGTCCGGGCCGGATCATCGCTTTCATGCCGTGCCGCGATGCCAGCGCCACGATGTCCTGATTCGCTCCCGAGAGCAGTGCGGCCGAATTGCCCACGTTCAACCAGTCAGGATAAAGTCCGGCCGCTTCAACTTGCGCCAGCGCCTGCTGCAGGCGCTCCATCTGCGCGTGAGTGGCAACACCGTTCGACTCGTCAGCCGCGTAAAGATGCGTCATCACACCTTCAAGCCGCAGCGGCGAGTCAGGTGCAAAGTGCCCGAGTACCGCGCCAAGGCCTTCTACGCTTGCGCCCTGGCGGCTCATACCGGTGTCAATTTCAACATGTACCGGCAACGACGCCGGACCCAGCCCCGTCGCGCGCGCTGCTACCGCAAGATCGTCCAGCTGTGCCGGCTCCCAGACCACGGCGGTCAAATCGTGCTTTACCAATTCCGTGCCCTGGCCCGGAACCACGCCGCCAATCACCATCACCCTGACACCGGAACACAGCGCGCGAGCGGTAATGCCTTCTTCCAGGCTGGTGACAGCCATCCACTTTGCTCCCGCTGCCGCCAGTGCCGGCGCGCAAATCTCAAGCGAATGCCCGTAAGCGTCGGACTTGAGGATGACCAGCAACTCCGCATCAGCAGGCGCCAGGCTTTTAAGAAAGTGAAAATTGTCGCTGAGAGCGCGGGTTCGAATTTCTATCCAGCAGGGACGCGTTTTCATTGCTTTAATGACAAGTTTACGGCATCGCGCGGTTGCTACTTTTGCAGAAGATCGCGACGCAGCAATGTAAATGCCACAAGCGTTTCGCCCTTCACCGGCAGCTGATCAACAAGTTGCTGCTCTAACTCGTGCGGAACCGGCATTTCGCAACCGGCAATCTGGTCGGCGCTGGCTCCGCCAAAGCACAATTCGCAATGGCCAAGCGCGCTGCCTTCACCGTCTGGCGCCTGCGCGCGAACCGGAGGACCGAACACGCGGCAAGTCATTGGCCGCCACTCGTACACATCGCATCTGCCGGTTTCTGGATCGAGCGCTGGGCATGCAGCGTCGTTGGCGTACTCCTCAAAACGGGCGCGCTCCTCATCTGTCTCGCCAAGCAGGCCGGTTTCAAGATCGCCTGGAAAGTCTGCGCTGTTCGCGGCGACCCAGCTGGCCGCGCGGCGTTCGACCTCGGCCGCCAGGGTTGGGTCTTCTCGGCGAAGCCTTTCCATGCCTTCGCGAAGGCGTAGCGCGTCAAGCTGGTTGATGGCGAAGGCGCCGTAGCAGCACTGGGTACATCCTGGCCGACACACCAGCCACTCGCCTGCGCAGATGGCCGCATTCGCAAAAGCCGAATCCATGATCTGTACCAGTTCCCGATCTCCTGCCGGCAGGCCCATGCAGGTAAGGATATCGAAGGGACCGGTGTCGAGATTTGGCTATTACCACCAGATATCTTCGCCAAGCGCCCCTGCTTCTCTCCGAACAGCTATCTCGACCATGGCGGCAGGCGCTATAGTTTTCCGTGAGAGAGGTCTCATGAAGTCAATCCATCTGTTAGTTCCCCTTGCCCTGTTGTCAATTGCCGTCTCCCCCAGCTTCGCTCAGCACGGCAAATTGCTGGTTGCTCAAAAGGGCGACCATAGCCTTGCCATCGTCGATCCAGTCGCTGGAAGTGTGGTGGCCTCCGTTGCCGAAAACGGCGTCACCGGACATGAAGTCGCCGGCTCGCCCGATGGTCGCTTCGCAGTCGTCCCCATCTACGGAAACTCCGGCGTGGGAAGCCCGGGTACCGACGGCAACAACATCGTGGTCATCGATCTCGCCGCACACAAAATTGTAGCCAACATACAATTCGACCACGGCGTGCGGCCGCACTGTCCTGTCTTCGGACGTGACGGCATGCTCTACGTAACCACCGAGCTCGATCACAGCGTCACCGTCATCGATCCAAAAACCTGGAAGGTTGTCGGCTCCGTCCCCACCGGCCAGCCTGAGAGCCATATGCTGACCCTTTCGCACGACGGTATGCTCGCCTACACGGCAAACGTTGGGCCCGGAACCGTATCGGTCCTGGACCTGAAGTCTCGCAAGACAGTCGCCGTCATTCCCATCTCGAGCAACACGCAGCGCATTTCGATCTCGAACGACGATCGCTGGGTGTTTACTGCCGACCAGGCCAAGCCGCAAATGGCCGTCATCGACACCGCAACCAACAAGATCCATACCTGGGTTCCGTTGAGCGGCTTCGGTTACGGTGCAGCGCTCACCCGCGACGGCCACTACCTGCTGATGCCGATTCCCGCCAAAAATGTTGTGGATGTTGTAGACCTGGCCGCGATGAAAGTCGTGCGCAGCGTAACCGTCGGAGAAGATCCGCAAGAAGTTCTGACCGCGCCCGATGGCAAGTCAGCCTATGTCTCCTGCATTAAGAGCAACCAGGTAGCTGAGATTGATCTGTCCACCTGGAATGTACGGCGCTTTATTGCCACCGGCAAAGGCTCAGATGGACTGGGCTGGGCTGGCGGTCAATAGCGCCGCAGACCCTGGAACAACACTGGCAGCCGGTCCGATCGCCCTGGTCGGATCGGGCTACCACAACCCCACAATCAGCAGGATTGAAAACACCGACGAGAGCGTCAACGCTCGCTGGCCCACGCTCGTCAGCGGCCGCTGCAGATCATCCGAATTGCGCTGCGTGTACAGGTCGTACCCATATCCAGCCACAGCCACCACCAACGCAGCAGCGATAAAGCTATGCCGAAGCACTCCGGCGGTCGCGCCTGCGGCTGCCAGCACAAACACCGCCAGCAACGCTTTGCGACGGAAATCCTGCGTGGCCTTGGCCGCGTTGCGCAGCGCGATGCGTGCATCAAGCCGGGCATGAACTACAAGGATTCCTGCAGCCGCCTGCAGCGCCAGAAAAAGCCACAGCCACCAGCACCAGGTTTGAATCGTGCCCATTGCCGACAGCGACGTTGCCAGTGAACTTGAAGTAAGCGCAATGGCGCTTGCAATCTGAAACAGCGTTGAACGTTGGCGATTCTTTACGTTCACCAGCACAGCCAATATTGAAAACGCGCCCACGCCCGCACCGAGCGCCAGCGTGGCCTTCAACGGCCATGACATCAGCAACACCACACCACTGAGCGCCAGCACAAGCATCCAGCCTGCGAACCACAAGGCCGCGGTCGGAGTCTCAGGATGCGGCTGCTTCCAGACCAGTCGCTGACGCGCCAGGATAACCATCGGATCTTTCGCGGCCAGCGCGGCAAAGGCAGCGGTGAAAGCTGCAATTTCAGTCCAGTTCCATGTGCGGGCAAGGATGGCGGCACACACCATGGGCGTAAATAGCATGGCCGTGGCCCCATGTTCGCGAGGAAGAAAGCGAACGCTCTTTTGCTGTGTGTTCACTCGTTGCGGCTGTGATGTCTGCACTTGTTGTTGCTCTATTTCCTTATTAAAGTCCGCTGACGCTGACATTGTGCTTCTCCCGGACCACCGATGTTACCTGCAACCTTCGCACAGGCCCGTTGCTTGTGCTGTGACTTAAGTCCTAGTTCAACAATTTTTCTCAAGATAACTTGAGATGCAGAAGGTCACTATGGCTACGTCAACCGCTTCTCCAGCAGAGGCTGAACAAATCGCAAATGCGCCGGCTAAGTCAAAGAAAAAACTGGTGCGCCGGCTAGCTGCCGACCGCTCACAACAAACGCGCCGCGCCGTGCAGTTTGCCTTCCTTTTGCTCAATCTGTTTCTTGGCGCGCAATTTGCTTTGTGGGTGCGCTATTTCGAGAGCCACGGCGTCACCACCTATGTCGATCGGCCTGCTGGCGTTGACGGCTGGCTGCCGATCGCCGGCCTCATGAACCTCAGATACTTCATCGCCACGCGGCACATCCCAGAAATTCACCCGGCGGCGTTGGTGCTGTTCGGCATATTCCTGGCGGCCAGCATACTGCTCAAAAAAGCATTTTGTTCCTGGCTTTGCCCCGTCGGTACTGCTTCGGAATATCTGTGGAAGCTCGGCCGCAAGATCTTTCATCGTAACTTGAATGTTCCCGGCTGGCTTGATTTCGCGTTGCGCAGTTTGAAGTATCTGCTGCTCGCATTTTTTCTTTTCATCGTGTTCACCATGCCGATCGATGGGCTCGTTGGGTTTCTCATGTCGCCGTTCGGCATTGTTGCCGACGTAAAAATGCTGAACTTCTTTCGCTATCTCGGCACCATCGGAATAGTCGTCATCATGATCATGGCTGCGCTTTCTGTCGTGATTCAGAACTTCTGGTGCCGCTATCTATGCCCATACGGTGCGCTGATGGGCATTGTTTCCGTGATCAGCCCGGTAAAGATTCGCCGCGACGTTGAAGCCTGCATCGACTGCGGCAAGTGCAACAAGGCGTGCCCCTCGCATCTGCCCGTGGACAAGCTCATTCAGATCCGATCCGTTGAGTGCACCGCATGCATGGAGTGCGTCGCCGTGTGCCCAGCGGAGAACGCGCTACAATTTTCGCTCAGCCCACAAAAAGCCTCTGCCGCTGAAACTTCCGCGCAAGACGCCGTCGCAGCACGTTGGAAACATCGCGCTTTGAAGCCGTGGACCGTCGCCGCAGTGCTCGCATTGCTCTTCTTCGGCCTGGTTGGCGCGGCGCGCATCACCGGACACTGGCAGACAAATCTCTCCCGCGAACTCTATATGGAGCTGGTGCCGAACGCAAATAGTTTTGAGCATTGATGCTCCGAGTGACTAAAGTCGCTGTGCTATTTCTACAGTCCTTCTAAAGTCGTCACAGGAGTTGATCATGACCAACATTGCAAAAACCGTTCGTGACATCGCACTTGAACAGCCCACTTCCATTCGCGTCTTTGAACGGCTTGGCATTGACTATTGCTGCGGCGGCCGCAAACCACTGGGCGAAGCGTGCAGCGAACGCAACCTGCAGTTCGACGACGTCCTGTCTGCTCTCGATTCTGCCGCACAATCAGCTACACCCGCCGGCACCGACTGGGCACAAGCCTCGTTGAGGCAGTTGGTCGCGCATATCGTTGCCACGCATCACGAGTATGTAAGGAGCGAGTTGCCGCGCCTGGCCATGCTGGCGGAGAAAGTAGTCAACCGTCACGGCGATACGCAGGCCCATCTGCCGGTACTCAAAAATGTTCTTGCGCAGCTCGACGAGGAGTTGATTCATCACCTCGGCAAAGAAGAGCACATTTTGTTTCCCTACATCACCAAACTTGAAGAAGCGCAGGCCTCAGGCGGCGCCGTGCCTCATGGATGCTTTGGCACCGTGGCTCATCCGATTGAAATGATGACCAGCGAGCACGATGCCGCCGGCCAGATGCTGGCCCAGATCGAGCAGCTCACCAGCAACTTCACCACGCCCGAGGGAGCGTGCCCAACCTATCTTGCGTTCTATACAGGATTGAAGGAGTTCGAGCAGGATCTCCACCAGCATATCCACCTGGAGAACAACATCCTGTTTCCGCGCGCCATCGCACTGGAAGACGCAACGCTACCCGTCGAACAGCTCTACTAAGTGCCGATCAATTCAGCGGCCGATCCCACGTCTCAAGCAGGCGCTTGAACTCCAGCATGAACTTGCCGGAATCAGCGCCATCAATCACGCGATGATCGAAGCCCAGGCAATAGTACTGCGTTGAACGAATGGCGATGGTGTCGTTTCCTTCGGCATCGGTCAGCACGGCGGGCTCTTTGCGCAGCCCGCCGATAGCCAGAATTGCAGACTCCGGCTGGTTGATGATCGGCGTACCAAATTCGCCGCCGAACGCGCCAGAATTGGTCAGCGTAAACGTGGAACCCGAAATCTCTTCCGGCATCAGCTTTTTGCCGCGCGCGCGTGTGGCCAGGTCTGCGATCGCGCGAGCAATGTCGCTGAAGCTAAGCTGCTCAGCCTGCCGGATCACTGGAACAATCAGTCCCCACTCAAGTGCCACAGCAATGCCCAGATGAATGTTCTGGTGATAGCGGATCGATCCATCTTCAAGCGACGAATTCAGGATCGGGAACCGGCGTAGCGCTTCAACCGCGGCCGTTGCAATAAACGGCATGTACGTCAGCTTGAAACCATGCTTCTGCTCAAAGGCTTTTCTTTCGCGATCGCGGCGTCGCACCACGCGCGTCATGTCCACTTTATAAACCGTGTGCGCATGGGGGCTTGTCTGCAGGCTCTCAACCATGCGCTGACCAATGATGGCGCGCATTTTGCTCATTGGCACCAAATCGCCTGTGAGCGGCGGTGGTGGCGGCAGCGGCGCCGCAGCGCTTTTCTGCGCGACTACCGGAGCGGTACCGCCGGGCCCATACTTCGCCAGAAAACTCAAAATATCCTGCTTGGTAATGCGTCCGGCTGAACCGCTGCCCGCAATCTGGCCGAGGTCAAGATTGTTTTCTTTCGCAATGCGGCGCACCAGCGGCGATGAGCGAATCGGCTCACCAGACCTGGCGTGCGCAGGTGCATGATGCACGGTTGCGCTTGGCGCAGCCGCCGTCTCAGCCTTCTGTGCCGAGCTGGGCGTAATCTCACTCGCGGGCGCGCCGGCCGCGCCGCCAATCGTTGCCACTACCGTGTTAATCGTGACCGTGGCGCCTTCCTGCACCTTGATGTCTGTAAGTACACCGGCTACGGGAGCGGGAATCTCAGCGTCGACCTTGTCCGTGGATATCTCAAACAGCGGCTCATCCTTCTGGACGTTGTCACCAACTTTTTTGAGCCACTTCGTAATGGTCCCTTCAAAAATCGATTCGCCCATCTGCGGCATTACAACATCGGTTGGCATTCGATCCTCATTCTCCGCGTCCGGAGCAATTCTCCTCGCAGGGAGCAATTCTCCGCTCTGGGGAACTGCAATTTCAGCCTGTTCCTGCCGGATTATAAATCGCTACACTTCCCCGACCTCACCACAAACAAGCTGAAAGCTGGCGGCTGATAGCTGAAGGCTCTTTTCACGCCCGAACAGGCCGATCCGTTGCACCAAGGAGCCGCTCAACTTCCGCCGGCGTCTGCAGCGGCGTATCTTCCGCGGGAAACGAAGGCACCTCCGCGGCTTGCGCGCGCAGTGCCGCCAGGCTCTCCACCGCCAGCACCCGCTCCCCAAAGACAAGCCCAAATTGCCGCGAAGCCTGTTCAGCAACAGCTTCAAGCGAAGGCAATTCCGCTTTCCGCTCTCCCATCTCAATCTGCAGGCTGGTTACCGGCCGGTCCGTAATGCCGCAGGGATTGATCAGAAGAAAGTCACGAAGATCTGTGGTGACATTGAAAGCAAATCCGTGTGACGTAATGCCGCGCGACACATGAATTCCAATTGCGCCAACTTTGCGGCCCTTCGGGATTGCGTGCGGCAAACCCTCAGGCAGATCGTGCGCCTCGTCCAGCCCGCACCACACCCCGGTAAGTCCGCAGATGCGCCCGGCCATCACGCCGTACGCTCCGCAAAGCCGAATCAGCGCTTCTTCCATAAGGCGTACAAAATCGACCGGTCCAAGTCGGCCGCCCTTGGGATTGCGCAAGCTGCGCAAGTCGAAAATCGGATAGCCAACAAGTTGGCCGGGGCCATGATACGTAACATCGCCGCCACGATTGATTTCATGCAGCGTGACGCCTCGCGCCGTAAGCAGTTCGTCCGATGCGAGCACGTTGGAGCGGTTTGCATTGCGGCCCAGCGTGAGCACCGGCGGATGCTCCAGCAGCAGCAGGACATTATCGATGCGCCCCTGCACCCGCAACTCAACCAACTCAGCCTGCAGGCCAAGCGCTTCATCATAAGGAACGCGGCCAAGATA
>JADGNO010000297.1 GCA_017883405.1 Occallatibacter sp. | reverse complement strand
GCTTCGCGCCAGTGCGGCGCATAGGGCGCCACCACCGAGAGCCGTGACATGCCAAAATTGGCCATGGCTCGCGCTACTGCGCCTATGTTGAGTGGATTGCGCGGCGACACCAGCACCACTTCAATCTGTTCGCGTTGTTGCTCGGTTAGCAAGAGCTGATTGTAGAGCGCCGGAGCTTTCCGAAGGTAGCTCCATTCACTTCAACCAAAAAGCGACGGCCGGAGCCTGAGCAACTCATGGTGCAGTTGCGGCGGGCTCCGGCCGGCTCGGTTTCGAGTTTTCGTTATCCGCCCAGCGAAAAGACGACGTTGACGCTGGTGTCTACTTCAGTGGGCTGGTTGTTCAGCGTGTATGGCTTATATTGCCAGGTCTTCACCGCGTCGATGGCTGCCTGCCGCAACATGGGTGGGCCGCTTACTACCTGCAGATTTGTTACTTTGCCGAATGGCGAAATCTTGGCCTGCAGTACGACCGTTCCCTGTACGCGGGCCGATCGCGCAATCGACGGATAAATTGGCTGTGTTTTACGAATCAGCATGCCCACAGCAACCCCGGCCGACACATTAACGACTTTCGGTCCGGAGACATTCGCACCTGACCCACCTGCAAATATGTTGGCGCCTGTGTTGTTGCCATTCATTGCTGCGATGCTGGCTCCGCCGATTGCACTTGGAGGGGGAGCGTCGTCTGGTGCTACTGTTTTAAGGTTCTGCGGAAGCCGCGTGGGAGCCGTGAGCTGACTCTGCATCATCTGAGTCTGGCCTGGTGCGGGCGCTTTTTCCGTTGCTTTAGCAGGGGTACTTTCGGTTGATTGCAATTCCGAATTACCCGCCTCCTTCACTGGTGATGGTTTCGCAGCGGTGGGCTTGATGTCTGCGATGGTCTCGGGATCGGGTTCCGTAACAACGGTCGTCGCTGCCTGCGTTGGCGCTACGATGTGCTTGATTTTGCCAGCCGTGCCGTAATGGAAGAGTTGGAACGCGACCAGCAAAAGTGCCCCGCCGAAGACACACCCGCTAGTGATCCACTTGCGCCGGGTCTTTCGTTCCTGTTCCTGCTCGATTAGATCATTCAGGAGTCGAGGGCCGTCTTCAGTGTCAACCGTGTCCAGCTCTTCAACCGCAATGGATGAGAAAAGCGGCTTGTCAGGCTTGCGATCGAGCAAGGGAACCGGACCGCCGATGACCTCATCGAGGCGCGACTCCAGACCTGGCAGCGTATCTACGACCGTGTCGACGGACTTCATCCGCCGCAGGAACGTTGTGTCGTCCGCAACCGCAGCAGCTGCCATCGGCGCCGCAGGGGAAGTGCGAGGCGCCCTCACAGCAGGGGCTGGAATTCCCTTCGGCACTGTTAATCCCGCTTCTGGCTGAGGAAAGGGAGTAACGTTGCCGGCGGGCTCGAATTCGCGGCTGACCTCGCGCGAGAGATAGGGCCTTTTTGCACTGTCGATCGCTTCGGCCTCTCTGCGTGCAAATTCTCGCTGCTGCGATTCCTTCGGCGCAACTTCGCGCGGATCCCGAGGGGGTATCTCAACGGGAGGTGCTGCTTGCGAGTCCGAAGAATCCCATTCGCCGAAATCCGCGGGCAGAGTTTCCGGAATGTTTTGTCCTACTTCTGCTGGCGATGCCATTGTCCGTCATCCCCCTTCTCATAAACGACGCCCTTATATGCACGTGTTTCGCGCGGCGCTGCAACAACGGGCTCTTCTGCCACGCGCTCCACAACAAGTGCCTGTTCTTTAGCCGGTGAGCGTTGGGCAACAGACTCAAGCCGTTCCGGGGCGCTACTCTTTTTAACCACTTCTTCCCGCTCGTTAATCTCCGGTAAGGCTTGGTCCATCACTTCGCGACCAATCGGGCCTTGCGTATGCGCCGTCAGCAACGACGACACATCTGGCAGCGCATCCACTTTGAGCAATACCGTCGCATTGGTTACTGCGTATGTATGCGGGTCATCGGGTGTGAACACGGCCACCAGGGTATGCTTCCCCGGCGGGAGCACGTTGCCTTTGCTCGGTCCGTAGGCAAATGTTCCGGGCACTGAAGTTGTTGCATTCAGCTGCTGCTCGCTCAACGATGTTCCGTACCGAACGGGTTCGGGTGCGGGCCAATTGATCTCCACCTTCTCAAGTTCAGTGACGGTGAGCGGCACAGCAGCCTTTACCGGCTCGTAATTCATGCTGTCGCCAGGAGTAAGGGTGACGGTTAGCGAATGCTTGCCGACCGGCAGCACTTCACCCAGCGCCGGCTTGTAGCTGAAAGTCCCTGGAACCGATGCTGTCGCATTCAACTCATTGGCGCTGAGCGGTGTGCCGGCTGAAATAGATGCAGGCGGAATCCATGAAATCGCCGGACGCGCCATCCCTACCGACAGCAGCACTGCGGTCTGCACAGACGGATAATCGGAATTGTCGCGCGGCCTGAATGTCACTAATGGCGTGTGATCTCCAACGGCAAGGATTGCACCTACGCCGGGAGTGTATTCGAATGTCCCTTCTTCCGACGCCGTAGCATTCAGTTGGCCCGGCCCCAGTGCGGTGCCGTATACGATCGGTTCCGGGCTCGTCCACGTAATTCTCGGCGGAGCCTTCATCACCGTGATGGTGATGTTGCTTTGCGCCATTGCGTAGCGGGAACCGTCTGCAGGCGTAAAGTGCGCAGTGAGCACATGCTCGCCAGGCTCAAGAACCTCTCCTGCTTCGGGGCTGTAGACGAAAGTGCCTGCAACAGTTGCCTTCGCGTTCAGCTGCTTTGGTCCCAGCTTGGCGCCGCACTTAATCTTCTCCGGTATGGGCCAATCAATTCCGGGTTTCAGCTTTTCAACCGAAATGGAAACGGTGGCCTTAGTCGCGGCATAGCTTCTGTCGTCTGCGGGAGTGAACACCGCAGTCAGTGAGTGTTCGCCAGCCGTCAATATTTTGCCTATCGCGGGCGAATATTCAAACTTGCCTGGAACTGTAGCCGTCGCATTCAACTGCACCTCGCCCAATGGCATGTCGCAGGAAATCGGTCGCGGCACAGGCCACATGATCGTCGGTGTGGCTTTGGACACTGCGATGGATACAGCCGACTGCACCATTGCTCCGTTTGCAGGCGTAAATGTGACCCAGAGTGTGTGGGTGCCCACCGGCAGTACGTAACCCGGACCAGGTGTGTAGGCGAACGTGCCAGGAATCTGTGCTGTTGCGTTCAGCTGAGCTTCGCTTAGCGGAGTTCCGAAGGTTATCGGTTCTGGCGTTGCCCAATGAACATTCGGCAGTCCGCCGGGTCCATCAGGCTCATCGGTTGTTCTCTCTGTGACCTCAGGGCTATGGTCTTGGGTGGTGTTGGATATTGTCTGAACGGTTCCTTGCCACGCACTGCTTGCGGTTGCTTCGCTCCTGCTGGCTCGGACCGGATGGAGCGAAATAGAACCCGCCATGTCCAAGATTGATCGCGAGAATGGCGAATCGGTTTGCGACATCGGTGCAAACGAGCTCTGCAGGTTATGAGTGGCATTGTTGTCGGCAGGAACCATCCAGCGAACCGCTCGGCCGAGTGCGCTGGCCATCTGATCTTCAGTCATGCGCGTCGCGCCCGATTCGAACCGGTTAATCACGATCTCTAAACGCTGGCCGTCCGAATCGAAATACCTCGATATCAGACGTTCTGCGTTGCGCAGATCCGAAATACTGGCTTGACTCACCATGTAAATTCTGTGGGCTTCTGTAAACAGTGTGGTGCTCATCAGGTCCACTCTCGAGCCCACATCCACAATCACGTTGGTGTATACCTTGCGCGCCAATTTCATCAGCTTGTCAATTGCAGCGCCTGAAGGAGTAACCTCGGGAACTTTGCTGGGAGCAGCAAGCACTTCGATTCCCGATTCGTGCTTCACGGCCAGTGCTTCCAGTAATGATGGATCCATGCGATCGGGATCCTTGAGCGCATCGTCAGTCGAATAATCGCACGTGAGTCCCAGGTTCAGCGCCGCATCGCCCAGCGGCAGACCGAGATCGATTAACAGGGTGCGCTGCCTTGTTTCCTGTGCCAGCGCAATCGCGTAACTGCAGGCAAGCGTCGTAGTCCCCGAGCCACCCTTGGCTCCGAAAAACACCAGCAGCTTTGCTTCCCAGCTCTTGGCGGGATCCGTCTTTGAATAACGAGCGTCCACTGCACGCTCTAGTGCGCTAGGCACGCTAAACTCAAACGGTGCCTCAAGGAACTCGCGTGCGCCTGCATTGTTGAAGCGCCCCGCCAACTCCTCCTTCGCTTTCCACGCATAGGCCATCGCAGTCGCAGAATTGCGGCTGCTGATAGCTTCCACAATTTTCGCGGCGTATTCCGGATCGCTCTCGGCGTCAACCAAGATCACATCGAACGCGAGCTTCAGCAGCCCGGTAATATCGTCGATCGCCGGAGGGTAAGAAGGGAACTGGCGAACCTCTGCTCCCGGCCACTGTGCCAATGCGTTTGCTACCGCTTCGCGCTTCTCTGCGTCGGGCCCGATCAATGCGATCGAAAACGGCTCGGCAGGCTGCGCACCGGCAAAATTCATATCCAAATTCGGTGAGAGGTTTGCACTCATTTCAATGACCGCGCCTCCGCGTTACTTCGTGCGTTAACTCGCCCCAGTCGGTCTTTTGGGGCGAGTTCTCGATGAATCCGTTTCCACCCCTAAAGAGCAGGAGCGTGGTGTTCTGCACTCGGGGAAAGTACTTCGAAGCGGTAAACATAACCGCCAAAAAACCGCTGACTTATCTGCGAAGCAAACGTGTCCGTATAGCTTCTGGTTTCTCTAGTGAGAAATTGATGATACTCCGGTTGTTACTATATTGAGCCCATTCAGTAACTTTTGTAACCACTCTGAGGTAACACTTTGGTTGTAGATTCGCGATCTTTTGCGCGATTCACCCTAGTGCAGTGGAGTGTCGGCACTCACGATTGCAATGAGAGGCATTCCCGGTTCGATCACCGCTTCATCGCCCTTGGGCAGCGTGCCTGAAATGCGCACCACACTTGGATTGGAAATTTTTACGGCCTGTGCCGCGACATCCGGCGCGGCAAGCGTGAGATTTGCATTCAGCGGCACTGAGATTCCATGCACATCCAGAGACTCAACTTTGAAACTGATCACTCCAGGTTTGCCGCCGGGCGCCGCGCGTTCCACGCGCGTCAAAGTAGCTTTGCCAAGAGAACCCTTCGCGGCAACGATGGTGTCGCCCACCATCACGTTCTCATCCAGCTTCAACAGGAGCGTGTCGCCAACTTGCGCTGAATCCGATCTGGCGTCGATGCCGGTCACAAGGCGCAATGCTGTTCCCTGGTGGAGAATGTTGTCATCAATTTTTTTTATTTTTGGCGCAGGCGGAGGCTGCGGCTTCAATATGTACGTGGCATCCACGATCGG
This sequence comes from Occallatibacter sp., assembly GCA_017883405.1. Classification (GTDB taxonomy): domain Bacteria; phylum Acidobacteriota; class Terriglobia; order Terriglobales; family Acidobacteriaceae; genus Telmatobacter. Next base: position 16,627 of record JADGNO010000297.1, on the reverse strand, counting down.
GCTGGCAAACATGCCTGGCTCAACGGCAAATGCCTGCACCCGCATGTCGTGATTGATTGTGATCGGGTTTACGTAGCGAAGCGAATCTTGTGTCGGAGTCCAACCGTCAATCGTGTAGTAAATTACCGCTGCCGGGTCGGGACTTGAGATGGTCAGCGCGACTCCCGGTGTGACATAGCCTGCATATTCTGAGAGAAAGGGCTGTCTGGATCTCCCGGATTCTTCAAAGCTGCGCGGCGTCGCGTTCGGGTCAAATGTGGCAGGCTGCACGTCCTGCCCTGCGGCGTGCGAGCTACTCGGTTGCACAGTGCGCGGCGATTGTACGTTGGCACTGCCGGCGTTTTGCATCGATTGTTGATTCAGCAGAACACCCTGGCCAATTGCCTGCGGCAACGCATACTGGCTGCAAACCAGAAGGCCGGCAATAAATATAAATGGAACCTTCAACCTCATAAGCGCCTCGGTGGAAAAGACGCGCGCAGTTCGCGCGAATCTGGTAGCGACGATAGCAGCACTAAGGTCACCGGCGCACTAGTACTAAGGTGTCAGGGTGGCTTCTACTTTTCTTCGCCGGCGGTTGCGCAGCTCTTTACTGGAGCATATGGCCGTGTCCAAATCTGGGTCTCGCCAAATAGCGGAATGCCGATGTATCCGCGAAGTTCCAGCTTGTTTCCATTGAGCTTTAGCTGGCCGTGATAGGTTTTGCCAGATTTCGGATCGTAAAGGGTCCCCTCTCTGGCTTCGCCTGGAGTGCGCAACGTAAAGCCGCGACCAATCTCCAGGCCGCATAGGGAACGTCCGCGTTTTGCGAGGTCGGGATTGTAGACGTCGAAAGGCGCCGGCGCCCTTCGGCTGATGGCGACAACCCACATGCAGAGCTGAGAGCCGCAGTGATCGATGCGAATTGCGGAACCTGTTGGTTCAATCCATTGTCCTGTGATTTCGGGCTGCTGGGCTTGGGCCACGGTGCCGAATGCGAGGGCGATGAGCAGGGACTTCATTGCGAATCTCATGTTCAACCCACCAATGCGGTCTGTGGTACGCGCGTACGTGTGCCAAGCACACGCAGCAACTGGGGCCACACTCGCAGCAGATGTGCGAGTTCAGGCGCCGCAATCATCAACCGAGAGGTTGTTGTTGCCAACGCGATCGATCCCCGCAATTCGCGGTGCAATCGTGCCGCGAGTTCGGCCGACGTGCCGCCATTCAGGTAAAGATCAGAGGCAACTTTTGCGCTGTGCAGCGCAATCGACATACCATCGCCGGAGAAGGAAGGCGTAACCGCGGTCTGATCGCCAAGCCGCCAAAGGTCCGGCTCAGAGTCGTGCAACAGCATTCCGTAGGGAATGGATGAAAGCGCCAACGGCTTTTGCAGTTGTGGCACCGCCCCTTCAAGCCGCTCGGCCATGTGTTCAGAAAAATCGAGGATGTATGCCAGCAATGTTTGCCAGTCGCCGCCACAAGCTCGTAGCCTCTTTTGATTCACCAGCAAACATAGATTTGCGTTGCCATCCTCCGTCAGTTGCAGTCCGGCATAACCACCGGGAAAGAGGCCGAGCTCAATCCATCCGCGCAGAGCATTCTGCTGTGCAGTCACCAATGCGAAATACATTTTGAATGCGACCAAGTTGTTCTGTTTTCCCTTCGGCCTGCGCCATCCGCCTAGATCGTGCTTGCCTGTCGCAAGAAAAACCGATCGGGCCTGCAATGCTTCGCCATCTGCAACTTGCGCGCTCCAGACGGCCTGCCGGCGCCGCAGCCCGTCGATCCGTACACCGCGTCTGACGTAAACTCCCTCATGCGTGGCCAACTCAAGCAGCGCCTCGTCGAGTTTTCGTCTCGTCAATGCCATAGCGGGAAAGGGCAGTTCGCATTCCGCAATGCGTTCCCGCCGCGCCAGCCGCACTCCATATATGGGAGCGGCGCCAAGCGCACGAATATCCAGCCCAAGCTGGGCAAGATACTGCACCGCCTCGCCGCTCAGGAACTCGCCGCAAACTTTGTCGTGCGTCGTCGAACTCTTTTCGGCAATTGTTATTTCACGGCCGCTTCGTGCCAGAAGAATCCCCACCGCCGCGCCCGCAGGTCCGCCGCCAATAATCAGCGCTTCATTAGGGTCAGTCATCGCTTCACCCGCGAAACACAGAGCCGTCCCGGCCGCCGTGTATATACGTCTGCGCCTATTGCATCCAGTCCGGCAGCGGACAAGTAGCGCCTCCAGTCCTCCGTAGAGAAGCTCCTCCGCACCGATACTGGTCCATCATGACGTACGAATTTGTGCCATCTCATGGTGTTCGCCAGCAAAGTGAACGCGTAGTAAGGCACACGGCCACGCCGCAGGTCGTTCACAAACCATCCACGCGTAGTCACCAGCTCCATCCATTGCAGAAAGTTGACAATCTCTGCGTCGGCAAGGTGATGGGTAAACAGCGAACTGATCACGATGTCGATTTTTGCCGAGGGACGGTACGCGTATGCGTCGCACGTCACCCACTCGATCGCACAGTCATTTCCGCCGAACTCGCGCGCGGCCCGCGCCGCATACGGGTTGCGGTCTATACCAGTCAGCCGAACCGCGATCCGCCTATCGCGCGCCCATTTTTCGATACGCCGCAGCATGTCTCCCGCGCCACTGCCAACATCGACAATGTGCAATGGCTCACGATCCGGGCCGGCAAACTGCTCCAGCCACTCAAGCGTTGGTCGATAAGTGAAAACAGTACGGTTCACGCTTATCAAGTCACGCAGGCAGTCGCGAAGCTCTGCGTAACTGCATGGCTCATCCATCAGCTCAGTGAGCTGTGCACGCTGCTCAAAATCGAAGGCTTTAGACGACATTAAAGCGCATCGTCTCCGCGGTCATTCCCGGCCCAAACGATATCGCGCATCCGCGCTGGCCGCTCTTTGCTTCACTCATCAGTTTTTCCATTGCAAACATCACCGTGGCCGACGACATGTTGCCGAAGCACGAAAGCACGCGCCGCGATGCGAGCAGATCATCCGGCGCAAGCTCAAGCCCGTTTTCGACAGCGTCAAGGATGGCGCGGCCGCCGGGATGAATGGCCCAAAGGTCCACAGGCGCATCTCCCGTGATTGCGGCCTTTTTCTCTTTCATTGCTTTCGCAATCTGGTTCGGAACCTGCCCGGAAAGAAACATGTCGAATCCGAGGTTGCCGACCCGCCATGTGATCAGTTCGCGCGTGTTTTCAATGCGCGTAGCAGAAAAGCTCTCCAACTCAAATCCGCGCGCATCGCCGCCGACAAGCGCCGCGGAGCACCCATCGCTGAACAGCAGAAATGAAATCACTTCGTTCAGATCCTGTGTCTCATGGAAATGCAGCGAGCAGAGTTCCAGGTTCACCACGAGCGCCATCGAATCAGGATCAGAGCGGACAATGTGCCGTGCCAGCTTGAGCGCATTGATAGCCGCATAGCAGCCCATGAATCCAACCATCGTCCTCTCAGTCGAGTCGGGCAGTCCGAGATGATCGATGATGTCGAAATCCAGCCCCGGTGCGTAGAAACCAGTGCAGCACGTCACCAGCACATGGCGTATTTTTTGCCGTTCCTCATCGCTGACGGCAAGCTTGTTGAGGGCCTTGCGCGCCAGCACCGGCGCACATTCCTCAAACAGTTTCATCCGTTCGGCAGTGGTGGGAAAACGCCCGCTCCCATAAAAACGCCATGCGTCCGTCGCCTCGCCGCCCTGTCCGCGGTTCACATGCAGACAGGAGTAGCGGTGATGGATGTCCGACCTAGCCGCCAGCCGCTCGAAAATTGAGCGTGCGCGCCGGTCCTGAAGCATGTCGGCTGCAAACTCAACGAACTGGCGGTGAATATCGTTCTCCGGAACTGCCGTTGCAATTCGTTGCAGATACGCTTTTGCCATCAGATGCTGGGTCCTCGCCTTGCAGATCTTGCCGGGCTTACTCTGTTCCCGGTCGTGCCTTTTGCTTGAATTTCGTGATTCGGGGAATCGCATGCCGCGCAAGAGCAACTTTCTTCCGCAACCTGACACCTATCTACTTTAGATGTACCGATAGGCATTCCGTAACACGCCAAACGGTTCACTTGCGCGAAGATGACAAGTAAATGACAAGATTTCGATCATCCCAAACGTCATTCAGACAACCGGCGACGGGAAATCGAGCCCGAAGGTTACCTGCACACCCTTTGCGGCATTACCTGCCCAGTTAGTGCTATTCCTGCCTGCCTTTGAGCAGCCGTAGACTGGCCGCTGAATTCTCACCTTGAGCTTCCCCTTTCAGCTCGATTTCGAGAATGGTCAAAAATTGAGCGTTTAGATTCTGAGGTGGTTTCCATGAGACTGCGCGGGGTTTCCATACTGTTTGCATGGGCGTGCTTGAGCATTGCCGGATTGGCCCAGGACATCTCGGGCACCATCATCATCAAGAAGAAACTTACCCGCCCGAGCATAACGGCATCCGTACCCCTCTATCAGAGAGGGACTGCAGTCAAGCTTGGCAAGCGCGGAGAGGATGATCCTGTTGCCTATGAACGCTCTCGCGTTGTTGTCTACCTTGAAGGGCAATTTGCCGCAACCGATGCAGCCGCGTCCTCGGCACCACAGGAAATTCGCCAGGTCGACCGCAGTTTTCTTCCTGAACTTGTTGTGATTCCTGCAGGGTCTACCGTGTCCTTTCCGAACATGGACCCCATCTTTCACAACATCTACTCGCTTTCGAAGGTGAAGACATTCGATCTTGGAACATATGACAAGGGCGAGACTCGTCGTGTCGTGTTTCCGAAAGCGGGCATCGTTGAAGTTTATTGTCATCTACATCCCAATATGGCGGCCACCGTCGTTGTAGCGCCGTCTCGCTTCTTTGCGCAACCCGACCGAAATGGCCAATACCACATTCCAAACGTGCCTCCCGGTCATTACACCCTGGTTGCCTGGCACAAGTCCGCCGGCTACTTTCGCAAGCCAATTGATGTGACTGCCGAGCAGTCCACAACTGCCGATTTCTTTATTCCTCTCGATCTCGACTCAAAACAGGAAGCGCAGAGGGATCATAATCTGGCTCAAGCAGCGGAGTTGCGGTGAAGACCAGGTTCAGAACGCGCGCTTTCATCTTGTGCTTCATTCCTTTTGCGCTGCTGCTTGCCACCAGCTTCTGGGCGATTCAGCGATTCGTGCAGTCCACGGTCCGCCAAGGACTGCAAGCATCTTTGCGCGAGAGCCAGGTGGCCATTGCCAGCATTCACGCCAAGGGTGATCTGCAGAACAGCCGTTTTCTCAAGGTCGCCGGTGAGAACACCGCACTCAAGGCGGGCATTCAACTTCTGCTCGACAATCCTCAAAGCGGCGCCGCGCGACGCACAGTTGAAGATCAGCTACGTGAACTCGGCGAGCACATGGGATTCGACTTCATGCTTGTCTCCCGGGCAGACGGCACTCCACTGGTTGGTGTGGCGCGTCAATCTTCATCCGGGTCGAGTCACGGTCAGTTGGCTCCGCTCAATATGGCGCAGATCAAACGTGCGAGTGCGGGCTTTCTCTTTCTCGATGGGCGCACTTTCCAGTTCGCCTCAGTTCCGGTAGATGTCGACGACTTTAATATCGGTCAGTTGTCCGTTGGAGAAGTGTTTGGTCTCTCTGACCTGACCAACATGGTCGCGCTCGTGCAGAACGGCAGAGTTGTCGACTCCAATCTGCCAAATGTTTCAGCTTCCGAGCTTGCACAGGCACTTTCCGGGTGCCCTGCCCACGCTGAATGCGAGTTGCGCATCCGAGGCATTAATTGGATTTCTCTTCCAATGGAATCGTACGCAGACGGGTACTTGCTCCTGAGTCTACAAAACGTCGACGAGGCTACGGCACCTATCCAGAAGCGGCTTCACGCGCTCTTCTTCTACCTTGCGCTGACCTGCGTATTTGTCGCACTTCTTTGCAGCGTTGGCTCGTCGCGCTCAATCGTCAAGCCGATCGCTGCCGTTGTCGACCACCTTCACAATGCGGTGCGCACCGGTAGGCTCACTGAACTTGAGGGCCAGTCTTCTTCCATCGTCGAAATTCAGGAACTCGCGCAAATCTACAATCGGGCCGCCATCTCAGTCCGGGTGGCCGGAGAGAATCTCGAATCGGCTTACCTGCAATTTGTGGGTTCGCTCGCCAATGCACTCGATGCACGCGATCGATATACCGCTGGACACAGTCACCGGGTAAGTAACTTTTCGTGTGCCGTCGCTGCCGCAATGCAACTTCCGCTGCCTGAGATCGAACGTATCCGCATCGGCGCTCTTCTGCACGATATAGGCAAGATCGGTATCGCCGACAACGTATTGCAAAAGCCAGGCCGCCTGACAGACGAGGAAGTGGCAATTGTCCGCGAACATCCGGTCATCGGCCGGAGAATTCTTGAGGGCGTGGAAGGTTTCACTCCCTTTCTCAGTGCGGTCGAACTGCATCACGAAAACTGGGACGGAACCGGCTATCCGCATGGGCAAAAAGGTGAACAAACTCCCTTGGAAGCCCGCATTATTCACGTGGCCGACGCCTACGATGCAATGACAACAGACCGCTCTTACCGAAGTGGCATGACTCATGAGAAGGCAATTTCAATTCTTGTTGAATTCGCAGGTATTCAATTCGATCGCGAAATCGTGGCAGTTTTTGTCGGGCTTCCACGCGAGGTTCTAGAGGCGGAAAGATTAAACGCCCGATCAGTTGAAGAGGCAGTGGCTTGATGGACCTTCTCAAATACGCCTTGGTTCTCCCGCTCGCCATTTATGGAACCGCCGTTGCTCAGGAAGCCTCGACCGGCGTCGATCTGCGCGCAACCTTCACTGCGCAATCAGTCGTTTCAAATGAACTTACCGAGTCTCCACGCTCCGGCTCCCCTGTCGTCGCGGGCTCGCGCTCCATTCTCTACCCGACGATAAAATTCAGCGACAGTTGGTTCATCACCGGCGCCGTGCAATTCACAACCCGGCCATACTTCTACCAGAGCCTTTCAAGCACTGGATACGGAGCAAAGGGGAATGTTCTCAGTGCCGCTCTCAATTACTCACGCGTGTCTGACCGTGGATCATTACTCATTCGCGCAGGTCAACTGCAGTCGGCCTTCGGCTCATTTCTGCTTCGTTACGACGATGGCGACAATTCACTCATCGACATTCCACCCGGCTATGGCTACTACTATGCGCCGGTCTCGTTCCTCGGCGTTGCAGGCGCACAGGTCGACGCATCGCGCGGTAAGTTCGACGGCCGCGTCCAGTTTGCCAACTCATCCCCCGCAAATCCGCGCAGCATTTTTGCGCATGATCAGTACGGCAATTGGGCAGGGGGTGGGGGCTACACCATTCGGCAGGGTGTTCGCATTGGAGTTTCCGGTTACCGCGGGCCCTACCTTGATCGGCACTACGCCTATTACTATCCTGGCGAAGCAAATCCCAGCAAGCTCCCTGCTCACGGATTAGGTATCGATGGCAATGTGACGCACGGTCACACCACTGTTTACCTGGAACTGCAGAAGTTCGTTATGCCGTATACGCTGTTTCCGAACTTTCGCGATTCCGTTGCTTATGGCGAAGTTCGGCAGGTTATTTCGCCGCATTGGTTCGTAGCCACTCGCTACGGCTATTCATCCAACAGCGTTACCGGCAAGACGCACAGCGTGGAAGCACTTGCAGCATATCGGCCTGATCGCTATCAGCTTCTCAAGTTCTCCTACGAGGAGCAGCATTACATACCCGGCACGGACTCGACGGATCATAGACTCGGCATTCAATTCGTCACCTCGATAGGCCGCTCATTCGCTCGAAAGTAGATTCGCAGCCGCGGCACCGCTCCGTGTCATTGCACTGCCCTTATCCTCGACATCGGAACCGTCGTCGAGATATCAATCGCATGGGTGTAAAGTCTGAAGCATGAGCCAACCCAGCCTCTACCTTCTCGACGTGGAAGGGACCGTCGCGCCATGTTCGCTTACGAGCGAACAGCTCATTCCCTATGCGCGCACGCACTTTGAAGGGTTTCTGTGCCAGAGCATTGCTGCGCTCGAGAAAAAGGGCGGCGATCTAGTCCCGGGCGATCTGGATTCCGACAGCGTGTTTCACGATCTCGCGCTTTTGCAGGCGGAGAACCACGCTGACTCTGACCAAAAGGCTCCCCACATCGCGCCACATCGAGTTTCCGCGGGCCAACGCTCTGACGCAAACCCGTCCGACGCAATACCCAATATTCTTGCTTACCTCAATTGCCTTATGGATCGTGACAGCGATTCGATAGCGCTCAAGAGTTTACAAGGTAAGGTCTGGAAAGCCGGTTTTGAATCAGGCAAACTTAAGGGCACGCTCTTTAATGACGTTCCCCATGCATTCGCCCGTTGGACGTCCCACGCACGTATCGCCATCTATTCGTCCGGATCTGCTTCAGCACAGCAAGTGTTTTTCAGTCACACCATTTACGGAGATCTCACGTCGTTGATCGCTGCCTACTTCGATTTGCGAGTCGGCTCCAAGAACCAATTTGCCAGCTATGCCGCAATCGCTGCGTCGATGCAGGTTGCCCCGCACAGCGTCTGCTTCTTTTCTGATGCAGCACGCGAATTGGACGCGGCACGAGCCGCGGGCATGGATACGCGCCTGATCTGTCGTCCGGGCAATGCGCTTGTTTCCGGCAGCGGTCATTCCACGATTCAGTCGCTTGACGAAGTTCCCTGATCCGCGAGATTTCTATGTTTAGACGGCTTTTTTTGAATCGTCACGCTTTAGCAATACATCCATGAGAGGATTTCAATTGTAAGCCGCTGCATCTTCCTCGGCGCTTCCGCGGCACGCACGTATTAAGGTTCAATCAACCTGCACGCAGATCCTGCGATCCACCAACCCATAAGGTGACCCCATGTACAACGCCAAAGCCTATTCAGCCTCCAGCGCAACATCGCCGCTCGCCTCCACCACGATCGCGCGGCGCGATCCCACTGAAAGCGACGTTCAAATCGAAATCCTTTTCTGCGGAATATGCCACTCCGACTTGCACCAGGTTCGCAACGAGTGGAGCGCGATGCCCACCGCCTATCCATGCGTCCCAGGGCACGAAATCGTTGGCCGCGTCACCAAGGTCGGCTCCGCTGTCACCAAATTCAAGCCCGGCGATCTTGCCGGTGTTGGCTGTCTTGTTGATTCAGACAGAACATGCCCCGAGTGCCAGGCAGGCCTGGAGCAGTTCTGCAACAACATGGTGCTCACGTACAACTTTCCTGACAAGCACCTGGGCGGCATGACTTACGGCGGCTATTCCGACAGCATTGTGGTTGATGAACGCTTCGTGCTGCACATCCCTTCCAATCTATCGCTAGCCGCAGCCGCGCCGCTCCTTTGCGCCGGCATCACAACGTATTCGCCCATGCGCCACTGGGGTGTGACCAAGGGCAAGAAGGTTGGCATTGTGGGCCTCGGCGGACTGGGCCACATGGGGGTCAAATTCGCGCACGCACTTGGTGCACACACCGTTGTATTTACCACGTCCGCATCCAAGAAGGACGACGCGCTTCGTCTTGGAGCCGATGAGGTTGTGCTCTCGCGCGATGCAAACGAGATGAACAAGCACGCCGGCAGCTTTGACTTCATCCTCGATGCTGTCGCCGCTCCCCACGACCTCAACGCCTATTTCAACCTGTTGTCTCGCGATGGCAACCTTACCATGGTGGGAGCGCCTGACGAGCCTCTTCCTGTCGCCATCATGGCCCTCATCTTCAAGCGGCGCAGTTTCTCCGGCTCGCTCATTGGCGGCCTCGCAGAAACGCAGGAGATGCTCGACTTCTGCGGCCAGCACAACATTGCTTCCGATGTCGAGGTGATTCCGATTCAGAAAGTGAATGAAGCGTACGAGCGGCTCGTCAAGTCCGACGTGAAATACCGCTTCTCCATCGACATGGCTTCACTGAAAGCCGAATGATCATTGCAGCACGGCGCCGTATCCGGGGTGCGGCGCTTTGCTCGATAATGATGTTCGTATTTAGTCCGCAACAACAAAGGAGTAGCACAGATGGAGATCAAGCGAGCAGGTTCCGTGCCTTCCGGCAAGGGAGAGCCAGAGTACTTCACCGGCGCGGTACGCCGCGACGATCTAATTAACGCGCCCGCCCCGGCGCGCATTCTTGCAGCCAGCGTGACGTTTGAGCCGGGGGCGCGTACTGCCTGGCATACGCATCCGCTTGGGCAGACGCTCGTTGTGACCGCCGGTAGCGGCCGAGTCCAACTTTGGGGAGGGCCCATTCAGGAAATTCGCTCAGGGGATGTTGTTTGGATTGCGCCCGGTGAAAAGCATTGGCACGGTGCCGCACCCACCACCGCCATGACGCACATCGCCATGCAGGAAAAGCTCGACGGCAAAGCAGTCGAATGGCTGGAGAAGGTCTCAGACGAACAGTATCAGGCATAGCCAGCAAGACTAAGGTGGCTTTCCGCGGAGGGTGTCAGGATTGCTCTGCGAGCAGGAATTTATGGGAGGCATAGGCCTCGTACCCATAATTGTTGGCGAGGTCGCCGGGTTCGAGGTCTGAGCGGGTGCTCGGTTCCGCGCCGGGAGGTCCAAGAAGAAATCCCTGCACTTCGTCAGCGCCCATGTCGCGAATCAGGTTTAGCTGGGCTTGTTCTTCCACGCCTTCAACGATTACGCGCATCTCCATGCTGTGGGCGAGATCGATCATGGATCGAACCATCTTCACCGTGTCTGATCCTTCACACAGTTTGTTGGTGAACGATTGATCGATCTTTATGACGTCGATTGGAAGGTTGGGCAGATAGCCAAGACACGAGTAGCCGGTTCCAAAATCGTCGATCGCGATGCTCAATCCCAATTCGCGCATTTTATGCATCATCTCCGATGAGCGCTGAATCGACCCTACCATCACTGATTCGGTCAGTTCGATCTGCAACAGTTGCGGACTCATTCCGGTGCGATCCAAAATAGTCGCGATTTCTTCGAGTATCCGGTCTGAGTTGAACTGGATTGCCGACATGTTTACGGCCACCTGGATGGGCCTGCGCCCAGGGCGCTGCCACTTGATTGCTTCTGTACATGCCCGCTCCAATACGAAGCTGCCAATTGGGAAGATGAGCCCCGTCTCCTCCGCAACAGGGATGAAACGGTCCGGCGCAATCTGTCCCAGGGTGGGGTGACGCCAGCGCGCCAACGCTTCAAACCTCACAATGTCTCCGGTCAACACGTTGAATTCCGGCTGGTAATGAACGTAAATCTCGCCCCTCTCAATTGCTCCCCGGAGTTCGTTCTCGACCATAAGCCGCTCACGCGCCATCAATCCCAGGTCTTGCGTAAAAAAGACGGCGCGATTCCGCCCACTCCGCTTGGCTGCATACATGGCGCTGTCGGCTTGTTGGAGCAGGTCAACATCAGCAGCTGAATCGATTTCAAGCGTACTGATGCCAATGCTGGCGCCAACTGTAATGTCGTGACCTCCGACCTGAAACGGTTTGGCAAGGCATTCCAGCAACAACTCCGCAACCCGCCCGGCGTCGGCTGGCTCATGTACGGAAGTCAGAATGACCGTGAATTCATCGCCTCCTACGCGGGACAGCACGTCGGCTCGGCGCACGTGTTGTTTGAAGCGTGACGCGACTTCGCACAGGAGCGTGTCGCCAATGCTGTGGCCCAGGCTGTCATTCACCAGCTTGAAACCATCCAGATCGATATAGAGGAGGCCGAATATGTTCTTCTCTCGTTGCGCAAATGCTGTGGCTCGCGCCAGGCAATCGGTAAACAGCCTGCGATTAGGCAATCCCGTCAGCGCATCGGTGCATGCCTGTTGATGCAGAAGAAGCTTGGCCTGTTTTGCAAGCCGATCGCGGCGCGCCAGTTCTGTCACCATTGAGTTGAACTCTCGTGCAAGTTCAACGATTTCTGTACTGCCCTTCAACTCAGCCCGCGCATCGAAGGTTGCTTCAGACGTAACGTGATGCATGCCCCGCGCCAGAAGTGAAATTGGCTTTGAGACACGCTTCTGCATGATCAAGCCGGTAACCCCGCCGGCGCACAGTGACAGCAGGGCCATCACCAGCAAAAGAAGGATCAATTTGTTGCGGCGCGACTGCAGCGAACGCATATCCGCGAGCAGATAAATGCTGCCAACCGTTTCAGAACTGCGCAGGATCGGCCGGCTTACGCTGCGAAGATTGCGAGGTGACCTAGAGTTCAGAGGTTCGGTCTGCGGGCAAGACGTAGCCGAAGGCTCCCGGTAGTACGCGGAGAAAAGATGTCCGGAAATGTTGCTGTACAAGCACGCGGAAACAATTGGAGGCTCTTTGCGCAACGCCTGTAGAATCTTCCCCGCCGCATCGCGGTCGTCAAAATCAAGGGCTGCCATGGAGTTCTGGCCGACGATATCGGCGAGCGTGGCGAGACGTGCGTCCGACTCGGCGATCGCGGAACTTCTGTCGAACAGAAGCATTGCCGCTGCGAAGACTCCCAGTGACACACTGCTGGCGAGCAGTACGACAAGCGTGATGTTGGCAGCCAGACTCTTGGTGCGCAACAAGTTCATCTAGTTCCGCCCTCCTGCATGATCGACGACAGCAATGCTCAGTAATCTGGAACTCATCTGAATACCTGCCAAATGAAGAGCCCCAACATTCACATGAAGTTGAATTTGATCTTCCGCGCGCACCAGCGCCACCATTCCACCATGGCGGACAAATTGCGGATCCTCGCTCACAGTGAGAACCGGCGACGTGCCCAGATCCTGCAGGACTGCTGCTACACGCACCGCCGAAGCCTTACCGAGGTAAAGAATCGCGCACTCCCGCTGCTCTGCACCCGACGGCGCGAGCACAATGTGAACCATTCGTCCGTCAGAATTTTTTCCTTCTAAAATTTCTTTCAATAATCTTCCGGTGCGTTCATCCGCTTCAGAGCAGATCTTCAGATCTTTCAAAGGGCGCGGCCACGAAACATACCTGCTGAGGTTGAAGATATAAGCGGCTCTCACCGCTTGCTGATCTTCCTGGGCGCGCGCGACTCTTGAACTGGCGAGCATCATGCAAAGACACAACAGAACCAACGGGAGTTTCATGAGTCCGTTCCCGATGCATGGAGTGCTTAACGCCATTGCTTTTCAACACTCCGTCTGTACGAAATCCGAAAACGAAAACCGCGCCCGTCCTGAACGGTAGCCGGTTGCGAAACTTCCGGCCCCGTAGGAGTGGCCCAGCGGCGATCAAACAGGTTGTAACAGCTGGCGGAAAACTCCCATCCGCGCCGCAGGATCGGCGTCGATACTGTGGCGTTCGTCAAAAACGACGAGCTGATTCTCTGATTTGCAAAGTTGTTTTGTGAGCCTGCATAGAGGAGTTCCAACCCGAGGGAACTGTACTGCCCTAGCGGCGCGATTCCGTTCAACTTCGCAATTTGCGCGGGCGAATTCAGCGTGCTCTGCCTGGTATCTTGTGAGATGGCGCGAGTGAAAACATAGCTTGGCCTTGCCGACCAGCCAGAGCGGCTCTTTGCATTCAGCTCAAATTCCAAACCGCGACCTTGATCTCCCTTCAAATTCGCGAAGTGTGTTTGTCCTGTTACGACGTCCTGCTGTTCCTCGATAATCCGGTTAAGATCGTTCTGGAATGCGCTGGCGGTAAAACGTAGCGACGAGTTGACCGTGTGTTCCACGAGAATCGTGTGTGAGTTCACGGATTCAGGCTTGAGTTGCGTATTGGTTGCGGTTATATCAAGCTGGTCGACATAAAACTCATCGTAGGGATCTGGTGCGCGAAATGCGTGACCGAATATGTATTTGACTGAAGTATGCGCTGTGGGCAGAACCATCAGAGCCACGCGCGGGCTCAACGCAGTTCCATAGATGCTGTACCAGTCAACGCGGCCTCCGAGGTTCAGGCTCAGCCAGCGATATGGATTCAGTTCTGTTTCGCCAAAGCCCGCCAGGGTGTTCATGGTGCGGTGGTCATCGAGAAAGGGCTGCTGACCGACGTAATAGTTCCGTTGTTGCAGCCGAAGATTGTATTCACCGCTCGCTCCCGCAACGACGCGGTTGCGGCCCAGTCGCTTACTCAGCACCGATTCGAAGCCGATGCCATCTGAAGCCGCGTCATTAATTTGAACCGTGCGCCCGCCATTCTCAGTTTGGTACGGGAAACTGCCCATATAACGATAGGCATCGTAGTAGAACCGCAGGTCGAAATCGGTGTCCTTTGCAAACTGGTGTGAGTACTTGGCATCAACGTAGCCGCGCCGATCCACGTCGAAGTTTGCCGGATCGTTGAAAATGGTTCCATAGGAGGCAGTCGGAACAATTTTGTGCCGGATTCCAAAAAGTCCCTCCACTCTCAATTGCCCTCGGCGAAACATGCCGAAAGCGTGGTCGTAGCGATCCCCGTCTATGTTCTGTGCAATGCCGTTGTTAGAGACGGGCGAGTCGAATTCGGGGAAGTAAAGCTTGGTCGCACCGTTCGAGCGGAAGATACTGCCGCTCGCAAGCCCATCCAGATCGCCAAAGCGGAACGACAAGCCGGCCTCGAAGACTCGCCCGGTCTCAGATCGAGCCTCTGAAGCAAGCTGAACAGTATTTTTCGTGTCAGGCCGCTTTGAGAATACGTTCACGACCGCAAGCTCTGCATCCGTTCCGAATAGCGATGAACCGGGCCCGCGCATGATCTCCACATGATCGATCTGGCTAATGTCCAGCGGAAACTCGGTCCCAATCAGTGCGCTGTCATAGATGTTGTCATTTAAGCGATGTCCATCGATCAGCAGCAAAATGCGTGCGTTGTAGTCGCCGCTCTGCAAAAAACCACGGACACCAAGATAGGTATAGGTTCGGTCAGAAGCGGTATAGAACCCCGGCACGCTCCTCAGCAGTTCGGCCAGCGTAAGCCAGCCATGCTTTCTGATCTCATCCGCGCCGATCGTTGTGACCGGTGCCGGGGCCTTGCGTGGGTCGGTCAGATGGCGCGATGCCGTCGACAAGCGAACTTGCGCAAGATCTTCAACGCTCAGGTTGGTAAGGTCCTGAATATCAGGATCCTGAGCGGAAGCTATCCAACCGCCGAATAATGGCATTACCGCTAGAGCAATTGCCAGGCGCACTGCACGAGCTCGAAGTGTCCGTGGTTCGGCTTCGTTCATGTCGATTCCAGCCAGACCCCTGGATTCCTTCGCAAGAAGAAGGAATAGTTCGAGTTCATCGGCAAAGTTCTGGAGTTAATCAAGCGTATTTGGATATTTTGTTCGCATCAATCCCATTTAAGTCGCACGACTTTGGAGCTTCACGTCGCTTCACTGGTAACTGGCTCCAAACATGAAAATAAGGCTGATTCTTCTCTGATGTATCCGGCCTAAATCAATTCTGTCGGAAAATAGCAGAAAATCTGTGGTCATCGCCCTGGACATCTCGATCTGTTCGCGAAGTCCTATACTCAAGAGTGCCCAACAACTAGCAGCAGATGACGTTCACCAATCCAGCCACTGAAGCGCTCTCACAGATCAGCACCGCGCCGATCGTGCGTTTCTCATTGCTTGCATTCAGCTCCATCTTCTTTTTGGTCGATCCGTTCGCCTGCATTCCTTCGTTCCTCGCCATCACACAGAGTGCTGATCCGGCACGCCGCAAACGCATGGCACGCAAAGGCGCGCTGACTGCGTTCATCGTGCTCACCAGTTTCGCTGTGGCGGGCCAGCTGATCTTCCGCCTATTTGGAATCACGCTTCCCGCATTCGAAGTGGCTGGAGGGTTGATTCTGTTGCTGATCGGGTTGGACATGCTGGAGGCGCGCCGTTCGCCGACTCAGGAAACTCTCGGCGAAGCAGAAGAAGCTGCGGCCAAGGAAGATGCCGGCATCGTGCCTCTTGGAGTCCCCATGCTCGCCGGCCCCGGCGCGATCTCGTCGGTGATGGTGCTTGTGGGGCAAGCGCCATCGCTCTGGCACTGGGAGATGGCCGCAATTCTGGGCTCAATCCTGATCACTTCGCTTGTCAGCTACTGGGTTCTTGCGGCTGCGGGTCGCATTCGCGTCGTGATGGGCGAAACTGGGATTCGCATCCTCGTCCGCATCATGGGCCTGCTGCTTGTCGCCCTGGCCATGCAGCTTTTTATAAATGGTCTAACAGACCTGGGCATTCTGACGCGGCATTAGGCGAGTGAGTTTCTGACATGCACTGGACGAAGTGCTCAGGAGCTTCGAAGCGTCCACCAGAATGCCGAAAGCATAGGAATTTTCCTGCATTGCATCTGCTCCTGAACGGACACCATGACCAATTCTGCGTCTGCTTTCGCAACGGTAGAGCATAACTAGAGGAAGAAATGAACGGGAAGAGGATAATTGTGGTGAGAGAGTCGTTTTCCCACAGTTTCAGGGCTCTTTCCACAGGCTCAGAGCTTGCTTAGGAGCCGGTTCATTGCTATTCTCGAGAAGTTGCAGCAAGGCGGAAACATTTGATCTGCCAAGCGCTTGCAGCAGAGAGTATCTCGTGATACTCTTAAAAAGTTGCAGATGAGCAGTAAAGCCTCCCGGTGGCCTGACGGCCTGCCCCAAGAGGGAAGTGGGAAGCACGTTGTGATGCTGGTTCATAGGTACAGGTGAGGCGAAAGCCCCTGACCGCTGTAGGGAATCCCACAGAGAACAAGCCATT
>JADGNO010000296.1 GCA_017883405.1 Occallatibacter sp. | reverse complement strand
GGGACCATCAGCCGAGAGGCAACTACTGCGTATGGATTCGTTCTGATCACATCGCGTAGCGCGCTCTCACAAGCGCGCCCAGAAATCGTGTGCTTTTCCCTTGACACGGACTTACATGGAGGTCGGCTATCCTTCCCTTTGAAGAATCTTCGCCTGAGCACAGAAACGTAAAGTGGCGGCCAGGCTCGCTCGAAATGCCAACGTGGGCAACATCTCACGCCGCGACCCGAGTGATATTAGGCGAATCAGGCGTCGGCGGTGGTGGGGTCGATGATGGTGGTGACCTGCGAGACGCGGTTGGCTGGAAATCCACCTTGGGCGGCATGTTCGCGAACCATCTCCTCGTTTGGCGCAATATAGATGCAGTAAATTTTGTCGCCGGTAACGTAGCTGTGTACCCACTGGATGGAAGGCCCCATATTGCTGAGGACACCGCAGGATTTCTGCGAGATTGCCTGAAGTTGCGCGGGCGTGAGCGATCCGGCACCGGGAATTTCGCGTTCAATGACGAATTTGGGCATTGGAAGCCTCCTCGAATTGAATGTTTCGTAGTGTACATGAGAGGCAAATCAGCGCGCCTGGGCTCTTGGACGACAAGGATTGGCAGGCGCTCAACTTAGAATGGAATAGAGCCTGATTTTTGGGGGCGAGGCTTGCGCGGGGTTGGCAAGCCATTGTGGAGACGAAGTTTGCCAACGTATCGTAAATCGGTTGTACCGAGCAGGCCAGGCTCGGAAGGGCTGCCCCTGGTGGCCATTGTGGGCCGGCCCAACGTGGGCAAATCAACGCTGTTTAATCGTCTAACGCACAGCCGTCGCTCCATTGTGGGCGATGAGCCTGGCATTACGCGCGACCGCATCTACGGCGAATATGAGTGGGGCGGACGCCGTTTTCGGCTGGTAGATACGGGCGGCATTGTGCCCGACGACCCGGAACTAATTCCGACCGAGATTTATAACCAGGCAAAAGTGGCGTTGGAAGATGCCGACGCATTAATTCTTGTCGTGGACGTGCGCACGGAGCTGGCGAGTCCTGACTACGACCTGGTCAAGCTGCTGATTCGCGGTGGCAAGCCGGTGTTTTTGGCGGTGAACAAGGTTGAAGGCGACGCATTGTCCGGCGAGGCTGAGAATCTACGCCGCCTGGGATTGCGCGATTTGTTCCCCATCAGTTCAGAGCACGGGCTCGGCATTGGCGATCTGCTGGACGCAATCTCTGCCGCGATTCCGCCGCCCGCTGAAGTTGCGGAGGACGAAGCGGCCATCGAAGACGAAATTGACGAGGGCGGTCCGCTGCAACCCGGCGCGGAGGACGAAGAATCTCGCCATCGGACTCATGGGACATTCGAGCAGCACGAGACCTCGGTAGCGATTATTGGTCGGCCCAACGTGGGCAAGTCGACCATGCTGAATGCCCTTACCGGCACCACACGCGCAATTGTCTCGCCGGTCGCGGGAACAACGCGCGATGCGGTGGACGAAGTGGTGGAGTTCGAAGGGCACACTCTGCGGTTTGTGGATACGGCCGGTATCCGGCGCAAAGGCAAGACGCATCTGATGGCTGAGAAGCTGAGCGTGATTATGGCGCGACGGCACCTTGAAGCTGCGGACGTTGCGCTGCTGGTGATCGATGCCACCGAGGGCGTGACCGCAGCGGATGCGACCATCGGCGGATATGCGCATGAAAGCGGCCGAAGTGTCATTATTGTCGTGAACAAATGGGACGCGGTGACCACAGGGCGCACGGATGGAAAACCGCCTGCGGATCGAGAGGTTTTTGAGCGGCAAATACGCTCCGCGCTGAAGTATTTGAGCTACGCATCGGTGATTTTTGTTTCAGCGCTGGAGGCCACGCAGCAAGGCGGCAAGATCATGTCTCGCGTGCTGCATGAAGTATTGGCCGTGGCGGCTGAGCGGCGCAAACGCGTGACAACGGGACAGATGAATCGGTTCCTCGACAAGATTGATTTTCAGCGCGCGCCAGTGCCCATTGCCAAGCGGGTAAGAATCTTTTACATGACGCAGGCCGCAGTGGCTCCGCCCACGTTTGTGTTGTTCACCGATCGCGATGTTAAATTGCATTTTGCATTCGAGCGCTTTCTTGAGAACCAGATTCGCGAAGCATTCGGATTTAAAGGCACACCAATCTGGTTCAAGGTAAGGCCCCGCAACGAGAAGAAGGAATAGTGCCGGTCATTAACTTTCCCGCGGGCGGCGTTGCGAGTGGGAGTTAATGGCAGACTCTAATCAGCGGAGAGTGGCTCGGTGTTGAGCGAAACGCAGTCCAGCGGCCTTACACAATTCGAATCGATCGGCAGCGGAGAGAAACCCACGCGGCGTCGTTTCAGGGTCATTTGGATGCTGTTCGTCTGCGTGGTGATCAACTATCTGGACCGCAGCAATCTCTCGATCGTTGCTCCCCGCCTGACGGAAGATCTCCACCTGACACCGGTGATGCTGGGCACGATTCTGGGTGCATTTGGATGGACCTACGCGCTGTTCCAGGTTCCGGCCAGCCGCTTTGTCGATCGTGTCAATCCGCGAGTTTTGTTTGCAGTCGCACTCGCGCTGTGGTCGCTGGCAACGTTCTTCATGGGATTTGTCGGCACGTTTCTGGCGCTCATTGGGCTCCGGCTGGCTGTGGGAGCGATGGAAGCGCCGGCTTACCCGATCAACAATCGTGTGGTAACCACATGGTTTCCTGAGCGCGAACGGGCCAGCGCAATCGGCTTATATACCTCAGGGCAATTTGTCGGGCTGGCGTTTCTTACGCCGCTTCTGGCGTGGCTTGAAGCACGCTACGGTTGGCGATTTATTTTTCTTGGTACCGGCGCAGTCGGCCTGGTATGGGCAATCGCATGGTGGTTTCTCTACCGCGATCCGAATCATGCGCGCGGAATTAACCAGGCGGAACTGCGGCTGATTGAAGAAGGCGGCGGAATTCCAGCGTTGAGCAAGAAGCTCGACGAATCGCGATCGAATACAGGGACAGTGTGGAAGGACCTGGGCTTTGTGCTGAGCAAGCGCAAGCTGTGGGGACTCTACCTAGGCCAGTTCGGCGTAATCTCTGTGCAATGGTTCTTCCTCACTTGGTTTCCCACTTACCTGGTGCACTACAAGCATATTGAACTTGCCAAAGCCGGCGCCATGGCATCGCTGCCATTTCTGGCGGCGTTCGTTGGCGTCATCTCCAGCGGAGTGCTTTCAGATTGGCTGCTGCGCCGCGGGCTCGGAGTTACGCTGGCAAGAAAAATTCCGGTTGTAACCGGCCTGGTGCTGGCGAGCACCATATTTGTGGCAAACTGGTGCGACGACCCGCGTTTAGTTATCGCGTGCATGACGCTCTCGTTTTTTGGCACTGGCTCCGCATGTATTGCATGGTCGCTGGTTTCAACTGTTGCGCCAGAACGGCTCATCGGGCTAACGGGCGGTATGTTCAATTTCATTTCAAACTGTGCGGCGTTTATTGTGCCCATGGCTATTGGGCTCCTGGTGAAAGGGAACAGCTTTTCTCGCCCGCTATTTTTTATTTCGTCGATGGGCGTAATGGGGATCTGTTCTTTTGTGTTTCTGGTTGGGAAGATCGAACGAATTCCGGAATAGGAGCAAGGAATGATTGCGGTTAATTGGGGAACTTCGAACTTTCGCGCATACAAGCTGGGTCCGCAGGGGAACGTGGAAGCGGAGAAATCATCAGGCCGCGGCGCGGTTTCTGTTACCGCCGGTGGGTTTCAGGATGCACTGATGGCGGAAGTCCTGGAATGGATGGACAGTCGCGACAACAGGATCCTGATGTGCGGCATGGTGGGCGCCCGGCGCGGGTGGAAAGAAGCGCCATACCTGCAGGTCCCGGCCGGTTTTGACCAGATATTGAAGGGCGTGATCAAGCTCGGCGCGGAAGGAATGGATGCTCGCATTGTGCCGGGACTTATCGGATTTGACTCGACCGGCGTGCCTGACGTGATGCGCGGGGAAGAGACTGAAATTCTCGGTTGCTCGGCCGAAGTTGGACATAACGTGCATTTTTGCCTCCCCGGAACGCACACAAAATGGGTTCGCATGGAAGACGGCCGGATTGGATCGTTTGCGACTTCGATGACCGGGGATCTTTTCAGGGCCATCCGGGAGAGCACAATACTCCGCCAGTGCACGCAGCATGAGCCAAGCGATGAAGAGGCTTTTCTGCTGGGTGTTGCGCGTTCCGGGCAGGACGGAGAGCTTGGTCATCAGTTGTTCGGAGTGAGGACGCTGGTGCTGACGGGCCGGATGAGCGAAATGTCCGCGTCGTCGTATCTCTCAGGGCTCCTGATTGGGAACGAAGTACGCAACATGGCGAGCAGAGACGATGATGTGCACTTGATCGGCGATGTTGCACTTTGCACTCTTTACCAGAAGGCAATGCGTGAGTTCGGCATCGTTTCTACAATTGAGCCGGAAGGCGCCGCGCTGCGGGGGCTGCTACGGATTGCCAGGAGCCTGTCATGGTAATTCGCGAATGGTTGATCAGATGTCCGTTGATTGCGATATTGCGAGGCATTAAACCACATGAGATTGAAGACGTATTCGGCGGCCTTCTGGAGGCCGGTGTGGCGATTGCCGAGATCCCGCTGAATTCCCCTGAGCCGGCAAAAAGCATTCGCCGCGCGCATGAGTTATACGGAAGCAAGATGCTGATTGGAGCGGGCACGGTAACGCGGGCCGCGGAAGTGGAACAGGTGAGAGACGCCGGGGCAAAGCTGGTGGTGAGCCCGTGCGCGGATGTCGAGATCGTACACCAGGCGAAACTTCACAAGATGATTTCTATCCCCGGAGTCGGAACAGCCACCGAGGCCGTCAACATGGTGCACGCCGGCGCCGATGCGTTGAAGCTTTTTCCAGCGGATGTGCTGGGAGTGCGCATGATGACTTCGCTGCGCGCCATTTTGCCGAAAGATACACTGCTGGTGCCGGTGGGTGGGGTGGACGCGGAGACTTTGCCTGCCTGGCGTAATGCCGGCGCCGATGGCTATGGCATTGGCTCAGCTTTCTACAAACCGGGCGCAACGGGCAGCGAGATCGGCGCTAAAGCACGGCGGCTCATTGAAGTGCTGCATCGGCAGTAATGCTGCGTCGGCAGTAGTGCTGCATCGCAGTAATATGCCTGGATCGATGGCAGAACGGTGTGAAAAGGAAACTGTTACCTCGGTGCAGTGCCGCGCATCAAAAGAGGCATGAGCATGGAAAAGGCGACCTTTGGAGCAGGATGTTTCTGGGGTGTGGAAGCAGCATTTGCCGCCACGCCGGGCGTAACGGCAACGGCCGTCGGGTACGAGGGCGGCGCAATGGATCGTCCGACCTATAAAAATGTCTGTACGGATCAGACCGGGCATGCTGAAGTAGTTGAGCTCGATTTCGACAACGAAAAACTGAGCTACGAGAAACTACTCGACACCTTTTTTGCTTTGCACGACCCGACGACGATGAACCGTCAGGGACCCGACTGGGGAACGCAATATCGATCGGCGATTTTCTATCACTCGCCGGAACAACAGGCCCAGGCGATTGCGAAGATTGAGCAACTCACCGCTGAAGGCAAGTACAAGCCGAAGCGCATTGTCACCAAGGTTGAGCCGGCCCAGACCTTCTGGCGCGCCGAGGAATATCACCAGCGATATCTCGAAAAGCGCGGGCTGGCCTCCTGCCACATCTGAAAGCAGGGAACATGGAACTGAAAAACCCTCGCTGATATCGGCGAGGGTTTTCTCGTTTAACGTGCTGTCATTTCTGATCTTGCGCAGCACCATTCGCAGAATCAATGACTGAGGTTGGCGCTGCCGACTCCTCGCCGGCCTTCTGATCCCTCGTCCCCGACCCCTGATCTCTGCCGGGCTCGTTAATCCATAGGCAGATGATCCACCAGACCAGGGCCAGCACAAAGACTGCGCTGCTGGAGTTGTAGAGTTTTTCCTGCAGGCCAAGAACGCGCTCGTATTCAGCTTGAGTTGTGGGCGCTGCATGAGTGGCGATGAGCTGCCAAATGGCGCGCACAGCTGTCTGCGCCAGAGCGGCAGTGGACAGGCCGATGACGATTTGCTGCGTGTGGCTGCGGAAACCAGCAGCATAGCGCGAGCCGAAGATCACGATGAGCAAGCCCAGGCCTATCGAGAGCATGTCGACCAGCAGATCGAGCTTTTGCGTAACGAACTGTTCCAGGCGCAGCCCGGCAAGGACCGAATCTACCGTCAGCGTTTTCCATGCAGGCCACGGTCCCCAGAAAGCAAGAACCACGCCACAAAGTGCGAGGAGCACCAGCGTGCCGATGATCCATGTGTTCCGGGATGCGCCAACAAATGCGCGGCGAGCCAGTTCCACAAGAACCAGCAGGCTCACCAATCCAGCCACGAGCGCCAACGTCAGAAAGATTGCGTTCATCGGGATAGGTGCAAGGCGTCCAAAAAGCAGACGGCTGGCGAGCAGGCGAAATCCGATAATTACAATGCTGGCGGTAAACCAGGGATAGACGCGGGCGCGGTCTCGACCAAGCAAAACAACCAGCAGAACGAGGATTGAAGCAAAGGTAAGCGTCCACAGAATCTGGACCGCCGAAAAATCGAAGTTGAAATGCATGTGAACCTTGTCTGGGGCCGTGCGTGCAGGCTCCTCAACAAGTTTAAATGTCTCAGGTGGCCGGTAAGGGCGCCTGCCATAATCACAATATGCTGGTTCTCGCATCAGCTTCTCCGCGGCGGCGCGAGTTGCTTACGCAGGCAGGTTTCGCTTTTGAGGTGCTGCCTGCGCACATCCCTGAAGATCCCCGCGAAGGCGAAGATCCGATTGCCTACGTGACACGCTTGGCGCGCGAAAAGGCCGAGGAGGTCTTTCGCGAAGTGACTGCAAAAGGAACCGGGCAGCGGCGCGCCGGCGAAGAACTTGTTGTGCTGGGCGCAGATACCACCGTCACACTGGACAACCATATCCTCGGCAAGCCTGAAGATGCAGCCGACGCGGTCCGAATGTTGCGCATGCTTTCTGGCCGTTCGCACCACGTGATCACAGGTGTAGCGGTGGTAACGGCGGAGGGAGCTGAAGTTGCGGCAGAGGTCACAGCCGTGCGCTTCCTCACCATGACCGATGAGGAGATTGCAGCGTACGTGGCCACAGGCGAGCCGATGGATAAGGCAGGCGCCTACGGCATTCAGGGATATGCGGCGCGCTGGATTCCTCGCGTCGAGGGCTGCTATTTCAACGTCGTTGGACTGCCACTGGCGCTGGTAAGCACGCTACTTGAGAGTACGAGGGCCAAATGCGATTCGCTCGTTAAGCGCAAATCGCTCGTTGAGCGCAAATCCCAGGCCTGAAGGCGGTCCAGATCTGCCAATAGCTCGAGTGGGGAACGTTTTTCCCGTTTTGGCGTGCCGGTCACACTTTCGTGTGATCGCGAACGAATTCCTATAGAATTTTCGAAATTCCGGGGTAGACTTGTCGCAATTAAAACTTAAAGGAAATATTGATGCGCTCCAGCCTGGTTCTCTCCTTTGCAGCCATTGCGCTGTCTCTCTCGTCTTGTTCCTTTAGCCAGACGCAGTTCAAACAGCCCACGCCTGAAGAACTGAAGATGACTTCTGACCCCAAAGCGCCGGGGGCAGATGCCGTTTACCTCAACATTGAGGAAGTGTCCAACGATCCTTTGCATTACGAAACCGTCTATGCGCGCATCAAGGTGCTGACGGAAAAAGGCAAAGACATGGCCACAGTCGATGTGCCCTATTTACGTGGCGGCTACAAGGTCGCCGATGTAAAGGGCCGCACGATCCATGCTGATGGGCAGGTGATTCCGTTGGAGGGCAAGCCGGATGACTTGCTCATTTCAAAAAAGGGCGATCGCGAGATTGGGAGAAAAGTATTCAACCTGCCCAGCGTTGAAGTTGGCAGCATTCTAGAGTACCGATACCAGAT
>JADGNO010000295.1 GCA_017883405.1 Occallatibacter sp. | reverse complement strand
CTTGCTCATGAGAGCTTGGCCGCTCATTGCTGTGTCTTCTGCGGCCGGCGCAGTCGGATTGCTTCCAGTGCTGCCCAGTTCCGGCGGCTTCGAAGGCGACCTCATTCTCTTGCTTGCGCTGCTCGAACTCCCGTCCATGTGCATCATCGCCGCCGGCTTCTCGTCGCGATCCATCTTCGGAGAAATCGGCTCCGCGCGCGAAGCAGTGCTGAGCGTTGCCTACAACATCGTCTTCCTGCTGGCCATTGTTTCCATCGCCGCATCGCAGCACACCTTCCGTCTTGAAGCGCTTGCGGCTCTTCCCGCAACTCCGCTTCGCTGGCTTGGCGTTCTGGCATTGCTGGTTTGCCTGCCCGCCAAGCTGCATCTCAATCCGTTCTCTCTGCCCAACGCGGAGCAGGAAATCTACTCCGGCCCCATGGTGGAGTATGCCGGCCCCGAGCTGGCCATGTGGGAACTCTCGCATGGCCTCGAATGGGTTGCAGCCACAGGCCTGGTGGCCACGCTGGCCGCGCCGCACATCGCGCTTTGGTGGTTGGCCGCGCTGGTGTTCATCGCATTTTCTTTTTTCATCGTGCTTGGGCTTTCCGCTCTTGCTTCTGCAACTGCAAGGCTCGCCATCGACACCACGGTCCGTTTTTATTGGCAATGCACGCTTATCTTCGCGGTACTGGCAGTTTCGTCCGCGCTCTTCATGAGGCTTAGATCATGAACATCCTCACCATGCTTTGGAAGAACCTGTGGGGCGGCAATCGGACGATGCTTTTTCCCGCGCGGCCTAAGGTCAACAGCGGCTATCGCGGCCTCATCCAATTCGATCCCGCACACTGCACCGGCTGCGCTATCTGCAAGTTCCGCTGCACCGCGAAAGCCATCGAATTCAAAGCCGGCAAGGGCGAGTTCGTGTGGAGCTACGACCCGGGCCAGTGCACGTTTTGTGGCCGCTGCGTGGAAGGCTGCATTGATCACGCCTTGAAAGAAGGCCACCAGGAACACGCACTCACCCAGGAATCGGAATGCCCGCCCGTTTACTTAACCCAGGGCGAACTGAAAGTTAGCTACACCGTGGCGCGTAAGTCGCCGGCGGCCAAAGCAGCGGCGCCCAAACCGGACGCGCCTGCCCCGGCAGCCGGATCGCCCCCGCCAGCATCGGTTCCCCAATCTTCTTCAGAGTCCGCTCCCAATTCAGTTCCAGGAGGCCAGCAATGAGCTTGATCGAAACCCTTCCGCACAAATTAGGCAGCTCCGTTCCGTGGATGGAAAAAGGCGGTGTCCTGTGGCTCGACCCCGGCCCGTTGGCCGTTCGCAAATTATGTGCCGAGATGAACGCCGCCAAGGCGCGATTCATCACCATCACCACTTACCAGTTGCCCGGGACCGAAGGTTTTCGCCTGGAATATCACTGGGACATCGAAGGGCAACTGCTCGGATTCCCATTCAAGCTCGAAGGCAATTCCATCGATAGCATCTACGACATGTGCGAAGCCGCCGACTGGATAGAGCGCGAAATTCACGAGGAATACGCAATCGAATTCACCGGCCGTGAATACGAGCCGTTGTTATTGCGCGCCGGCGACACACCAGGCGTGAACTTGCGTGAGGAGGTCAAAAAATGAGCTACAAAATCCCTATGGGCCCCTACCATCCGGCCCTTGAAGAACCCTACAAGCTCGACCTGATCTGTGAAGGCGAAACCGTCTGCGACGCCAAGCTGCATATCGGTTTCAATTTCCGCGGCATCGAGCATCTTGCCGAAACCCGTAATTACATCCAGGTCACTGCGCTCATGGAGCGCGTCTGCGGCATCTGCTCCAACATCCACACCCTCACGCTGTGCCAGGCAATGGAGCAGCTTGCCGGGCAAGCCCCTCCCCCGCGCGCCAAATACATTCGTGTCATCATGGCTGAGCTTGAGCGCCTGCACTCGCATGTTCTGTGGGCTGGCATCGCGTCCAAGCTCATGGGTTTTAAAACCATGTTCATGACCTGTTTCGAAATTCGCGAAAAAGTCATGGACGTGCTGGCCGCAATCTCCGGCAACCGCGTCAACTATTCCATGAACCGCATCGGCGGCGTCAATCGCGACATTCAAGACCCGCAGGCCATTCTCGCCATGATCAATCAGCTTGAAAGCGAGATGATGCACGCTGTCATTCCCATCTTCACCACCAGTTCCACGGCACGATCGCGCTGCGCCGGCATCGGCGTCCTTAACGAAGAAAAGGCCATCTCTTGCGGAGTAGTCGGGCCAACAGCGCGCGCCTCAGGCCTGCCCCAGGATATTCGCCGCGCCGCGCCGTACGCCGCCTATCCAGAGCTTGAGTTCAACGTCCCGGTCGAGCCGGCAGGCGACGTCCGCGCCCGACTCCTGGTCCGCGCCCTCGAAATTATTGAAAGCATCAGCATCCTTCGCCAGGCGCTTGAAAAGTTGCCTCCGGGCGAAATCGATACCGGTGACGACAAAGTTAAGTTCATTACCGGAACAGCGACCAGCCGCGTTGAAGCGCCGCGCGGCGAAGTCATGTACTCGGTGTCGTGGAAGGAAGGCTCGCGCAATCCGAGCCGCGTCCATGTTCGCACCCCGACATACGTAAACATGCCGGCTGTTCGTTGGATGGTGCAAGGCGCCCGGCTTGCAGATACGCCGCTGATTCAGGCTTCCATCGATCCCTGCTACTCCTGCACCGACAGGTAGGCCGGCCCTAAAACGGGCGCCGGTTGCATGCGGTGGTTGACAGCCACCCGCAGCTGCGGTTGTAATTGAAGTGAAGATTCGTGGCGATGGAGTTCGCCCTTAACCGCTTTTCCCTCCAACGACCGGAACAGCTGATGACTCCTGACAGGGGTATCCTGTTGGGGAGTCACGTCCCGGCACGATCCCCCGATACAAACTGAGCCAAGGTGAAATCGGCCTTTTGCCGTTTTACATCGAGTAATGACCTTGCTCGGCTTGTACGTTCACAGAAAGGGGAACGGGATTGCAGAAATATTTGCTTATCGCCGCAGGCGGCGCTCTCGGATCCATTGCCCGCTACTGGGTTGGCTCCGCGGTTTCAGACCGCATGGGAATCCGGTTTCCATACGGCACGCTGCTGGTCAATCTCACCGCATGCATCATAATCGGCTTCTCACTCACGTATCTCGGAAGGCGAGCCGACCTGAGCCCTGCATGGAGATACCTCATCCCCGTCGGCTTCATCGGCGCATATTCCACCTTCTCAAGCTACGAGTGGGAAACACTCTCCAGCCTGCGCGCAGGCGCATTCTTTCTGGCCACGCTCTACGCGCTCGGCAGTCTCGTGCTCGGTCTGATCGCGGTCTGGTGTGGTTCGCGCCTGGCAGAGGTTCTGTAATTCGCTCGCTCGACTCCGCCAGTCCACTGCGCTAGAATCCTCACTTGCAAAATAACGGAGCACGCATGTTGCAGCCAGGGAAAGCCGTCAAAGTTACCATCTACCTGAGCGAAGGCGCCACGCATCATGGTGTCCCCGTCTACTCCAGCATTCTCGACTTTCTGTTTTATCGGGGCGTTTCAGGCGCAACCGTCACGCGCGGCGTGGCCGGGTTTGGCGCCGATCACCACATGCACTCCCTCAGTTCGGTCGAAATCTCAGACCGCCTGCCCATCAAAATCGAATTCATTGAAGCGCAGGAAAAGGCGGATTCGCTACTAGGCAAACTCGAAGAGTTGAGCGGAACCGCCCTGATCGAAATTCAGGAAACCACAGTCGTCAAACCGGCACAGTTATCTAAAGCCGCCAAACCTGTTCACTCCACTCACCTCAAAATCGAAGGCAAGGCGCAGATGATGCGCATTTACCTGAGCGAAGAAGATCGCTGGCAGAACAAGCCGCTATATGAAGCGTTGGTTGAAGCCATGCGGGCCAACGACATCGCCGGCGTCACCGTTTATCGCGGCATTCTCGGATACGGCGCGCACCGACGCATGCACAAGGACAAGCCGCTGCTTTCCTCTCACCACGGTTCCGTCATGCTGTCGGCCATCGATACAGCTGAAAAACTGCAGGCCATCCTTCCAATCGTCGACCAGATGGTGCAGGAGGGGCTGGTGGTGTTCTCTGACGTCGACATCATCAAGTACGCATACCGCCCCGAGGTCAGTGAGTGAGGACCGGCATGAAGGAACAGTTCCCGGCTCGCATGTTGCGCATTCATTTCGGCGAAGACGATCGCTGGCAGGGCAAGCCGCTGTACGAGGCCATCGTAGCCAGGTGCAAAGAGCTCGACATCGCCGAGGTCATCGTCTTCCGCGGCATTGAAGGCTACGGAAGCGGCTCGCGCATTCGCCGCTCAGGTCACTGGAGCTTTTCGAAGGACGCGCCTATCCAGCTCAGCATCATCGATACAGAAGAGCGGCTTGAGGCGCTCATTCCCTTCCTCGACGAGACTATTGAAGAGGGACTCGTAGCGGCGTCTCCAGTGGAAGTCATCCGCTATTCACGCACACAGGCCTGAGCCAGAATCCGTTTTCAGATACATTTCTTTTTCACGTATTACTTCACTGCAAAGGGCAACTTATCCCGTCAAACCGGGTCTAATTTCTATGTGCTTCTGAAAAGGGAGCCCGTGTGTGCCTGTAACAGACGGGTCTGCAGTCAAGTACCAACGCAACGCCTGGAACACCATCGATCTACGAAAGTATTGGAGCATAATAAAAGAAAAAGACGTGGAACCTTTTAACCCCCAAGAGGTACCAATGCTTTTTGCGTATAAGACTCGTTTATTTTTCTTCGTCCTGGTAGCTTTGGCAGTTATGTCTTGTACTCCATGCCAGGGCCAGGCTGCACTTCTGCTTGAAGAGCCGTACGGATTTTTCGGCACCATCAATCCCACCGGTCACAATGCCATCTATTTCGGCCGCATCTGCGCGGAAACTCCAACCAAACTGCGCCGCTGCGAACCGGGCGAGCTGGGCTCGGTGATTGCGCGCTATCAGGGAATCAACAGCTACGACTGGATTGCCGTTCCGCTCATTCCTTACCTCTACTCGGTCGACACCGAAGTTCAAATTCCCGATCGGGTCAATCGCCAGCAGGTAAATCTAATGCGCCAACGATATTTTGAAACGCACCTGCAGCAGAACCTTGGAGAAGATGTCCTCAGGGGAAATCTTGTGCACGGCGGCTGGACGCAATTGCTCGGCACATCGTACGAGCGCCGTACCTATGTCTTCCGGTTCGATACCACGCCGGAACAAGACGAAGCGGTCATTGAAATGCTGAACGCGCGAGCCAATCAATCGCACTTCAACCTCTTCTACAACAATTGCGCTGATTTTGCGCGACAGATTCTCAATATCTATTTCCCGCGCACCTTTCGGCGCAGCATCTTTCCTGACGCGGGCATGACCACGCCCAAACAGATTACGTATAAGCTCATGCGGTATGCGCGTAAACACCCGGACGCGCACCTGCAGGTCTACGAAATTTCGCAGATTCCTGGCTATCGACGCCTAAGCCACGCCAACAAGAGCATCGCCGAATCGCTGACAACAACCGCTTATGCCGTCCCCATTTTTCTGTTGAATCCTTACCTCGCCGGCGGCATTTTCGTGGACTACCTGGCGCGAGGCCGCTTTCACATGGTGCTGCGCAATCCTGAGGTGATCAAGCCTGACGAACTTTCTACGTTGACAGACCGTACCGTGCCCAACGAGAATCCGGCCAGCGCTAAGATGCAGACCCCCGGCGCCGCTGGAGGCGACCCGCCTCAAATTCCCACGTTGAATACAGCAAATCCCGGTCTGGAAGGAATAAGGATTACGAATGAGTGAGTCAGCACCGCAAAACCTGAAGAACCACGGCCGCCTCGATCCCCTCTTTCACATCGTCACTTTCTTCACCCTCATCGCCAACCTGGTGGTCGTCATTGTGTATACAGTGCACCACGTCAGCTATTACTCCGGATGGCTGGTGTTCATGTCTGTTATGGTGTTCGTTCCTTACTTCAAGCTGCGCCTCTATCCGCTCAAAGTGCAGGATCGTGTTATCCGGCTTGAAGAACGCATCCGCCTGCAGGCATTGGCTCCTTCAGAGTGGCACACCCAGATATACAGGCTCAGTGAAGACCAGCTCGTCGGTCTGCGCTTTGCCGGCGACGACGAAGTGGTAGAGCTGGCCAAGCAGGCTCTTGAACACAACCTCACGCGCAAGCAGATCAAAGAGCGCATCAAGAATTGGCGCGCCGACAACTGGCGGGTATGAGAGAACAGCTATCAGCCTTCAGCTGTTAGTCTGCACCTTCCGACTTTCAGCTGGAAGCTGACAGCTGAAGGCTGATAGCTTGTCTTCTACTTCTTCTCCGCCTCGTCAATCCCCTCCGCTTCGTCGATCCCCTCCGCATCCAGCGCGTGCTCATGCTTGTACTGCTCGACCGGCATTTTGCCATCCCACCATGCCCAGTTCATTGGATACACATCCGGATCGAGAAACACCTGGTAGAAGTGCCAAACCAGAATTGCCAGTGTAGCCAGAATCGCTTCGTAAAAGTGCACGGCAGTCGCAATATCCACCCACCAGCGTGCAAGCGTGTTGCCTACCCACACCTTGGCCCACAGCATTACGCCCGTCACGCCCATCAGCGCCGTGCCCCAGACCAGCGCCCAATACTCGGCCTTCTCTGCGTAATTAAAGCGGCCAAATTTGGGCTTCTCGCTGCGCAGGCCCAGGTAGTACAGCATCGTGTAGCATGCGTCAAAGCCGTCCTTCGGCTTTGGCAACAGGTCGCGGAACAGCCGTCTTCCTTCGCGCGCTGCCGCCAGGTAAAACACGTGGTAAACTCCAGCGCTCATCAGTACAACGCCCGCCACGCGATGAATAATACCGCGCCAGCGCTCGCCCATGCCAAACACATGTGCAAACCACGTGTCTGGAAACTTCAGTGCGAATCCGGTGATCACAAGAACGATGAAGCTTGTCAGCAAAATCAAATGCTGCCAGCGCTGATTTGTCGTCATGCGCACCATGAACGGATTCAGCATGCGCCTGCGCTCAACTGCTTTTCTGCGCCAGATGATCGCGTTGTGCGCGAACATGGCTCCGATCACCAGCAGGATGAGGGAAATGTAAATGATGCGCACCCAGCGCACCGCGATCGAGCCGATGTCGTTGGGATGAACCCCGTCACCCTGGTGCACCTTGGTCTGGGTAAATTTTTGCGTCACGCCCTGGTGGCACTTGCCGCAAGTGGCGCCCAGATTGTCGTGGTTGATCGTCGAATGCGGATCGCTGGATGGCAGAATGTTATGCACGCCATGGCAGCTTGAACAGTTGGCCGCTACCAGAGATCCGCCTTCCGCAGCCAACCCGTGATAGCTGTCAAAGTAACTGGTTACGCGCCCGCCCGGAATGCCAAACTCCTGCGACAGCCGCACACCCTCATGACAGCGCGCGCATATATCACGCGAAACATTTTTATCGGCCGCGGGCGAGTTCGGATCGGAACGCGCCTTGATCGAGTGAATTCCGTGGCAGTCCGTGCACGCCGGGGCCATCTGGTTGCCATGCGCCAGCGCGGTCCCGTGAATGCTCTGCATAAACGTGTTGTTAACGTCCGTATGGCATTTGCCGCAGGTGGCCGGCACATTGAATTTATAAATAGGCGACTTTGCATCGTTGGCCGCCAGAATTGTATGTGCCCCATGGCAGTCAGTACACACCGCGGCCTTTTGCGAACCCTTCTCAGTCGCCCGCCCGTGAACACTTTCCTGGTAGCTGATAAACGGCTGTGCAGTTTGTCCGCGCGACTCCATCAGGAATCGTTGGCCGTGGCACCTGCCGCATGTATACGGCACGTTCTCATGACTCACAGGTGACTTGGGGTCGCTGGCAGCCAGCACCTCGTGTGCTCCGCCGTGACAGTCCTGACATCCTGCGGCAGGCGATCCGATTTTGCGAGCGATTCCATGCGCACTGTGCGCGTAGGCATCCTGCGCATCCGCGTGGCAATCGGCACAACGCACCTTGGCCGGCGACGACTCATGCGCAAGGCTCTTCACATCCTTGTGGCAGTCAACGCAGCTAAACATGCCGCCATGGACTGAGTGCTTCAGCTTGTTCTCGTCAACAAACAGGCTGACTTGCTTTCCATTCACATCTTTAGTCAGCGTGTTGTCGGAGTGGCAAGCAAGGCAATCCGCGTCTTTAAGCTTTTGCCCCCAACCGCTTGCGGATGTCCAAACCAGAAGCAACAAAACAAGCGTATAGATGGATCTTTTTCTATTTTCTTTCACGCATACGAGAAGAGTCTTCGGCGCAAATTATCTCAGTGACTCGGGTCACAGGCGCAAAAGAAAGCCCGGGCCGCCGCATTCCAAATTGGAATGCGACGCACCGGGCAGGACGAACTATAGCAGTATGACGTTCTTTATTTTTTATCTCCTTACGGAGGTCGCAAATTCTTCTATATATCAATGCTAAAACATCTGAGTTCAGCTGAAATATGCTGTCAACGTCAGCACAAGTAATGTCAATCCGATCAAAATTGCAATGGTTCCTACCACGCGCGAAAAGTTCACCAGCCAGGTCTGTGGAGCTTCGCCCAGCCTTGCTTCAAGCTTGCCTTCTTTAACCAGGCGTTCGTACTCCATCGGCCGCTTGTGCCTGAATTCTTCTTCGCTTTCAACACCCGTAAACACCACCATATCCATCGGGAAACTGTCCGGTCGCAGGTGTGTGTTTACAAAATGAATCGAGAAAATGAACAGAATCGCCAGCAAGCCTTCTTCGCTGTGGATCACCAGCACTGCGTTCAGCGCCCATCCTGGCAGAAAGTGCGCAAAGAATGGCGCGAACCACATTGCGTAGCCTGAGAAGCCGATGACGATCATGCCCCAGAACACCGCCCAGTAGTCGAACTTTTCCCAGTAGGCGTAGCGATCAAACTGCGGCCGCTTGCCCAATCCCACAAACCACCGAAGGTGCGCTACCAGGTCTTTCACATCCTTCCAGTTCGCAACCATCGAGTTCGGGCCCCAGAAGATTCCCTTCTGGCGATGCATGATTCCGCGTTGAAAAATCTCCTTCACATGTAGAAGAAAAGCGATCGACAGCACCACGGCAAAGACTTTGTGGAAGAACAGAATCGCACCAAATCCGCCCACGCCTTTTGCCAGTCCCCGTGCCCATATGCTGTCACTGAAGCGCAACGGCAATCCTGTGCCGGCCAAGCCAAGAAACGAAGTGAAGAGGACCGCGTGCATGTAACGCTGTTCACGCGTAAAGCGCGTGAAGAATCTACCCGAGCCCTTCGCTTGCCGTGCTGCCGCCTCTTGTTCCAAATCAAGCATCTTTGCCTCCCCCTTGCGACTTCTCCTTGATCTGGTTGTAGCGCGCGCGGATCAACCAAAGAATCGTGTGAATGATGAAGAAAGTAAGCGTGCCGGCAAGCAGCAGGTTCATAAACAGCCGCACAAAATAAATTTCAGGATTCAGCTTTCGGTCGCGGGCATTGGCGTGTGGCTGATATTGCACAACGCTCGTGTTCGCCCCTTTGTGGCAGGCGCCGCAGGTCGCAACCAGATTTGCTTTGTTGATCGGCGAATGTGGATCGGATGCGGGCAGAATCTTGTGGGCGCCGTGGCAATCCCAGCACCGCGCCGTCTCAACATAGCCGCCCAGCAATCCCAGCTGCGAGTGGAACGTGTCGTGATAAGTGGAGAGCTTGTCAGTGTGGCACGATCCGCAGATCGGCGTCGATTGCATGCGGAATGCCGCTTCAGTCGGCTGCAGAATTTCATGCGCCGTG
Organism: Occallatibacter sp.; assembly: GCA_017883405.1. Taxonomy (GTDB): domain Bacteria; phylum Acidobacteriota; class Terriglobia; order Terriglobales; family Acidobacteriaceae; genus Telmatobacter. The sequence continues at coordinate 1,041 of JADGNO010000295.1, read as the reverse complement.
TGGCAATCAGTGCAGACCGGCGCTTTCTTGTCGCCTTTGGCTACTCCTTTGCCATGCGCCCCGCTCATGTAATCGTCGTTGATCTTGGCGTGGCATTGTCCGCAGGTATTAGGAATGTTGGTCTTGAACGTCGGACTCTTCGGATCTTTGTGGCTGAGAATATTGTGCGAGCCGTGGCAGCTCTGGCAATTGGCTGCCACTAGCAGGCCTTCTTTACTCAAAGCAAAGCCGTGAATTGAATCGATGTACTTGGGATAGACGCTCGCTAGCCCATGCTTCTTCGCCATTCCCTCATTGCTGTGGCACTGTCCGCAGGTGTTGGGAACATTCAGCGGGTAAACCGCGGAACGCGAGTCTGTCTTGGGAAAAATTTTATGGGCGCTGCCGTGACAGCTCGTGCACGGATGATCCTTGGAATCGCCGTGAACGCTACCTGCAAGAGCCGAAGCCTGGTCAGCATGGCAGTTCTTGCACTCGACCTTTGCCACCTGCTCGGGGTGTGGATACTCCTTTATATTTGCGTGACAGTCATTGCACTTCAGGCTGCCATGAATGCTCTCGCCGAACACCTTGCCGTCGACTGCAATGCTGTGGCCGTTCGTATCGGTCATGCTCGCATCACCGTGGCATGCAAGGCATTCCGATTGCGCTCGAAGCCTGGCCGGACCGCACAACAGCAGTGCAAAAACTCCAAGAACAAAGATGGCAATGCGCATCGGCTTTTGCGCTACATTCCGGGCTGGCTCGCCTGCCCTCTGGATACTGATAACCGTCGCGGCTTCCGCCATCCTGCCGTCTTCCTTCCCCTGGAACCAGAGAGATGCCCCTGATGCCCGGCCCTGATTTTCCGACTCCGGAGAGACCATGCTGTTGCTGGGTTCGTACCTTGAGAACACGCTTCTGTGAGGTTTCACGCAGTGATAGGAATCACAAAGCCGAAAGGCGCCGATCACGAAGCCGCTTTTCCGGTAAGGAAGGACTGAACTCACTGCAGGCCCTGAATCATGGCCTGGTAAGTGTTTACGGTCTGCATTCCGCTCG
>JADGNO010000294.1 GCA_017883405.1 Occallatibacter sp. | reverse complement strand
TGCATTACCAGCGCCTTCACCGGCACCGCGCCCGCCAATACCACTGCGTTGCCTCCCTTGCGGCCCGGCAAGCTTGGCCGCCTCGCGCAAGCGTGGCGCGAGGTAACGCAAGCGCGCGATCTCGACCTGCGCACGCGCCGCGTTGGAGCGCGCGTGGCGATGAAAGATTTCAAGAATCACCATAGTGCGGTCCATCACATCGCAGCCGATCTCGTTTTCGAGGTTGCGCGCCTGCGACGGCGAAATCTCGTGATCCACCAGCACGAAAGCGGCCTGGCGGGTGTCGGTGCCACCCAGTGCCTTTGCTGCTTCACGCGCTGCGGCCGCGCCGTGACGTGCGATGTGTCGTTCGGCGCTTTTCCCCGCGCGCTTTGCTGAGGCTGGCACCTCCTGGGGTGCATCGCCAGATTGATCAGCCTCACCATGCACAAAGCGCCGCACCTCCTCGCGCTTGCCGGCGCCCAGGTAGGCCGCCGAATCAAAACTGGCGCGCTTTTGCGTGAACGTGGCCACGACTTCGAAGCCCAGCGTCTTGGCCAATTCACGCAACTCGTCCAACGATGCCTCAAATTCTACGTCGCTTACCGTCGGCAGCTGTACGGCCGCCACGAGAGCGCGCTGCGGGGTACCTTTGAGTTCTGTGAACATTAGGAGCGGACTTTTCTTGTGTGGTCGAGCGAGAATGGTACGGCCAATGCGGCCGATTAGTCCTCAGCAGCTAAACGGCATTCGAATCTCCACTGCTCTCGCTCTTTAGATAGTTGGATTCTTTCAGGTGCGGCCATGCGGAATGCCTATCGCTTTGGTGCTCGCTTTTTGGGCGTCTTACCGCGCAACTGTTCCAAACGGGCCAGTGCTGCCGCTTTGCCTAGCCCCCGAATAGCCGCGAACGCGGCCAACTGCGCTTTGCGGGGGCGTGAGGTGCCATGCTCCCATTTGTAGATCGTGCGCGCCGTGACACCGACCAGTTTGCCAAAGTCTGCCGCTGAAATCCCAAGGCCACTACGCTGCGCAACGACACTCTTTGCGCTATAGCGAATTCTCGTCGGTTCGGCTTCGGCGATTTTAGGCGCTGCACCCTTGCCCACCTGACGCTCAAGCCGGACCACTTCAGATTGGAGCTTCGAGGCGGCACGCTTCAGCCCGGCAATATCTCGTCGGAACTGGGCCGACGCTTTTCGCAATCCCTGCGTCTGGCTGCGTATTTCCCTGCGGGCAAGCCTTGTGATTTCTTGTCTGAAAGTGACCGCTAAATTGGGCATTGTTTGCTTCCAATCGCTGGTGGTGTTCTGGCGATACTACCAGCATTGCATCCTTGCAAAACCACATGATCCGACGGGCATTGCATCGATCCACCTCACGTAAATGACACGGCCACCCCGAAGTGGTCAGAGAGCGATTTGTCCGGTTTGGAAATATTCGGCCACCGTTCAGCCGATCCTGCTCGCCACCGGGAGTTACGCAAAGTGCAGATGTGGTCTATGCAAGCACAGGGTGCTGAATCGCGCCGTATGGGATCACCGTCACCTGCCGTTATGGCAACGAGTCCGCAATCGTCCAAAGCCTTAATCAAAGCTGCACGGTTGGCCCGAGACCCATAGTACCGTGGGGGTTTCACCAAATCCTGATTGAAATCACCAAGCACGAATAGTTCATCGTCAGGATATTCCTGATGCAGTCGCTTCCAGTCGGACGCTTGAACTTTCAGCGATTCTCCGAATGCAACCCCGCCGGCTGATGAATGCCCCTGCCATTTGCTGCCGATCCACGGTAAGACAGTACCGTACACCAGAAACGGCAGGCCGTCCTCTGGGAAAGCGCGTGCGGCGGCGGTGCGCTTAGCGTCACTGGTCTTGAGTTCCTCAAGCCTATATTTCGACCAGATCGTGACCCAGTGGTGAGGTGATAGGTGGCTTTCGTCGCGCCCACCTGCCGAGCTGCACGAATATTGAAGTCCTGGCTCAAAGACATCATGAGTTTCAGTGAGAACTAAAATATCGGCGGCAATCTTGTCGGTCCACATCCGCGCCGCCGCACGGCGAGCAGCAGCGACGGGCAAGGCCACATTCCAGGTTGCGAGCTTCAAACGCGCTTCCTCTCAATATTTGTTATTCGATGAGCGTAGTCAGGGCATATGGATCACGGGGCATGCGACGTGGCGCTGCAGCAGTGATCACACTTTCTCTTTACCCAGCGCCTTGACCAGATCGGCGAGCATCAGTGCCAGTTCGCCCGTCATCAGCGCAAATTCGATTTCGAACTGCTCGTCCTTGTCCTCGGCCTCGGTTCCGGAATCTTCTTTGAGGATGTCGAGGAAGGTGAGCCGTTTTATCTGCAAAAACTCGGTCAGCACGAATGAGATCTTGTCGTTCCAGGTGAGCCCCAGGCGAACGACGGTCTTGCCAGCCGCGATGTGGTCGCGGATTTCCTTGCCTTCGAGGTTGTGGCGCGCATAGCGCACCGTGGCCTTGCTGGCGTCCGCGGAGCGAAGTTCGAGGTCCTGGTCGATGCCGAACGCGCCGGGCGCCTCCCCTTTTACCAGCCACGCAGCCATCGCAGAAGCTGGCGTGCGCTGCGTTTCCAGCCTCTTTGCAGCCAAGCTGTCCTCGGTGCTGCGCAGCACCTCCATGAACTGCTCGGCCTTGGCGTCCGCGGCCGCGTCAATGGCCAACCAGCCGTTAGCGGCATCGATCCAGCCATAGGTGGTCCGGCGGCGGGAAAGCGCCCGCGGCAGCAGTTCGTCGGTTACCTGGTCCTTGAGCTCGCGCATCTGCTTGCGGCCGACTGGACGCCCCTGGCGGCGCGCGATGTCCTCGGCCCGGGTTTCCGCCTCCTGGCGAACGACCGAGGCGGGAAGGATCTTCTGCTCCACCCCCATGGCGAGCAAGCACTGCTGGCGCTGCTGAAAGAGGAACAGGCCGCCTTCATGCGGACAAATCCAGCCGCGGCTTTCCATTTGCAATCCGCCGCAGGGCTGCAGTGAATGGTGCGCAAGCTTGCGCTCCAAATCGTCGGATTTGACGGAGAAGCCGGCGGGAAGCCGGTAGACAACGAGGTTCTTAAACCACATGGGGCATAAAAAGCTGGTGATTATACCGGCCATCACCCGGGGTGGACAGAAACCTAAATCTGGGGGGCCGCTTTTCGGCAGCGAGATTGACTTGGTCAATGGGCGCACCCGACCCAAAGGAGCCGTCAAGCGTTTGATGTCATGAAGGTCAGCTGACCAAGGTGGAGCTGCCCCTCACCAACTCGATGTGATCTTCGGCTTGTCGGCCACTCCGGCCGTTCAGCAACTATTTGGCGAAAAAATATGATCGCCAAATTGAGTTCCTGATCTTCGAAACCGAAAACTCGCACTTCGACCCAGCCGGTTGATCTTCTCCGAAGCTGACGGTGAACGCTTTGCGCGCGGCCCTCACCACACCAAGCCTATCTTGCCCGCGCACGTTTCCACAAATCGGAATCCAGTTTCGCCAGGATCTCTTGATTGTCTGCACCCAAAGAGGATGCTGAATGCGCACTCGGACCGCCTTCTTCTGCAAAGCGGAATCCCAGTCCCGCGGTCTTTACCGTGCGGCCGTTTTGCGCAAAATCAAGAACTGGCAAGGTCAGCTTGTCCATTCCAACGGTCTCGTGCAGGAATTCGCCTAGACGGCGCACGCGGGCAGCGGGCACACCGACGGCGTTGAGCTGCGTTTCCATGTCTGCCGCCGAACGCAACCGAAACGCATCACGAATCTGGCCGCGGACGTACTCGAGATCCCTGGCAACCACAAAGCCCCCGTTTGGCGCGTTAAACACATCAAGATCTAATGCGCGCGCGTCGCTGCACAGCGCTTCCACGCCCAGTACACGAGCGAGCTTTCTGAATTGCGGCGGCGTATTGGCGGCAGTCGAAAGCCAACCATCCGTGCATTGATATGTATCGGCTGTCGGACTCCCGGAATAGCCGCGGTTGCCGAGCCGCTCGGGTTCCTTGCCCGTGGTCAGTGCGGAGCTGGTAAGGGGGTACATCAAAGCCAGCGCGGCCTGCGCCATCGAAGCATCAACATACTGCCCCTTACCCTCGCGATCTCGCCGGTGAATCGAAGACACGATGGCCAACGCTGACAGCATACCCACGGCTACGTCGATCACTGGGAATCCCACTTTTACCGGCGGATCGTCTTCCCCGTTTCCGGTCACCAGCATCATCCCCGTGAGTGCCTGAACCACGTGGTCGTATGCGCCGCGCCCAGACCATTCTCCCTCCTGGCCGTAACCGGAAATTGAGCAATAGACTATATCGGATTTGAGCGCCGCGATGCTCGCATAGTCGAGTCCGTACTTCTTGACCACGCCAGGTCGGAAATTCTCGATAAAAACATCGACGGTTTTTGCCAGTTCGCGCACGATCCCCGCGCCTTCGTTGGTGCGGATGTCGATGGCGAGGGACTTCTTGCCCGCATTCAAGGCCACAAAACCGTCAGGAGTATCCGTCGCTGCGTCCCCGTCACGCTGCGCACGCATCACTTCGCCGCCCAGCGGCGACTCGATCTTGATCACTTCCGCGCCCATCTGCGCCAGATAAAACGAGGCAAGCGGGCCAGCGATCACATGCGACAGATCGAGTACACGCAAGCCGTCTAGAGCCTTCGCCATGGCGCCTACCCCGCTTTCGCCCCACTGAGTTTCACGATCTCGCCCCACTTCACGTATTCACTCTTAACGAATGCGGAAAAAGCCTCCTGGCTTTCGCTGGGAGCGGCACCACCTCCTGCTGTTTCGAATTGTTGCCGAAGCACCGGATCGGCAAGCGCCTTCGCGGTCGCATCGAAGATCTTCTTCACGACGTCGGGTGGCGTCTTCGCCGGCGCCCAGATGCCGAACCAGGACTCTTGGATGGCCAGATCGTTCTTCATGACTTCGTTCAGCGTGGGCACATCGGGAAGCTGCGACAGGCGTACGCGGCTGGTGACCGCCAGCGCGCGCAGTTTGCCGCCTTTGACCTGCGGCACGCCGGTGCTGGCGACAGGAAATGCGAATTCGGTATCCCCGCGCAAAAGGGACGCGGTGATCTCCACCGACCCTTTCAACGGAATGTGTACCGCCCTCGATTCGGCGAGGGCGACGAAGGTCGCGCCGGCGAGATGCGCTGAAGTGCCGACGCCGCCAGATCCGTAATTGAACTTGTCTGGGTTGGCCTTCAACTGGGCGATGAGATCCTCGACGCGCTTGTACGGCGAATCGGCGCGAATCACCAGTACTGTCGCCAGGTTCGTCATGTTTGATATCGGAACAAACTCAGCGATCGGATCGAACTTCAGGTCGGGCATGAGCAGCTTCTGCAGCAGATGCGTGTTCGAACCCAGCAACAAGGTGTAGCCATCCGGCGCCGCCTGCGCGACGTATTGCCCGGCCAGAACCCCCGCCGCTCCAACCTTGTTCTCGACAACCATCGTCTGTCCAATGGCATCGGAAAATTTAGGCCCAAACTGGCGCAACTGGACATCGGGTCCGCCGCCGGCAGCGTACGGTGAAATGATGCGTATCAGCTTTGACGGGAATGACTGGGCGAATGCCCCTACACTACCCAGCATACTTCCCAGACCTGCAGCAGTCAGCGACAGACAGAACAATCGACGATCCATGGGTTGCCTCCTTCTTTGTGTAGGCCCGCGTCTTTTTTCGCAAGCGCGTAGCCGCAGTTTAGACCTGCAAGGCAATAGCTAGAAGTGATATTTGTGAATATAGTGAGTACTTTTGGTAATATCGAGTGATGGTCACTGATACTCACCAATTGAGCATGCAAAGGCTTGCACGGCTGCGTTTCCGCCAGCTCCAACTCGTTACCGAGGTCAAGCGTACGGGCAGTCTCAGGGCGGCTGCCGGAAAACTGCATCTCACGCAGCCGGCGCTCAGCAAGGCGTTGAAGGAACTCGAGGACATCCTAGGGTATGCCCTGTTCACGCGCACGACGCGCGGCCTTGCGTGCACGACGCAGGGCGATGTGTTTATTCATGGCGCGCATCTTCTAATCGACGAAATCCGCCAAGTACACAACGAAGCAAACGCGGCTGGCCCCGACGGACGCGTCGCCGCCGTATTGCGCATCGGCGCCCCGCCTTTCGTAGCGATGAGCCTGTTGCCCAGGGTCTTGCTCCATTTGGCCACGCGCGAACCACCCGTGCTGGTGCAATTGCGCGAAGACCGGGTACCGCAGCTTTTTAGCGCCTTGCTCGCCGGCGAGGTCGACGCGCTGGTCACCATCTACACGACCGAAGCGCTTGCTGCCGGCACGGGCAAAGCGTTGCGCTACGAGAAACTCGCCGATCAGGCGTATGCGGTAATAGCGCCGCCCACGCATCCGCTGGTGCACGCTCGCCGCGTCCCCTGGTCGCGTCTCGCGCAGGAGCGCTGGGTGTTGGCTGCGAGATCAGCGCTAATACGCAATGTGGTCGAGGGGCATTTTTTGCGTGAAGGCTTGATCCCCCCGGAGCCGATTGTCGAATCGACGAGCCCTGTCACTAACGTGAAACTTGTGGCCGCCGGCCTGGGACTGAGCGCAGTACCCACCAGCAGCATGCGCGAGGCCGAACGCTCGGGTGAAGTAAAGCAAATTCGAGTTCATCCGCCGATTGCGCCTACCGCGGTTGGCCTCCTCTACCGCGATTCAGCGGCGTCGCACCCGCGCGTAGTTTTGTTGCGGGAAGCACTCAGCAAACTCTGAGTAACGCCCAGTCTGAATTGGCCGGGCAGTTTGTCATCGACGCGGAGACGCAAACACTACCGAATAGATCAAGTTATCGATCAGCGAGACGATGTCGCCTGCCGTCTCCAGCAACGTGCCGTGGCTATATGGTGGCCTGCCTCTCGTCTGGTTTGATTTGCCATGCAATGCTTGCGGG
>JADGNO010000293.1 GCA_017883405.1 Occallatibacter sp. | reverse complement strand
GTTGAGAAATGCGTGTACAATTTCGCTGAGTTTAAAAGTCATCGACTAAGTCATCGTAGTTATTTGGATAATCCCAAGTAGCGAGGGACGCACGGCTACGCGTTGTTTTGACCATTTTCTGATCTGAGGGACACCTATGCGGAATGCTTTGCTTTATACGATTCTAGTTTTGAGTTTGGCCCTTCCGGTTAAGGCTTCTGCTGCCGATCCGGTCCTATGGTACAGACATCCGGCCCAGAAATGGGGCGACGCATTACCGGTTGGTAATGGCAGGCTTGGCGGAATGGTCTTTGGAGACGTTGCGAAGGAACACATTCAACTGAACGAAGACACCATTTGGAATGGCAAAAAGCGAGACCGCATTAATCCTGAAGCGTTGAAGGCATTGCCGGAAGTTCGTCGCCTTCTGTTTGAGGGGAAGGCGCGCGAGGCAGAGACGCTCGAAGACAAAAAGATGATGGGTATACCGAACCGGCAACCGCCTTATCAACCGCTCGGCGATCTGAACATAGAGTTCGCAGGTCAGGACAATGCGGTTGATTATCGACGCGAGCTGAATCTGGCAACGGGAATTGTGAGAGTTACCTATCGTGTTGGTGATACGACTTTCACGCGCGAAGTGTTTGCGTCTGCGCCGGACCAGGTGCTGGTGGTTCGCATTGCTGCTGACAAGCCCGGCCATGTGTCGTTCCATGCAACGCTTACGCGCTCGCAAGACAGCCAGACCACCACGGCAGGGAACGACCGGCTAATTCTGCAGGGTGAGGCGATCGCTCACACAAGCTTTTGGGCTACTCCGAACCTGAAGCCAGAGCAACTCAAAGCAGAACGAGATCAACTTGAGCCCACTGGCGTAAAGTTTCGCGCATTGTTGCGGGCCGTAAACGAGGGCGGGCAAGTTGAGATTTCCGGCAGCGAGTTAGTGGTTACAAATGCCAACGCAGTAACTCTGCTGCTGGTGGCCGCAACCAACTATCACGGTGGCGATCCGGTTGCAGAATGCGATCAATACCTGGCTCATGCTTTAGAGCCGTATGCAAGTTTGAAGTCCGCGCATCTTGCGGACCATGAGAAACTTTTTCGCCGTGTTGATCTACAGATAGCGCCGGCGACCGATGCAGCCGCAGTCGAGAGCCTTCCCATCGATGAGCGAATTGCTCGTGTCAAACAGGGAAAGGAAGATCCTGGACTCGCCGCGCTTTACTTTCAATTCGGCAGGTATCTGCTGATGGGCAGCAGCCGGCCCGGCACGATGGCTGCTAACTTGCAAGGCATTTGGAACGACAGTATGGCTCCTCCGTGGGACAGCAAATACACAACCAACATCAATGTGGAGATGAATTACTGGCCTGCGGAAGTAGGCAACCTCTCGGAGACGACGCAGCCCTTTTTTGATTTGGTAAAAATGTCACTCGACAGCGGCCGCCGCACTGCGAAGGAAATGTACGGTGCGCGCGGTTTCGCGTTTCACCACAACATAGACGCGTGGGGTGACACCGCGCCCGTCGATTACGGATACGTGGGCGTATGGCCGATGGGTGGGGCTTGGATGGCGCTTCACTATTGGGAGCATTACGAGTACGGCCTGGACCGCGCATTCCTGAGCACAGAAGCGTATCCGATTATGAAGGAGGCCTCGCAATTTCTGCTCGACTTTATGGTGGATGACGGCAAGGGGCACCTGGTTACCAATCCGTCGTACTCGCCCGAGAACAGTTACCGCATGGCTGACGGCACAATCGGCCGGCAGACGGTGGGCGCGACAATGGATTACGAAATTATCTATACGCTCTTTCACGCGATGATGGATGCCTCGCAGGTTCTTGGAATCGACGCTGCCTATCGCGCGGAGTTGAGCAAGGCCCTCAAGCGCATTCCTGAACTGAAAATAGGCAAGCGCGGCCAACTCCAGGAGTGGAGCGAAGACTACGATGAGCCGACGCCGGGTATGAGCCACGTGTCGCACTTGTTCGGTCTCTTTCCTTCAGATGAAATCACGCTGCGTGGTACGCCGGAATTGGCGAAGGCCGCGCGTGTTTCGCTTGAGCGGAGGGTGGAGAACGGCTCCGGTAAGAGCGGATGGCCTGCAGGCTGGTACTCGAATCTGTGGGCCAGGCTTGAGGATGGCGATCGTGCCAATCAGCACATCAACTACCTGCTTGCCACTTCGTCTGAGAGCCTGCTGAACGCCAATCGCCGCTGGTTTCAGATCGACGCGAACTTTGGTGGCGCTTCAGGCATTGCAGAAATGTTGCTGCAGAGCCATTCCGGGGTGCTCGCAATTCTGCCTGCATTGCCCTCCGCCTGGTCGGATGGTCATTACCGAGGATTGCGCGCGCGTGGCGATGTGGAAGTGGATGCGAGTTGGAAGAATGGCAGAGCTGTTTCAGCCGCGCTTCGTCCGGCAGCTGCGGGTGACTTCAAATTGCGGCCGCCGCATGGACAGCGCATTGCAAAGATTCAGTCCGGAGGGCATCCCGTTAAGGCAACTGAAGGCGACGGTATTTGGCAACTCCGCATGGAGCCACACAGGGAGTACACCGTTACATTCGAATGATGCTTTTAGTGCATTGTTTTTAAAAACGCTATGACGTCGGCGCGCTCCTGCGCCTTCGGAACACTGAATCCCATGTTGCTGTCGGGCACCATTGCGTCCGTGCCTCGCAGCCATCGCTCAAGGTTGGCGTCGTTCCAAACAAGGCCGGACTTTTTAATGGCCGATGAGTAGTCGAAGTCCGGCACTGAACCTGCGGTTCTGCCATAGACGCCGCGAAGGTGGGGTCCTTCGCGATTTGCGTCAAGCGCGTGGCATCCTGTGCATCGCCGTTCAAATACTGCGCGCCCGCGAACCGGATCGCCCGGTGCGGCCGGGGCGGTTTCGATAGCTTCGTCGGGCGCGAGAGTGGTAAGCGCAGAGACGTCTGCCGAAATGAGGCGGGCGCGCCAATGAATTAGCCGGTATGGGAGTGGCGGCATAGTGCCGCGCTTGACCTGCTGGACAATTTCCTGACTCAACACCTGTTGCCGATCTGGCGAGAGCTCTTGCCAACGCGATAAGTTCAGATGCTCGCGTCCTTCAACTACATCGTGCTCAATAAGCCACGAGACGGGCGCGATGTTGGAGTAGAAGGGCCACCTTGTCGCATCGGAATGGCAGTCAGCACATTTTTCGATGAGCACACGCTTCGCTGCATCTCGCATTTGCGCATCGCCTGTTAGGGCGATGCGCTGTTGCTCTGTGATATTGCGTGGGTTTCCGAAGGGTCGAAGATGCGCCAATCCAATTGATGCCGCGAAGAATCCGACACAGAGTGCCGGAACCGTGAGACCTCTCATGCTTTTTCGTCCAACGTATGATCGACGACGGCGAGATGGCCGTGGCTGCGCGCCACCTTGACACTGGTCACGCCAAGAACACTTTCCAGCTTGCCGGCAGGAACGGTCATGGGCCCGGGGTTAGGAGCCGATCCGGGTACGGGCTGCGGAAAGGCGGTTGCCATTGCGGTATGGAAGACCACGTTGCCTTCAACCTTCTGCACAACCTGGTGGATGTGGCCATTGAGAACAGTCACTGACCCGAAGCGCTTGAGCAGCGCGAGCGCCTGCGCTCCATCATGCGTGCCCCAGCCCCATTTTTCATACACCATCCACAGAGGGATGTGAGCGAAAACAACGATAGGCGTTGAAGCGCTGAGACCGGCGAGATCGGACTTGAGCCACGCAATCTGCTCTGCGCCGATGTTTCCCATCGCATCCACCTGGACACAATTATTGAGCCCGACAAAGTGCACTCCCTTGTGGTTGAAGCTGTACCATCCATTGCCAAGCGCGCCTTTTCCGAATCGCTGCTTGTACTGTTCGCCGTCGTCGATGAAATCATGTTCGCCGGGGACGTAGAACACTTCGCTTTTGAAGCCCTTGACGAGTTGTGCGGCGGTATCGAACTCGCTGGCTTTCGAGTTCTGCGTAATGTCGCCGGTGTGAAGAAGGAAGTCGGGAGCCTTTGCGCCAGCCGATGAATTTGCACGGTCGATCGCCTTCCTGAGAGTGCCGGCGACATCCTGATTGGCGCCCTTGTTGAAGCCGATGTGGCTGTCGCTGATCTGTACGAACGAGAATTCTTCAAGCTTTCCAGGTTTGGTAGTTGAGTTCATTGCTGTTTCGGCAATCAGTCGGGCGGTAGGCACTCCGCCAACCATCGACCACAAAAGACCGGTGCCCGCCCACGCCATGCAGGAAAGAAAGTTCCTGCGATCGATGCCGTCGCCGGCTTCTGTTGCCGGCTTGTTCTTTGAATCTTCAACTGTCATTGTTCGCTCCCCTGGGCATTAAGTTGCCCTCAGGATGAAGAACAAACTTGCGGCCGGTTTATTCCGCCAAAAATGCGAGATAAAAATTGGGAGGTGCGAGGGAATAATTTGTGAGGTGCGCAGTTATATATGCAGATGGGGTTGGTGCTGAGTCTACGAAAATTTGCAGATCAACCTACGACCTTGCGCGGCGGGTCAGCTAGGATTGTGACCATGGGTTCGCATGCGCGCGAAACAATCGGATTTCAGGACCTGGCGGTGCCTCTGCTGGGGTCGCTGTACAACCACGCGCAATGGCTGGTGCGCGATCCCGTTGAAGCTGAAGACCTGGTACAGGAGACATTGACGAAGGCACTGCGCGCCTTCGGCTCGTTTGAGCCGGGCACGAATTTCAAGGCGTGGATTTACCGCATTTTGAGGAACACGTTCCTGACTTCGCGCACGGCCATTGCAAATGCACGCACGGTCTATCTTGAAGACCACCCTGACGTGCTTGAAGTTGCGGAGCCCGGTCTGACCCCGGAAGCCGAAGTCATCAAGCTCAATGATTTGGCGGCCCTGCGAACCGCGCTGGAACAACTTGCGCCGCATTTGCGCGAAGTGATTTTACTTTGCGATCTGGAAGAGCTCAAATACCGGGAAATTGCAGCGGTGCTTGACGTGCCGATTGGCACTGTCATGTCCCGCTTAGCGCGGGCACGCCAAAATCTGCGCCAGATTCTCACGTCAAATTCAGGAGACAGTTTATGAGCGCTGATCATCTTCTTCAGGAAACAATCGGCGCAGTGGTTGATGGCGAACTCTCGCGCAAAGACGAAGTCGCAGTGCAAGCGCATTTAAACGAGTGCCACGCGTGCGCGCTGAAGGTAATTGCGGCCGGGCATTTGAAATCGGCAACCAGCCGTGCCGCACGAAGCTTTGCGCCATCTCAAGAAGCATTAGCTCGATTGACTGCAATGGCGCAGCAAACTCCGCCGAAACGTGCCACGGTGGTTCCGATACGAACTGTGAAGTGGACTGCGGCGGCGGCGATGTTTGTGCTGGCAATCGCATTCGGCGGAAGGATGCTGCGGCAATCTGAAACTTTGAGCGCTGAGATTCTGGATGAGCATCTGGCTACGCTTTCCGATGCCGCTTCGCCTGAAGTGCTTTCATCGGATCGGCATACGGTAAAGCCGTGGTTTCAGGGCAAGCTGCCATTCAGCTTCAATATTCCCGAGCAGAGTGCGTTGCCGGCTGACACAGCGCTCATCGGAGCTGACCTGACCTATGTGAATGGCAAGCCGACCGCACTGCTTCTATTTACGATTCACAAACATCATGCTTCGGTGTTCGTGAGCCAGCAGCAAGTTTCAGAGTTCGTGCACATGAGTGGGCGGTCGGGATTCCATTTCTCCCTGGGAAGAGGCGGTGGTCTCGAACTGCTCGGAGTGAGCGACGTAAACAGCGCCGAACTTGATGCTCTTGTAGCCAACCTGACCGCCGCTCAATAGGCGAATCCTGACGCTTACAAAATCAAGGTAGCTTGTCGAAGACTAGGCGTTGTTCTCCGTCGCCGTAGACGTTATGGTTTTCGACCAGGTCGATGAGTTGCGAGCCGTCGTCAGATAGAAATAGTCGCTGTTTCGACATATTGGCGAGGCCCGTAACAACCTGTACGAGTTCGAGTGTACCTCCCTGCCATGCAGCCGTCACCTTCGCAACGGACGCTCGCTGACGTCGATTGCCGGACTGCATTTGTACTTCGTGTTCCTTGCCGTCCGCGGCCACTTGCATGGTAGTTGTTGAATCGGGCAGAGGAATGTTCACGTTGGAATTGTGAATGGCAGTATCGGTGATGGAGAGGGTATCGCCGGTCAACTCAATTTTCTTCGTGAGCTGGTAATCGATGAAGGGATGTTCCTGGCCCATGTAACTTTTGGCCACGTTCAAGCGCCACGAGCCGCTCAGATTGGGCTTTTGCGATTGCGCAAGAAGCGGTGCGATGGCTGCAAGCATGATTGCGACGAAAATGTCTTTGCGCATAAAGTCCTCCCATGGGTAGGTTAGTGGCGTGCAATCTCAATCAGCGCGATGCCGTCAGGCGGTAATTCAATTGAAAGCTCATGATTCGTAACCAGAGTGCGTTGTTCGGGACTGGGTAATTCCGCGGCGCTGCGTAAATCTGCAATTTGATTTGCCGAAGGGTACTGGGGGCTGCCCATCGCGCGCCATTTTGGAATTGCCGTTCCGATCTCGTTATTGACTTGGCTGATAGAGACCTTCGAAGCGCTCGTTATGCCCGAAAGCTTAAGTCGGAATTGTTTGGCGGCGCCGGCTGATCGCTGAGCTCCTGCGCTTGCTCCAATCGGATTTCCGTTTGCAACGCCGCCCTCGTCGGCGGGAATAAGATTCCACAACAGGATTGCGATGGAGCCGTCGGCGCGGCGCGTTGCGAGAACAGGGCCCGCATCCGCGCTCAGGAGTGAGTTGCCAAGTTTATGCAGAAAAACGAAGGAATGAAATGACGGCCGCGCGATGCCCCATTGAGCGAGCATGCCGAAAGTTGAATTAAAGATTCCGCCAGGCACGCCGCCTTCTTCAAATACGTTGCTGAACGTCCAGTACGACATTGCTTCTGCCAGGCCGACGCAGTTCTTGATTGTGTCGGCAATGAACGCGGGGTTTTGCGAACTCCACTCAGTGATCCATAGTGGCAAATTCGGCATCTTCGAGCTCTGTACCTGATGCTTGACCTGTTCGACTCCGCGTGGAATGACGTCTTCAAGTTTGTAGAGATTTTCTTTTCCGAAGATGAGTTTCTGTGGATCGTTTGCATACACGTGCGTACTAACGAAATCGAGCGGTACCCCGTTTTGGCTGCAGTATTGAATCAGGTCGGGTATCCAGCCGAGCTGCGCAGTTGAAGGGCCGCCGACCTGAAGTTGCGCGTCGATTTTTTTGATGGCGAGAGCGGATTGATGATAGAGCTCGAAGTATTCCTGTTGCGTACCAGCCCAGAAAGAAATATTTGGCTCATTCCAGACTTCGAATTTCCAGCCACGCACTTCAGGCAGGCCGTAACGCTTTACACAGTGATCGGTGAAGGCCTGAACCATGTCATGCCAATCCTGCCAATTGCGGGGCGGTGACACATTGCCCTTGTACGCGAAGATGCGATTGGCACTGGTGGCGAATGCCTCCGGCATAAAGCTCAACTCAACAAACGGCCTGACGCCGTGATCGAGCATGAAGTCGTAGATTTGGTCCACGTACAGAAAGTTGAAGTTGCCGGGTCCAGCCTGGGCAATACCCATCTCGTCGTTGAAGAGGCCGTGGCAGCGGACGGATTGGATGCCGGTTTCTTTCTGAACGCGGATAAGATCCTGTCGCCACTGTTCGCGCAAGCCGACAACGGTGCGGTCAGAGCCTGCGGCTTTCTCCCAATAGTGCGGAAGCGGTCCTGCGATTTTCGTTGTGTCTATTGAGATTGAGTGGGCATTGCCAGGGACCGCGCCCTGTGCCGAAGCCAGTCCGGCGCGTTCAGCGGCAGTCGCTGCCAGCACGGTTCCCGCGGCTTTCACAAATTGTCGACGATCCATCAAATTGCCTCCGTCGTTTCTTCGGGTGAGGATAGCGAACTAAATGGCCTTCAAAGGTGCGCATATAACTACACTCGAAAGCCCTTAAAACGGGTACAAGGTTATTCGAGATGACGGTTGAAAAAGTCAGCGAGCGCCTGCATGGCTTCATGCGACTCCGGCATTTCAGGATGTTCCCAGAAAACGTGCCACATGCCTTCAAAAATGTTGAGGTCGGCTTCGACGCCGGCATTGCGCAGCTTGCGGTGGAGCAGGACGGTCTGGCTGAGGCACATATCGCGCGTGCCGGACAGCAGAAATGCCGGCGGATAGCCTTTCGGGATATCGCCATCGAGCGCGGTCGCGGGCGGCTCGCCGGGTTTGCGCGGAACGGCGTTACGTCCGCCAAAGGGCGGCTGGCCGGAGAAGGCGCTGGAGAGCGACGCGTCAAGACCGTTGAGTGTGTAGCGGGAGTCGCCGGGGTTCGATCCGCCGGAGCAGGTGTTGAGTCCGACGGCGCCGGGCAGCGGCAGCTTTTGCTGCGGGAGCCAGAGGATGGTGGTTTGCGCGAGCGTGCAACCGCCGGAGGCGCCAAACATGCCGATGTTCTTCGGCTTGTAGGTTTTGAGCAACTCGCGATAAACGGAGACGATGTCTTCATTGCCGGGGATGGATGGGCCTCCGCCGCGATAGTTGACCTTGACGACTTTGAGCTGGCCAAGGCTGGCAACGGCGATGGCTTCGGCGTCGATTTCAAACTCCATAACTACTTTGTTGCGGTTTTTGGCCGGAACGATTTTCGGCGAGTAGATTGTGACGCTGATTCCGCCGATGTTGGAATTTTCTTCGGTGACGGGGTAGATTTTGAGTGCTTGCTGCTTGCTCCAGCCAGGCGCATTGGGCTGGATGGTTTCGTTTGTGTGCGCCGAAGCGATGCCGCCGTGGGTCGCGGCGGTTTGGGCGCGCTGCAGCATCTGGTGCGTATACGCTACCCGCGATTCAGGGCTGGCGAGGGCGGGCGGGGGAACTGTGCGCGGGCCGAAGTGCAGGGAGCCGTCCGATTCGACCACTAGGTGCGCAACAGGCGGCGCGTCCAGTGGAACGGCGCTGTCGGAGGATGGCGAGGCGGCCTGGCTGTGCGCCACGGCGGCAAATGCAATGAGGAATGTAATAGCGGACTGGCGCATGGCGGACTCTCCCGAGGGCAGCACTCGATGAATGTTTGGCGTTTTGGCCCGAGGAAACAGTAGCAGGCGGGCTGCGGGAGCGCAAAGGGCGGACGTAAAATGTTTACCAACCTATAACTTCCGAGTGGCCGACCAGCCGGACATAATTCATCTCCAAGACTAAGAGACGAGATTTGGAGCGCTCATTTTAATGTTGAAACTTGAGATGTGGCCGTTCACCCGATCAGCCTTTTGGCTTACCCTCAACCTCGTCATCGTCTAACAGCCGGATCGGCTTATTCTCGTCATCGTCGAATACCCGGATCAGTTTCGTCAACACGAACAAAGTGACTGTGATCAGTAGTCCGATAGCCGAGTAGAACATCACTGCCAGCCCGATATTGCCAACGAAGCCGAAATCAAATTTCTCACAATTCGCAACGCATGGCGGCGGCGGAAACATCGCCCGAAACATAGCCCCAAGCACGACAGACCCCAACCCTAGGCCGAATGCTGCCCCGAGCACCGCAGCGATCCTCGCCCAAGGACTCCAATTAACTCTCGGCCAACTCATAAGTTCTTTCCAGAAGTTTGGTCGATCAGATTCTACACCTCGTCGCGCGAGCCAGCATGGAAATACGTCCCTGAAGACGACCTCGGGCGTGTGACCGGGGACCCGGAAGTTACCTTGCAGTAGACTTCACTGCTGGGACGCGCACTTTGTGCCTCATCCTACGATGATGTGGCAGGACAGACTGTGACGAAGAACAAATACAGATCCTTCGTCGCTCAAGCTCCTCTGGATGACAACGTTTTGTGGGTAGCGAGTGTGCCACCGGCTATACGGAAAGTACTTTCGAGAAGGGAGCTTCGGTATTCTCGAGACTAGCTGAATCAGGCGCGGTCATGACCCGACACTTTAGTTTCAGGACGAGTACGACACAGCAGCTATATACGAATGCGTTTACAAGAACGCAGAGCACTCCACCGATCACTCCTGAAAGTCCTTCGGCATCTCCATGCGCAACGAAGCTTCGGCGCAATTAGTGGTTCATGTCTCCTAAGTAAGTTAGTTACGTGTGGAATTCACTGTGCCTTTCTCAGAGGCCCAGAAATTGTATTACTTATGTCTTAGGTAACTCGGCCCGGTCTTTTCATCTCCCATCGCCCTCAGAAAACGTTTAATCTTGTTGGCAACAATCCTGTGCCTTTTGCGG
>JADGNO010000292.1 GCA_017883405.1 Occallatibacter sp. | reverse complement strand
TTCGGCTTCCTGGAGTGGCTGGGGATGCCGCGCGGCTCGCGAACCAGGACCGTGGGCGCATGGCATGGGTTGGGCAATTTCGCCATCGTGGTGCTGTTCGCAATTAGCTGGCTTATGCGGCTAGGCGCAACAAACTATTTCTCCAGCGCCTTCGCCCTGGTACTCTCCTTCCCAGCGACCGGAATGGCTCTGATCACAGCGTGGCTCGGCGGCGAGACGGTCTACCGCCTGAGAGTGGGCGTGGATAAAGATGCCAATCTGAACGCCTCCAGCTCACTTTCCGGTGAGCCTGCGCGTGATCAGAGCATGAAACAGCCTTCGATGTACCGCAGCGTGCTAAAGCGGGTCCGACTCCTGGCCGGGATCTGCCTCTTCCGGCAGGCCCTTAGCATGTTGTCGGAAGGGATCAATACGCTCGTCCTTCCGCTGCAATTGACAACACTGGCAGGCAAGGATTCCCAAGCAACGGCTCTGGGCCTGCTTACATTCGCCGGACTGCTGGCAGGCGCACTGGTCCAGCCGATTGCAGGCGCACTCTCAGACCGACTTCGCCCATTGTTTGGGCGAAGCGGCTTTATCGGATTGGGCGTGGTGCTCAGTTTCGCAAGCATGGCTGTGTTTGCCATCCAAAAGAATCTGGCAAGCATGAAAGGAGCATGGGGACGGTCGCAGCAGGGAGTAATCGGCGACCTGCTGAAAAAAAACACAAAGAGGTGACAGTTTTGTCACCTCTTTTGATGCGTACCACTGGCGCCCGCTGCGCGAGGGCGGCACCTGCGTGCTAATGTAACAGGTCGTTCATTGGGGCGGCTGCCCGGTCATTGGTCGTCTGGGCAGGCAGGCCAAAGATGTCCTCAACCGTACGCAACAGTGAGAACAAAGTATATGAGGCAGACGAACTTGCTCCGCCAGTCGCGGCGCCTGAACCTGCAAAGATCGCCAGCACGTGATTGCCGGACCCGTTGTTATCTTCATCCCATGTCACTACCAGCAGGCACTTATCGGAGGTGCAAGCCGGAGAGTTTAGGATAGTCGGAACGTGATTCGCGAGCCATGTGTCGCCAGTGCTGATGGAACAGTCGTGCATATCGCTGCACTGATCGGGCACGATGAGTGCGTAGTTTGGTGTGGTCGCCGCCGATCCGAGATCGCCGCTCAGCGCGGTAAAAGGCACCACGTGGGTATTACAGCGCGCCGTATCCGTACGGATATCATCGAAGTAAATGAGGGGATTATGCTTGGGCGCGTAGTTGCCCGATGCAACCAGCGTGCAAGGGGAGGGCATCGATTCCATGTAGCCTTTCCAGGTGAGGCCTTTCGCATCCAGATTATCCGCGAGGTTCGGCGCGTCTATGTGGCAGGAGGCCGACGGACTGCAATCGGTGGTAATCCCATAGTTGCTGCCGCCGAAGAGATCCAGGTAATTGGGCAGGCTAGGGTGTGTGATCGCAAAGAAGTTGGTGGCAATCGAATAGGCACTGCCCAAGCGAGTAATGTATGGCGTCGAAGAAGTATTCCACACCTGGCTGTAGGCCTTGTTCTCCATTACGATGATGAAGACATGCTGGATGGAGCCGGACTGAGCTGCCACCGTTGCAGTGGCTGAGGGCGCGGGCGTGTCGGTGGGCGGCGGTTCTAGCGTAGCCGTATTGGTCGGGGTGTCAGTAGGAGTATCAGTCGGCACGGAGATTGTTGGCGTGACTGTAGGCGACGAGGTGGTTGTGGGTGTACTGGTGGAGGTAGGCGCGGGAGTGGAAGTTGAGGTCGGTGCAGTGGTAGAGGTTGGACTGGCTGGGGTAATGATCAGTCTCGGTGCATTCGCGCCAGATTCGCGTGAGGCCAAGCTAATGGCAGTGGAACCGGGCGTGATCACGCCGAAGCTATAAGTGCCATTGCCAGAGATGTAAGACGTCACGTTCAAGCTTACCCAGGCGCCGCTGGGTACCGCTGCAGAGGTGGCAAGGGCAGCGCCCATGGCCGGCATATTGCTATATTTGATGGTCTTTTCTCCCCATGTATTATTTGCAACGGCTTTGACCGTGATCCCCTTCGTCGAGGCTGAGTTGGCATGCAACTCAAGCCGTGCCTGGCTTATGGAGGATCCGGTCAGACCGGAGACCGAGAAGCGCAGGAATGAATCGACCACGGGCGAGCCGTCGACACGGAGAGAGGTGAGCGTGCCGTAATTAGTACCCGCAGAGGCAGAATTAACGTAGGCGTCTGCAACGGGATTGATCGTCAGAGTGGGGGCTGCTTGCGGTGAGGCATAGGCCAGCGTAAGAAGTGGCGCGGCAAGGAACGCTAGAACCACGAGCACGGCGACGGCTCGCAGAAGTGGGGTACGGAAAGTTTTCACGAAAGATCCCTTTCTCTCTCTTCCCGCACGCGCAACAAAATAAGGGGAAAGGCGAGTTGAAAGTACCGATAAGATGCTGGATTTATCGAGGGAGATTGACCGGCCGTACAAACGTCCACGGGTCTTTCCCGGCAGCCAAGCGCAATGAGGATCCAGGCATTCACAGACACATCCTACGCGTACCGGAGATGCGATTTTAACATTACGGCCATGCGGTCGATCCCGACGGCTCCATTTTTGCGATCTAAGGCGCTGCCCTTAGTGCCTACACGAAAGGCCGCATCCTTCCAAGCTTCAATATCAAAGCAAGTATTCCTGATTATCTAGATGATTAGGCCGCCTACTGTATTAAACGAATGGCTCATCCAATCGGTACGTTTCAGCGCCGCAAATTGCAGAAGATACGGACTAGCAGTGAGACGCAAAGTGCTCCGCTTGCAGCCTCTTTGCCTGGATGGAGCTCGTTGCGTGCGAAACGTTCCAAACTGGCTCGCAGTGGTATATTCGGGAATGGAGGCTGACTGCTCATGAAAATCCACCTGGTGGACGGCACGTACGAACTCTTTCGAAACCACTTCGGTGCGCCTCCTCGCAAGGCCGCCGACGGCCGCGAGGTGGGAGCCACACTGGGTCTGCTGAGGAGCCTTTACGCGCTGCTCTCCACGACGGACGTTACCCACCTGGCAGTGGCTTTCGACCACGTCATCGAGTCATTCCGCAACGACCTTTACGCCGGCTACAAGACCGGCGAGGGAGTTGACCCGAGCCTGCTGGCACAATTCCCGCTTGCCGAGCGGGCCGTTAGCGCCCTCGGTGTTGTTGTATGGCCTATGACGGAATTCGAGGCGGATGATGCCCTGGCTGCTGCCACCAAGCGATTTGCGAAGCTCGCCTCTGTGGACCAGATCGTGATCTGCTCGCCGGACAAAGACCTGGCGCAACTAGTTTCGGGCAAACGCGTCGTCTGTTGGGATCGCCGCCGGGAGATCGTGATCGATGAGCCGGGCGTGCTTGAAAAATATGGGGTGCGTCCTGAGTCAATTCCGGACTGGCTGGCCCTCGTAGGCGCTGCTGCCGATGGTTTCCCGGGCATTCCAGGCTGGGGAGCCAAGTCTGCATCGGCGGTGCTTCTGCGTTACAAACACCTGGAGTCGATCCCCGGCGATGCCAGGAAATGGCGAGTAGATTCCATCACAGCCGGACGCGCTGCCAGCCTGGCGGAGGCCCTCTCAACGCGACGCGCAGAGGCCCTGCTCTACCGGCAGTTAGCCACCCTCCGGACAGACGTGCCGCTCAAGGAGAAGCTGAGCGACCTGGCATGGCGAGGCGCACATGAGCGCCTCAAGGAGCTATGCCATCAGTTGGGAGATGACAAGCTGCCAGAACGCATCTCGCGCTGGCGTCCTGCCTGACCGTACCGTCGCGGTCCCCACTGCAAAGAAATACACCCCTCTCCGGTTGGAAAGGGGCGTGTTCAACGTAAGTGGTCCGACGTTCCTAATGAATATACGGTTTCAGTACGTCGCGTGAGATGTAGAAGCCGCGCTTGACAAGTCCTTCATCGCCTTCGTAGACGCGGTCTTCATGCTCGATGCTCACAACATAGTCGTAATGCGCAGCGGTAAGGGCCGCGATGAATTTGCCCCAATCCATGTCGCCCAGTCCGGGCAGACGCGGCACCTGCCAACCCATTCCCTGAGACAATACGCCATTGTTATATAGCCCTTCGCGGTCGATGTGCAGGTCTTTCGCATGGACGTGGAAGATCTTGCCGGCAAACTCGCGAACCACGCGTTCGTAGTCGATCATCTGCAGGATCAAGTGCGATGGGTCAAGG
>JADGNO010000291.1 GCA_017883405.1 Occallatibacter sp. | reverse complement strand
CTCTTGCCATTGAAAAGGTTGCTGACGTCGACACCGTTCAGTGAGAAGCTGTTGCTGGTGTCGCGTTGTCCATTTGCCCATATCGGCGCGTTGCCCAGCCCTGAATTGGCGCCGGTGCCGCCGGAGAGTTCGGCGCTCACGCCCGTCGACTGAGTAGCCAGGCCGTAAAGCTACCGGTGGGCAGCGGCGCCGCATCAATCTGCGCTGTGTCCATTACGTAGCCGTTGGTCGTATCCACTGCGTTCATCAGCGGTGTAGCTTCCACTTCAACGGTTGTCGTGGCCTCGCCAACTTTCAGAGCGGCACTCACTGTCGCAGTTCGGTCCGCCTGCACTGCAATGTGTTGCGTTTTCTGCGCCTCAAACCCGTCGGCCGTGTAAGTAATTGTGTAGGCGCCGATGGGAAGATTCACGAACGTATATGCGCCCGTCGCATTCGTTTTGGCGCTGCGCGTCAGTGAGGTCCCTTCAGCCAGTACAGTTACCGTAGCGTTGGGAATCGCGCTGCCCGTGGGATCTGTAACCTCGCCGGTGATGCCGCCGAGCGTCTGCTGTGCCGGCAGGGAAGAGAAGCACAGCGCAACGGCTGCCGCGATCACCAGCAACCGGGAAGATGCAGAGGGGAGAAAACGCTTGGAATAATTCACTTTGCTGACCTCGAAGTGGGGATTTCCCTGGGTTTTTTGAAATGCTGAGAAGCGCGCAACAGAATGAGAATTCTGGACTTCTGGAGCCCTGCAAAAAAGTGAGGAACAGGAAAATCAGAAATCAGTGGTGCACGAGTCGTGGCCGACTCAGTCTAAATTTGCAAGTACTGGCAGCATATCGATTCAGGCATAAGGATCATCTAAAGATTTCTCATCAGCGAGTCGTCTTTTCCCGGAGTCTGGGAGCGCTCTCGATCGTGGCAGATTCTTCTTCCGGTTTCAGGGATGCTCGGGTTAGCATGGGCAACGAGCCGGACAATTCCACGCGGATTGGCGCCGCGCTTGCCGCTACCGGCTCATATCTCAGGGCGTTAGTTCTCGTGAGGCTGCACCCATGACTTCGCGTATCGCAAAGATGCTTCTGTTGGCGGGCATCGCGCTGTTCTATACGCTGGTTGTTTTCAACAACCTGACGGATTTCGATTCGAATTTCCAGTTTGTCCGCCACGTGCTGGCAATGGATACGACCTTCCCCGGCAACCGTGGGATGTGGCGTGCTCTGCCGTCGCCTGCGTGGCACCTTGCCTTCTATCTATCCATCATTGCGTGGGAGATCGCTACCGCAGCTCTGCTGTGGTGGGGTGTCGCGCGGCTGCTCCGCGCCCTGCGCCTGCCGGCAGCCGAATTCAATATCGCGAAGCGAGTGCCGGTAGCGGCGCTTACGCTCTCCCTGATGATGTGGTTGGTTGCTTTTCTCGCGGTGGGCGGAGAATGGTTTCTGATGTGGCAGTCACAGACGTGGAATGGGCAGGAAGCAGCCTTCCGAAATTTCGCCGCAGCGGGCCTGGTGCTCGTGATCATGCTGCAACCCGACACTGACGTGCAACCTTAAAACGTCAATCCGCGAGTGAAACCGCCTTCTTGCGCCGCAGGCCATACCAACCAATTCCGGCGACGATATAGCCGAGATAGATATACGGAATTCGCGCATGAACCGCATCGGATGAGGACCTGAGGTCAAAGACCGCGATCAGGATCAATACCACTACCGTGAAAACGCTGACGATCGCGACCGCGTGCGAATGTTGTCCCAGCGCCCTGCGCGCGAAGGGCAGTGCAAGCGCCACCAGTGCGTAGACGGTGAGAAAGCCAAAGACCGCCAGTGAGCCCATCAGGTCGTACATTGCAGAACCCTCGACACCAAACAAAGCCAGGACTGCAGTAGCGCTGAACATCAGCACCACAGCCACCGCAACCGCGGTTCCCGGAGTGTGGTGCCGTTTATTTGTGCGCTCAAGAGCGGCAGGCAAAAGTCCGCTGTGGGCCATACGCATCAGCACACGAGCTGCCGCCGTTGCGCAAGCCAGAACGCACGCAAACATACTTACCATCGCGCCAAAGTCGATGGCCACGCCGAGCGGCGATATGCCCGCTTTTGTGGCCAGAAGGTGCAGCGGGCTGGTGGAATCACTTAATTGCGACGGCTGGCCGCGAAAGCCCAGAACTTCGCTGTACGAACACAGCATGAAAAAGAAACCGGCAAGAATGGCGCACTGCAGCACAGCGCGAGGAATGGTCTTGAGCGGCTCACGTGCCTCGCCGCCCAGCGTTGTGGCGGCTTCAAATCCCACGAAGCTGAACATTGAAAGCACAAGCGCCGGTCCCAGCGCGGAAACTGACACTCCCTTCAACTTGAATTGATCCCAATCAAATTGGAATCCGAAGCGAAACACCAGCACAGCCAGGACAATCAGAATAAAACTGACCGAGAACACTTCGATCCACAACATCAACTCGGCCGAGAGCTTCACGTCGCGATAAGCGACAAGTCCAGCCACCGCACACACAACCGCCAGGCAGGGAAGAGCCGGTGTCGCCACGTGAAAGAGCTGCTGCGAAAACAGGTTTGCATAATAGAGCGCTCCGCCCGCCACCGATGCGCCCGTGCCAAGATAAGCCAGTAGAAGCGCCCAGGCCGCGGTTACGCCGAAGAACGGCGGCAGCGTACTCGCAGTGTAAGTGTAAAGAGATCCAGGCGAGGCGGAGAGGCGCGCAAACCGGCTTACGCAGAAGCCAACCAGCAGTATTGCCCCGGTGGCCATCAGATAAACAAACCATGTAGCGTTGCCGGCCAGCGCGAAGACCAGCGGAATCGTCAACGACGGCGAAGTGCTTGGCGCCATGGCCGAAACGGATTGCGCCAGCGTCTCCACAGTCCCCAGCGCACCTGCACGAAGGCCGTAGTTTTCTGCGGCTCCAGCCTGTGCGTACACTTCGCCTGTCGAGTTCGAAGGAGCAGTCATTAGTCCGCCTTTCGTGCCCGTGTTTGCCTTCAGATAGTCGTGTTGCGCCGCGTACTTGTTCTTAGGCCTGGTTGCTTAAATGGGGCTTTGAAAGGGCGCGGCTTTAGCCGCGCCGCATCAGGTGCGTAACACTTGGGGCTTTAGCCCCCGAGGGAAATTCTCTTAGTGGTTGCACATTCTCTGCAACCAGTTCCAGCGTCTATCGTTCAATCGTAGCCTCGATGTATCCGTGCGGTTCATCGATGGGAACGAAGATATGGTTGGGATTGTCCTGGCCGAAGGGGCTCAGGTCTGCCAGCAGATGATGCAAGTTCGGCATGGTGAGGTGAATGCGCGCTATCTCCGGCGCCGCTTCCAGTGCAGCCTTGCCCATGTCAAACAAAGTATGCTGCACGCTCATGCTGTCATGCGCCGCAAATTCCTTCAGCAGCGCGGCAACAATGCGCGCACGCACCTGCGTAAAATCTTGTTCGGCCGATGCGTAG
>JADGNO010000290.1 GCA_017883405.1 Occallatibacter sp. | reverse complement strand
TAACTCACTTCTTCCTCGATTGCCTGACTACAGCAGAAGTTCAATCTCTCGCCAACAAAATGCGCGCCGCCGTCGTGCCCAACGCGCAGTGGCTGATTTCGGAGTTCGCTGTCCCTGCAGGCTGGCATGGCAGGTTCATCGCGCGTCCACTCATTCGCACACTCTATTGGGCTTTCGACTTGCTCACCGGACTCAAAGTCCGCACACTCCCCGACTATCACGCTGCCTTGCGCTGGGCCGGCTTCGAACTTGTGCAGGAACGGCGCTGGCTTGGCGGTCTTCTCGCCAGCGAGCTTTGGCAGGTTAATTTATGCGCGCTCACCGCCAGGGGAGATATTCTTTAAGCCATGGGTTCACATCCAGCGGCCTCCCCGCCCGTCGCATTTCAAATCAACGCTGCCGATAACGTCGCCACTCTGCTCGAACCCGCCATGCCGGGACCGGTGGTCGTGCGCGGCTCCGCGGGAGAAAAGCAAATCGTTGCGGAGCAGGCCATCGAGCACGGGCATAAGATTGCCATCGCAACCATCGCTCCGGGTGAGAGCATCATCAAGTTCGGCGTAGTCATTGGCGCGGCCACCCGTGCAATCCAGCAGGGCGAATGGGTGCACCTGCACAACTGTTCCAGCCGACTCGACGAACGCTCCAACGCATTCGACGTACGCACCGGAGTGCCTGAGGATGTGACTTATGAATGAAACGGCGTGGCAAGGCTATCTCCGCAGCGATGGCCGTAAAGGCATCCGCAACATCATCCTCGTTGTTTACACGGTTGAGTGCGCCAGCCACGTTGCGCATGCTATCGGTCGCGATGAAGACGATGTACACGTCATCGGTTTTCCCGGCTGTTACGACAACCAGTATGCCATCCGCATGATCCTCGCCCTCGGCCGCCACCCGAACATTGGCGCGGTTCTCGCCGTCGGTCTGGGATGCGAGTACACGCAGCCGGCCAAGATCGCACAAACTGTGCGCGAGTCAGGCCGCCCCGCCGACGCTTTTTTTATTCAGGAAAATGGCGGCACCAAAGCCAGCATCGACCGCGGCAAACAGACAATAGCTCGCCTGCGCGCAGAGATGAACAGCCAAACTCAGATGGTACCCATGGGTTGGTCCGACCTTGTCGTCGGCTCAGAATGCGGCGGCTCCGATGGAACTTCCGGCCTCGCCGGCAACCCCGTGGTCGGCGCGTTTTTTGATCTGCTTGTCGATCGCGGCGGCTCCGCCATCTTTGAAGAGATCGTGGAGATGATCGGCCTGCGACATATCCTCGACGCCCGCGCAGCCTCGCCGCAAGCCCGTACACAACTGCTGGCCGCCTACGATAAAGCCGAACACTACTGCCGCGAAGTGCGCCAATACTCCGTTGCGCCCGGCAACTTTGCCGGCGGTCTCACAACTATTGAAGAAAAAAGTATGGGCGCATTCGCCAAGAGCGGCAGCCGCCCCATTCAAGGAGTAATCCGCGTTGCCGAGCGACCTCCGCACAACGGCCTCTGGCTTCTGGATTCAGTGCCCGATCCGCACTTCATGCAATTCGGCTACACCAACCCCAACGACACTGAAGGCATCATGGATCTGATCTGCGCCGGATCGCAAATTATTCTTTTTGTCACCGGCCGCGGCAGCGTCATCGGCAGTGCAGTCTCGCCGCTTATCAAGGTCACCGGAAACAGCATCACCTACAACCGCATGCGCGACGACATGGACTTCAACGCCGGCCGCATCCTGACTGGAAACATTACGCTGCCCGCTGCCGCTGAAGAGCTCGCCGCCCTTGTGCAAGCCGTTGCCGCAGGACAGCAATCAAAGCCGGAAGCCCTGGGGCATCGCGAGTATTTCCTCATGTACAAGCACCAGGACACGCCTGCTCTCGACGCCGGCTGCCGAGCCTGAAACGTCGCAAATTGGCTCTAACCGATTATTTTCCAAAGATATGCCGCCTCTTCGTCTTAGCGTTGGTGCCAACTCAATTGTTACAGTTATGTTAAAATTTAATTCCTGGTAGTCGCTCCTCTCCCGCAAGAGCCCAGCTGACCCCATAGTTATGATCCTCTACTTAATGCGCCATGCGAACGCCGGACTGTTCCGGGAGAACCCCACTCTCGACGCCAAGCGGGGACTCGTCAAAGAAGGCAAAGAGCAGTGCATGCTGATGGCACGCATGCTCAGTGCGCTCAAGGTGCAGGTAGATGTCATTGTTTCAAGCCCGCTGAAGCGCGCTACTCAGACGGCCCAGTTTGTCGGCACCGAGTTAGGCTATGACGGCAAAGTGGAAACCAGCAAAGCGCTGCTGCCCACCGCCGACTTCACCGCGTTCCAGGACATGCTCATAAAATATTCGGGGCGCGAAGGTCTGCTGGCCGTCGGGCACAATCCCATCCTCTATCAATTTCTTGGCCGTCTTATTACAGGCAATGGGGGGGCGGCGATACGCATGCGCAAAGCTTCAATTGCTCGGGTTGATCTTGATCATCACCCGCCGCGCCTGCAGTGGCTCATTGATCCGCGCTCGGCGCGCGCTATTTATGCCAGCGTGGCCAAGAGCTCGCGCCCGAAAACTTCGCGGAAGTAGCCGGCCTCTTTGCGCAGCGACCATAACTCAAGTTCGGCGCCCGTGCGCCCCGGCCGCACTTCAAAGTACACACGCTTTGGATAGACCTTTACGGCAACGCGAAGGACGTCGCTGGCGCGGTCCTGGTTGAGGGCCACCGCCAAGCGTAACAGCACAACAGCGCGGTGAACGTTCTTATGTTCTTCCGCGGGAATATTGCGCAGTGCGCGGTCGTCGGGCTGCGGACGGCTCTTGCCCTGGTAGCGCGCAATCGCCGACACCAGCGTGCGCTGCAGTTGCGTGAATCCGTAGATTTCCGTGCTTGAAATAATGTATTGCGTGTGCCGGTGATGTCCCTGGTGATTGATGAACTTGCCGGTATCGCGCAAAAACGCCGCCGCGGACAGCCAGCTCTCGTACTCCGGCTTCAGTTGATGCAGCGATTGCAGTTCTCGAAACAGCTGC
Organism: Occallatibacter sp.; assembly: GCA_017883405.1. Taxonomy (GTDB): domain Bacteria; phylum Acidobacteriota; class Terriglobia; order Terriglobales; family Acidobacteriaceae; genus Telmatobacter. The sequence goes on along the minus strand of JADGNO010000290.1, from coordinate 8,011 downwards.
AGCACATGCGTCCGTACCGGTTCGGCTTGTTTTGGATCTACTCCATATCGTTTCGCCGTCGCCAGGACGCTTTGCCAGCGTTCGAACTCAAACTCCGCGTGCGTATTCGCACGCGCATCCTGCTCGGCCAGCATCTGCGCCAAGATGCCGTCCCGCAGTCCAAGTGGAGAATAGCGGAACCCCGCCAGGCCGAAGCTTTCCAGCAGTTCTGCATACACCTCGGCTCCGGCCACAATAATTTCCGCGCGCCGCGGCCCGATGCCCGGCACAGCCTCGCGCTCCGGCAGCGACATTTTTGAAAGCGCGGTGGCAAGCTTGCGCACCGAGCGCGTGGGCACCATCGCGGGTGTTTCGCCGCGTCCTCGCAGGCCTGCGCGAGCACTCTGCCCATTGTTCAATCGCACGCCTGCCGCATAGGCATCACTCAACGCGGCAGCAGTGCCTGATGTTGCAATCACCAGCGGCACTTTGCCCGGCTGAATTCTGCGATGCGCACGGCGAATCTCGCGGCCGATCCACTGCCGCATGCGTTTCAGGCCGTCCTTTGGAGCCGGATCGGTGCTTAGAAACCCTTCAGTCAAGCGCACCGCGCCCAGCGGCATGCTCACGGTTTCTTTAATGCGCTTGTGTTCTGAAAGCGTGATCTCGCAACTGCCCCCACCCAGGTCAAGCAGCAGAACCCTGCCGGCCGCTCCCGCTTCAGCGCCGGTTACGCCCAGGTGAATCAGGCGGCCCTCTTCAAGGCCGGAGATGATCTCCATGTTCCAGCCGGTTTCAGCTTTCACCCAAGCCTGAAACGCCGCGCCGTTGCGCGCATCGCGCATGGCCGAGGTGGCCACCACGCGAATCTGATCCACTCCGTGCGCCTGCACAGCGCGTTGAAATCGCTTGAGAGCGCGCAGCGTTTGCGCCATCGCCTCAGGGGAGACGAGTCCCGAGTCGAACACGCTTGCGCCCAGCCGCGTAACTTCGCGATCCTCCGCCACGGTCTTCAAATGATGGGCAACGACCTTGGCGATCTTCATTCTGCACGAGTTCGATCCAATGTCGATGGCGGCAAAAGTTGGCATGAAGTTTTCGAACTCCCCAGTAAGTGAAAATGGCTACTTGGGCCAAGATACACGACACGACCGTTGATCGGCTGCAAGGAAAATCGGGGCTAAATTGGGCGGCTTGCGGCGCTGGTTATGGGAGAGAAATGGGGCGGCAAAGGGCACGCGGTGGGTACTTAAAGGTGTGGTTACAGCTATACCCGAAAGGCCAATTTCCTGGTACAAGGGGGCCCTGTGAAACTGTGAAATTTCGGGTGAGGGAGCGCGTTCAACCTGCTATTTGGGAAATGGAGAGCTATCTGCGATGCTTGAAGGCAGGCTGGCCGGATGAACGGCGTTTTCAAGGGCTGATACGGCGGTTTTCCCGATTGCGCCTTTGTAATCAGCATTCTGAGGATTTACGTTAGACCAAAAAAATGACGCTTTTCGCCCCCATGGCTCTCACTGCACCGATCGTCGCGTCTAACCATATGAAAGGTGAATAATGGCGACTTACACGCCTCTTGCGCTTGGCGCCAGGCGCTCCTTATTTAGAACTGTTCTCTGGATTTTTCTTGGCATAACTACGCTGTTTGTCTTCATCACTTCAGAAGTTCTCCTGGTGACCGATTACCCCATGTACCACGCTTACCGTCTGCAAGTTATCGCGGACCGCCATCTCCTCATCCCACATACGCTTGCTGGAATGCTCGCTCTCTTGATTGGCCCGATCAATTTCTCCTCGCGGATACGCCAGCGCTATTTGAAACTCCATCGTGTCCTCGGCCGGATCTACGTTATCTCCGTGTTTATTGGCGCTGCAACCGGAGTTGCACTCGCTACTGGCCGTCCGGGCTTGCCCGGAACCTCAATGCAGGCGGCGGCATGGATTGTCTGTACCAGCGCTGCCCTAATCACCGCGCGAAATCGCCAAATCGTTCAACACCGTCAGTGGATGGTGCGTTCCTACGCCGTCACCTTTACATTCGTCTCCAGCCGTTTGCTCAACCTCTGGCCTCGATATTGGAGTCACCTCGGCGACAGCCTCGCCGCTGTCGGTGTCATCGCCTTCACACTTGCCTCGCTGCTTATCGCGGATATCGGCCTAAACTGGCACGAGCTCACCACTCGTCGTAGCTGATCGCTGGTGTCTGGCGCTCGCTGACCTTATCGCAGGCTCTCGCTTTTGTGGTTCACATGTGATGCAGCGCTGCATGAATTCTTCGTCATCTTGGCGAGGTTGCCGCCTCGATAATTAAGACAGGGAGAGAGGCGCGCCATCTTCTTCTACAGGCCGTCAAATCCTATGTCAGTCCTGTTGTCTTCGAACTACACCGTTGCGCGACTGTGGCGCCGATCAAGCATAAGTTTTTACGGGACAAATCCATAACCGGATCCGAAAAGGAGATCCAAGTTACAACTTCGACTTTGAATCAAACTGATAAGCAAGATGAAGTTCTAATCCTAGGTGGTGGAGTTGCAGGTTGTGCCGCTGCTATTGCACTCGCACGGAACGGGCGGCGCGTCACACTGATCGAACGCGAGACGACCCCGCGTCATAAGGTCTGCGGAGAATTCCTAAGCGGTGAGGCCCTGGAGGATCTGCAATTACTCGGTATCGACGTAACCTCGATTGGAGCCGTGCCGATCGACTACGTTCGCCTGGCTGCTGCCAGGCGGGCAGCTGAAGCTCCACTACCTTTTCCCGCAAAGTCGCTGACGCGCAAGGCGCTTGATACGGCGCTCATCGCAGAGGCCATCGCCAGTGGAGTTGGCGTAGAACGCGGACACAGCGTGCGGGCGCTCGCTCATACGACGGGCGGCATGTGGCAAGCAACGCTCGACGACGGCACTACCCGTGCAGCGCCAACGGTGTTTCTCGCCACAGGCAAGCACGATCTCCGCGGCCACGCGCGCGCAGAGGACCCGCTACGATGGGTTGCCTTCAAGATGTATTTTCGTTTGGCCCCTGCGCAGGCCGCTGAGCTTGCGGGGGCCTCTGAATTGATGCTCTATCCAGGAGGATATGGCGGTATCCAACCGGTAGAGGGCGGAATTGCGAACCTCTGTTGCGTAGTGCAACAGAAGTATCTCGGAGGATCGGGGAATCGCTGGGAGAACTTTCTTGAAAAGATGCAGCAGGATTGTCCACACCTCGCAATGAGACTTGCCGGGGCGGAGCCCTTGCTCGCCAAGCCGATCGCAGTCACACATATCCCATATGGTTACATCCGCCCGACGACGGACGATGGGCTCTACTGCATCGGCGACCAGGCGGCTGTCATCCCGTCATTCACCGGCGATGGAATATCGATCGCGCTGCATACTGCACGTTGCGCCGTCGCTGCCTACCTTGCGGCAGAACCAGCGCCGCTGTTCCAGGCTAAATTGCGGTCTGCATTGATGGCGCAGATGCGCCTTGCCTTGTTCGCAGCCGACGGCTTAAACAACTCTTTCGCACGTGCCGTATTGCCGTTCTTCCTCAGTGCGTGGCCCGGTGTGATGCGCGTGACGGCAAAACTGACGCGTGTCGCCCAGCACTCCTCGGTGGTTAGCCATGCAACCGCGGTGTAGATACTGAGGCAAACAACCGCTATTTCAAAAAAACGACTTTGAATAGTCAAATCCTCAAGGAAGGATGTAATGAGACCCTTTGCAGTCTTCGCTCTCGCCGTCTTACTCGCTCCGGTTGTTGCGGACGCCGAGCATCAGTCCTTCATCGTCAATCCCGATTCCAGCGAAGTCAAAATAACGCTCAAAACGACCCACGAAATCGTCAACGGTACCTTTCACCTTCAATCCGGATCGATTGAGTTTGACCCCGGCTTTCAGAAGTTGGCCGGTTCGGTGATCGTCCTTGCCGGCAGCGGCAAGACCGGCAACAGTAGTCGCGACAGCAGGATGAACAAGGAAATTCTGAAGGTCGAACAGAACGCAAATATATTTTTTGAGCCGAAAACCTATACCGGCACCATCGCTCCTTCAGGCGACTCAACCATTCAGGCAACCGGAGTTTTCACGCTGCTCGGCACGCCTCATGAGATCACCGTCCCCATCCTTATTCATTTTGACGGCGCAACTGCGACAGCCAAGGCTCACTTTGTCGTACCGTACGTTGCCTGGGGATTGAAGAATCCCAGCTTTTTGATCTGGAAGGCGGACAACGATGTTGCAATCGACATTGTCCTTACCGGCCGGCTCGCGAAATGAGAAGCACCTTCTTGATACGCGACGATTTCGTGCACTGCGGAAGAGCTTGAGCATAGTGAGTTCCCGTTCTGACACATCATTCTCGGCATTCGGGACCGGCATTCGGCTCGGTGGGCTTGATCGCGGCTTTGCAGGCTGGAATTCCTGATTTCTACGGCGATTAAATTGGCCCGACTGAAGTGGGGGCCCTTTCAAAGCTGGTGCAGGTGCGCAGATCGCTTCCTGGTGAGACGTGATGTGTATCACAGATTGGCAGCCATCGCTGGACCGATACTTCGGCATCTACTGAGGAGATTTGCCCGTGAATCGTTTCGCTGCGCGCTTGTTCGGTCTCATCTTGTTCGCTTTTCTCGTTTCGGCTGTTGCCGTCCAACCTGCCAATGCTCAGCAGGATCAAGCTACGCATATACACCATCGGCTGCTTCCAGCCGGGGCTACCTGTGCCACCTGCCACAAGGCGATCTTTGACCAATGGAAAGCCAGCCCGCATGCTGCCAACGGTGTGGAATGCACCGTGTGCCATGGCGAAACAACCGCGACAGACTTCGCGGGCAAGCCGGGGTTAGGTACATGCGACACCTGTCACACCGATCAGGTGGCACAACTGAAGTCTGATCCTTTCATGAAAGGCAAGACTTGTGTGAGCTGTCATCAGGCACACATCTTCACGGAGCACAAAAAGGCGGCCCCGGAAGGCAAGTAATACCAACTTCAAGACGTGGCATTCTCGAAGTGCTGGCCGGCGTATCCGCGCTCATCGCCCTGAAAGTTCCGCTTTATTTGCGGTGACATTTGTACGGGCTGAAACTCGTACGCTCCAAAAGACATGTAAAAAATATTTGACACTCATTCGATCTCGCGCTACAGTCACTGATGTCAAATATTTTTGACATTGGAGAAACCTGCCATGGCGCCTAGCCTTTCTTACCGTGAAAAGACTCTTTACGCCTCACTTGCGGCGGAGCTGGTTGTGTACGGACCCTATTTCTTTCTGCACGATCAAAACTCACTTAACAAAGTCGCGGGCATGATTATTGCGATTATCGTGTTGCAGATTATTCTGCAGTCGATCATTGCCGCCTTCTCGCGCAGCCGGGTCACCGACGAGCGCGATCGGTTGATCGAGCTGCGCGGCTATCGGGTGGGCTATTTTGCCATCACATCGTTGATGGTGATCGGACTTGGCCTGCTGTGGTTTCACGCGGCGATGGGGCTTCTTCACATTGACAGCCGGATGATGGGACTTCATTTCTTGAGCGTCTTTTTTGGCATGCTGGTAATTTCAGATATTGCCAAGACCGCGACGCAGATTGTGGCTTACCGGAGAGGACTCTGATGGGTGCGATTCGCAATCAGATAAGAGAAATGCGGGCGCAGCGTGAGATTACGCAGCAGGAGCTTGCCGATCGGGTGGGCGTAACGCGGCAGACGGTGATTGCTATCGAACAGGACAAGTATTCGCCGTCTCTGGAGACCGCGTTCAAGGTAGCCATGGTGCTGGGCGTGCCGCTGGAGCAGTGCTTCCAGTACGATCCTCGCGGCAAGCGCTGAGCAGACCGTTAAGACAGCGGAAGCAGGACGGCGCATTGCCAAAGGCCGAATTGCCGAACTGGCCTGCGCGTGAGGATAATGGTGAAGCACGGTCAAGCCGTGCGGTACCTCTTGCCCCGTTCCGATGTTTTTTGCTTCCCCATCTTCAAGGAGAGTCTCCATGCGATTGCTGGGCTTAAAAGTGCTTTTCTTCGTCGCCGTTGTGCTGGCCGTATTCTCGGTGGCCGGTTCATTCACGGCACATCAAAGCGGTTCAGTTTCAGCGGCGGCCGCAGCTGGTTCTGCGTGTTCGAGCGATGACAGCGGGCTGAAATTGCCGTCCGGATTCTGCGCGACAGTTTTTGCCGATGGCATTGGACATGCCCGTCAACTGGTTGTAGCCGACAACGGCGTCGTGTATGTAAACACATGGTCCGGCAGCTACTATCCACCGAACCAACCGGCGCCGAAGGGCGGCTTTCTGGTTGCACTGCAGGACAAGACCGGGGCCGGCAAAGCGGACGTGATCGAACGCTTTGGCCAGACGGAGGAGACCGGAGGGCACGGCGGTACAGGCATCGGTCTCTACAACGGATCGCTGTACGCGGAGAGCAACGACCGAATTGTCCGCTATGCGCTGCCTGCGGATGCGATTGTTCCGCAGGGATCTGCGGAGACGGTGGTTTCCGGACTGCCGCTGGGAGGCGACCACCCGATGCACCCGTTTTACATCAGCGCAGACGGGCTTATGTATGTGGATGTGGGCACGGCCACCAACGCCTGCCAATTTAAAAATCGGATAGCGGGATCGCCTGGCGCCAAGCCATGCACTGAACTGGAAACCCGAGGCGGCATCTGGCGATTCGACGCCAAAAAGTCAGACCAGACGTTTTCACCCGCAGAGCGCTTTGCGACGGGAATCCGAAATGCTGAAGGCTTTGGTGTCGATACGGTCCATCACCGCGTTTACATAACGCAACACGGCCGCGATCAGCTCCATGCCAATTGGCCGGCACTTTACAAGTCGACGCAGGAGGCAACGCTGCCGTCAGAAGAGGTGCTGCTGCTAAAGCAGGGTGGCGATTACGGCTGGCCGGAGTGCTACTACGATCCGTATCAGAGCAAGCTGGTTCTGGCGCCGGAGTACGGTGGAGATGGTGGCAAGACCGCAGGAGTGTGCGCCAGCAAGACCGGGCCTACGGCGGCCTTCCCTGCCCATTGGGCTCCCAACGCGATGACCTACTACAGCGACAAGCAGTTCCCGGCCAATTACCGCGGAGGGCTTTTCATCGCGTTCCATGGATCGTGGGACCGGGCTCCTTATGCGCAGGGCGGCTACAACATTGTTTACCAGGGGCTGACGCCAACCGGCACTGCCGGGCGGTGCGAGATTTTTGCGGACGGCTTTGCCGGGGGAGCCACTTCGCCGGGTGACGCGCAGCATCGGCCTTCCGGCGTGGCAGTGGGTCCGGATGGATCGTTGTATGTCTCCGACGACGTGCGGGGCCGCATTTACAAGATCACCTACAACGGCAGCGCACAGGGCTCGACGGTGAAGGCCGCGTACAGGCCTTGCCCGAGTTTGACCGCTTCGCCGGGCGAGGTGATGCAGGCGCAGGCCAAGCCCCCCGAGGGCACACATCCTGACGCTGGCGCGGCTGCGCTTCCGGTTGCTCCCGGTGCGACGCCTGCGATGGTGGCATTGGGTGGCCGCATCTTTCACGGCCAGGTAGCGGGCGCAATGTGTACTGCCTGCCACGGTACGAATGGCGGTGGAACTCCGCTGGGCCCAGACCTGACAAAGAAGAAGTGGATGTGGAGCGATGGCAGTTTGGCCGGTCTGACGAAAACCATCACCACTGGCGTGATGCAGCCGAAGCAATTTCGCAGCCCGATGCCGCCGAACGGGGGCACTCAGCTTACACCGGAACAATCGAAAGCAGTGGCGGCTTATGTCTGGTCACTCAGCCACAAGTAGCGGAAACGCTGAGGGCTCGTCCTGACATTCAGGACGAGCCCTCGTTGCATTTGATCAATTCTGGTTGTAACTATGCCTTGGCGCCGACCGCTTCCCTTACTGCATCGCGCGTGTAGACGCCATCGACCAGGCGCAGAATGCCGAGCGGATTTTCGTCTTTCAGTTCGGCCGGCAAGGCTGCCTGTGGGAAGTCCTGATAGCAGACCGGGCGCACAAACCTGTAGATGGCCTGGGTGCCAACGGAGGTATGGCGGCTGTCGCT
>JADGNO010000289.1 GCA_017883405.1 Occallatibacter sp. | reverse complement strand
TCTCGGTGGTGGCGCCCTATGCGCCGCACTGGCGCGAAGCAAAGTCAGCCGTAGGCGCCCCGGACATTTTGAAGAATGCAACCGTCGCCGAGTCTCTTGCGGTCGCCGTGCGCGACTGCACCCTGATTGCAGGCACGGGAACGTTGACATATCGCAAGCCCGAGCAGCGCGTTGTAAAGCTACCGGATTTGTGCCCGTTGGTCCGCAAAGAACTGGAACGTGGCGGACGGTTCGCCTTGGTGTTTGGACCGGAGAAACACGGCCTGACTAAAGAGGATCTTTCCTACTGCCAGGTGCTGGTTGAAATCCCTACGGATGAACAGCAACCTTCGATGAACCTTGGCCAGGCAGTGGCCGTCTGCCTTTATGAATTGGCCGCCCATACCTACTCGGGGAAGGATCTGGCGATAGCCGGCAAGCAGTCAAGCGTACCTCCGCCGGTTGCTGAATCCGGAAGCCTTGAGCTTCTGGCGGGTGTGGTGGAACAGGTGATGGACGCTGCGCACTACTCCCCGGCAACTATGCGCGAAGCAAATCGCCACGACGTGCGATTGTCGCTACGCAGGCTCGCACCCACTGAAAAGGATGTGCGGCGAATCCTGGGACTTTTTCGGCGAATTCTCTGGCGGTTGCAGCGGTAAATTGAGGTTGAGATCCCGCTGAACGGCATCCGGCCCTAACTCGGTTTGACTAAGCGGAATTTAAATATTGGTTACTTATGCCATACTTGGCCGCGCCCATTGCTCTTGACCATGTACATGCGAGTGTCGGCGGCGCCAATCACAGCATGTACAGTCGCGCCGTCAATTGGCGCCGTGGCAAGCCCCACGCTGGCGCGCACGCTTAGTTCCATGCCGCCCTTCATGCGGAAACGCGTGTTCATTAATGCGCTCAACAAATTGTTTGCCCGGGCATGCGCTTCTTCCGCGCTCGTCTCCGGCATCAGGATCACGAATTCGTCGCCGCCATAGCGGAAGCACCAATCCTGCTTGCGGCTCAGTTCGCGCAGGCGTTGGCCGGCCCGCGCCAGCAGCTCACTTCCGATCAGGTGACCATGCACATCGTTCACAAGCTTGAACTGGTCCAGATCAAGGAATGCCACGCTCAGCGGTAATTTCATCCTGCTGCACCGGCTTAGCTCGCGGCCAAGCACATCATAAAGATGCCGCACGTTGTACAGCCCTGTCGTGTCGTCGGTAATGGTCAGCTGCTGAATGCGCGCAACGTCGTGCGCATTTTCAATTGCGATAGCAGCATGGTCAGCGAGGATGTGTAGAAATGCGATCGTGTAATCGGTCATCTGCTCAGTGCGAGGATTAAAAATTTCAATCGCGCCGTGCGTTCCCTTGCGGCCGCGCAATGGCAGTGCAATCACCGAACGAATGTTATGTGAGGTTGCGCCGCCTTCTTCCATCAACCTGGGATCGGTGGATGTTTCCGGCACGATGAGCGTTTCTCCGTGCTGCACCACCCACCCTGCAACACCTTCGCCCACCTTTACGCGCAGGTCGCGCAACGCTTCTTGCTCTCCGCCTGCCGCAATCGCATAGTATAGTTCCTGCGTCGCCTCATCCAGCATCAGAAGCGTCCACAACTCCGCCTCCATGATGCGTTCCATCTGTTCAAGAATTGTGCGCAGAATCGTATCGAGATCGAAGCTCGACGTGAGTGAACGCGCTAACTGATGGAATACAAGCAGATCGTCGAGAGGGATACGACTTTCCGTCTCATTTGTCATAAGCGAGCCAGTTGGGGAACTCTTTGATGACATTCTTTCATATCAATGTGTAGTCACGTTTTTCTTGAGATGAATTTTGGAATCGCGGGCCCTGGCTAGCCGCCAATGTGAACCATTGACCGGGAAGGTTTCAGAAATCCCGGCTCTCCGATGTGATGCCGCGCTTCCTTCCCTTTGACGGTACGCACAATGTAGTCGCGCAGTTCCTCGTCGTCGGCTCCGGCGCGCAGCCTGCCATACAGGTCATGCTCCACTTGAGAGAACAGGCATGTGCGGATCTTTCCATCCGAGGTCAGACGCACGCGGCTGCATGCTCCGCAAAAAGCCTGGCTCACGGGAGCGATAATGCCGATTTCGCCGACTCCGTCCGCAAAGGTGTAGCGCCGCGCTGTCTCGCTTGCTTCGCGGGCAGGCATTTCCACTAAAGGAAGCACCCGGCCAATGCGCTCCACAATTTCCTTGAGCGTGACCACGATTTCCGGTGTCCACAACCGGCCCTCTTCCAGCGGCATGAACTCGATGAACCGAACCACCACGCCTTCTTCGCGAGCAAAGCGGGCAAAGCCCTCAACCTGGTTGTCGTTGAAGCCGCGCAGCAAGACGCAGTTGATCTTGAGCGGAGTTAGACCGGCAGCCCGCGCAGCACGAACGCCGCGCAGCACCGTCTCGAAACTTCCGGGAATGCGGGTGATTTGTTCGAACGTTGCCGCGTCTACGGCATCCATGCTCACGGTGACACGGTTCAGGCCCGCTGCTTTGAGCGGCGCAGCCAGTTCTTCCAGCAGATGTCCGTTGGTGGTGAGCGCCAGATCCAGCGGCTCGCCCTCGATTGTGCGCCAGGTGGCAAGCTCTTTCACCATATCGACCAAGCCGCGGCGCAGCAGTGGTTCGCCCCCGGTGAGCCGAACTTTGCTGATACCCAGGCCGACAAACACCCTGATCAGCCGAAGGTATTCTTCGATTTGCAGTTCGGGATAGTGCGCGCCCACTTCACCGGTGCGGCAATAGACACACTTGTAATTGCAGCGATCTGTGATCGATACGCGCAGGTCGTGGATCACCCGGCCGTGGCTATCGGTCAGCCGGGGTTCGAGAGTCGTGAACGTAAGGCCGGAAAGGGAAGCAACTGCCATCATCACCTACAAGGCTATACCGTTTCAGATGCTCGTGCCCGCGAATACGGCTCAACCCCAAACCTGCCCGCAAAGGTCTTGCGTGCACGGATATCGGGTCCACCGGACAGCGCTCTGAAAACAGCACGCTTGCCGCTAGTCAAGTCGCGGTGTTCCGCGGCGAAGCACCATGCCGGTGATTCCGAATGTTGCGATCAGCCCGAGCGCGATGAAGAAGTAGTACGCCATGGGGTGAACCCATCCCGGCGAGTACTCCAGGTCCTGACCTACCCACAGCAACAGAACCGTGGCAATGACCGAAAACTGCCCGGCAATCACCAGGAACGTATGCCCAAGCTCGCGCCGTTTGTCCAGCGCCTCCACTTGGTCGGGGGTCAGGTTGCGCTCTTCGAGGGGAAGAAGGGGATTCGCCATCTCAATTTCTCCAGTACAGCAGACGTGCCCTGCTTTCAGCCTCCGGGCGAGCCTGCTCCTGCTATCGATTCAATCACATGCGGCGGCTACCGCGCCAGCCCGAAGCGTGTCGGATCAGTGCCATGAGAAGGCTGAAAGCGTACAGGGCCGCGGCGATGCACTACGGGCGCGGGCAGGGTTTTTGGATTTCTACGGCCGGTAGCCAAC
>JADGNO010000288.1 GCA_017883405.1 Occallatibacter sp. | reverse complement strand
TCCGGCTTCTTGGTGAACTTGTAAGCGCCGTGGCTGGTGCCGATGGCGATGGCCAGCGCGTCAACGCCGGTGCGCTCTGCAAACTCAACTGCCTGGTCGGGGTCGGTAATGTGGTCAAGACCGCTGCCGCCCGCGCCGTGGCCGTCTTCAACGCCGCCCAGCACGCCGATTTCGCCTTCCACCGTCACGCCGCGTTCGTGCGCATAGTCCACCACGCGCCGCGTCACTTCAACATTCTCATCAAAGGTCGACGGAGTCTTGCCGTCTTCCTTGAGCGACCCGTCCATCATCACCGAGGTGTAGCCCAGTTCGATGGCGCTCTTGCAGGTCTCAAAGCTGTTGCCATGATCCTGGTGCATGGCAATCGGAATATCAGGATTCAACTCGGCTGCCGCCTGAATCAGCTTGAAGAGGTATAGATCCTCGGCAAACTGGCGCGCGCCGCGGCTGGCCTGCACAATGACGGGAGACTTCGTCTCTTTGGCCGCCATCATAATGGCCTGAATCTGTTCCATATCGTTTACGTTGAATGCGCCGACGCCGTAACCGCCCTTGGCGGCCTCGTCGAGAAGCTGCCGCATGGAAACTAGAGGCATAGGAAATTCTCCTTTGTGTGCTGGCTCCCAGTTTGCCTGTGCGCATGCCCCAATGAAAGCGGAGTACTACTGCCGGGCTGCAGGAGCTGCAATCATCCTTATGGTAGCACTGACGCGCAAGGAAAAAGTGTGGCGGCGCGCACAAGTAGGCAAAGAAAAAGGCCGATTTACAAGGCTCTTGCGGCCCTTCGAACATCGCGCGGCAATAGAAGTCTCTGTGCTTAATCCAAGTAATGCGCGTAGTTGCAACGATATGGAATAATCTGCCCGTGCATCCCGCGCCCGTTTCTGCTCATGACTGGTACCTCCTGGCCTGCGTCGCGGGTACGGTACTGCTGCTTTTACTGCTCGTAGGCAAATTTAAGCTGCATGCCGCGCTGGGGCTTTCCGTAGCGGCGTTCGCGCTTGGCGTTGCTGCGGGCATGCCGCTCCGGCAGGTGCCCCTCTCGTTCACCGCCGGCGTGGGAAACATGATGGGCCACATCGCCATCATTCTTGGCATGGGAGCGGTGCTGGGCCAGTTGCTGGCTTCATCGGGCGGCGCGGCCTCTCTCGGCAAAACTCTGGTTGAAGGCTGCGGCGCCAAAGGTCTTCCGTGGGCGCTGCTTGGGTTGAGCCTGCTGGTCGGCATGCCGGTCTTCTTTGAAGTAGGCCTGGTGCTGCTGATGCCCATCATTGTCGAAGCGGCAGAGCGCGCCAAACGTCCGCCGATTCTGGTGGCGTTGCCGGTTCTTGCCGGGCTCTCCATTACCCATGGGTTGATTCCGCCGCATCCATCGGCGCTGCTGGCGGCCACCGTGTTCCACGCCGACCTGGGCCGCGTAATTTTGTGGGGCATGCTCGCCGGTATTCCCGCAGCGGCCATTGCCGGGCCCGGCGTCTGGTATGTGCAGGAGCGGCGCTGGCGGCGGCGTCAGCAGTTCGGAGAAGCAGTCGCAGAGATGCCATCGACGGCTGCGTTAGGTTCGTCGGGGAATGCGCCGCACGCATCAAGGCCCGCTGGCCCGGCACGCGCGCTGGTCGCCATCTTGCTTCCCATCGCACTCATCTTTGGCGGCAGCTGGGCCGATTCCATGACGGCGATCGGGTCCGTGCCCAACCAGATTCTGCACGTGCTCGGCTACCCTGACGTGGCCATGCTCGTCGCCGTGTTGGTTGCTCTGGCTACGCTGGGCAGCAGGATTCCCAGAGAAGCGCATCACGGGCCTGAGATGTTGCGCAGGCTGACAGCAGACTCCTTCGTCCCCATCGCCGGAGTGCTTGTCATTCTGGCTGCTGCAGGTGGGCTGAGCGGCGTGCTGCGCGATTCCGGCGCGGCGCAATCAACCGTCGGCCTCGCCCTCGGTGCGCATATGCCGCCGCTGCTGCTGGCCTGGGCGCTGGCCGCTCTGGTGCGCGTGTGCATGGGTTCTGCAACCGTTGCCATGGCGGTGGCTTCAGGAGTGCTCGCGCCCGTTGCCGGTCAAATGGGTGTACGGCCCGAGCTGCTCGTCATCGCAACCGGTGCCGGATCGCTCATGCTCTCGCACGTCAACGATTCGGGTTTCTGGCTGGTCGGCTCGCTCTTCAAACTCGATGTAAAGGGAACTCTCTCCACATGGTCGGTAGTGGAAACAGTGCTCTCCACCAGCGGCCTGCTGATCGCGTTGCTGCTTTCGCTGGTGCTGCACTAGTTATGTGCTTTGCGGTTGGCCCACCCTTCGATCAGCAATACTCTGAGGATGCCCCATCCTTCTCGTTGCTTCATCACGAGAAGGGTGGGATAGCAGAATTCTCCCCCGCCACTCTCGGTTCCACCACCAACCTCAGAAAGAGAATCGTAATCGCGATCCGTCCCAGCGCGGGCCTTAGTGCGTCTGCTGCGTACTCGGTTTCGGCTGCGTGCTCGTTGTCGGCGTTGACGGCGTTGACGGCTTCACGGTCGACGGCGATGGCTTTGTATTTGTTGTCGCGGCACCTGCGGCGGCTGGCTTATGCACGACTTTCTTCGGTATCGTGCGCGGCGGGGGAGGCGTACAAGGCAGAGCCACGGGAGCAGGCGTCGCGGCGATTTTCGCCGCTTGCGTCTGTACCGTTGTGCGCAGATCGCTTACCTGCTTTTCCATTGCGGTGGCCGAGGTCTGCATCCGGTCGCTGAACGCCAGCCGGGCATTCCCCAGTGTCACCAGCGCCTGCTGCAACGTTGCAACCTGGTCGTCGGGCCCTATCACGCGCGAAGCTTCCACCACCCGCAGCAGCACGTCGTAGAGTGCGCTGATGTTGCGCGAAATCGGCAGCAGCTTGCTCAGGCTCCCGGGCGCCGTATCGGCATCGCGCAGCATGGGTGGCAGGGTTACGTCGATGTCGCGCTGTATTTGGCTCACGTTCTGGGCCGCTTCATCGCGAATGTTGCCGCGCTTCCATTTATCCACATGAATGGTGTCGACGCTGTGATGGACCGAGCTGAGCGCCGGCTGCAGTTGCGCGGAAACGGAAACCATCGGTGCGGCAGGCTGAGCCGTTCCCGGAGCGGGCATCGCAGCGCCGGACGGAGTCTGCGCCATAGAAATTGGAATTGGCAGCGCGAACAGCGCCGCCGAAATCAAGGCAAAAGCTACGCGCATCGGTTGTACCAAGTTTTCTCCCCTCCGGGTACGGTTATACGCACACATGCCAATGGAGATTCTCACGTGGTTGGATTCATGTTTTGCCAAAATGGATGGGTCGGTTACGCCGGATAGGCTCCGGTAATGTAACCCTCCAGCGCCTGGATGGTATGTGCCTGGTCGGAGATCACCCACTTCACCAAATCGCCAATGGATACGATGCCAACCACCGTTTCGCCCTGCAACACGGGCAGATGCCGGAAGTGCTGCTGCGTCATCAGCGCCATGCACTCATCCACAGTGTACTTCGGGCTGACGGAGACTACGGGGCTCGTCATTATCTCGCTGACACTGGTCTCCCTGGAGTGGTGGCCGAGCAGCACGCCTTTCCGAGCATAGTCGCGCTCCGAAAGAATCCCCACCAATCTTTGGCCGGAAAGAACCAGCAGTGCGCCGATGTCGTGTTCAGCCATGAGTTCGATCGCTTCGAAGACGGACTGCTCAGGCGTGATGGACAAAATACGCGATTGATTCTTGAACTTCAACACCGATCCAATTGTGTCGGTAATTTTCATCGGATTCTCCTGGAGGAAATCCCCGAGCTGCATCAGGGCCCATTACCGTGAATAAGAGAGTGAAACCCGATCCGGCAATGAAACACTATAGCCGGAATTTACGAAAACAGTCCACAGCTAGAAAATCGGCTCGCCGCCAGGAGCTGAGTTCCGCAGCGTTTCGCAGAGTTACCTAGACAGCTTGTCATTCATGCGTCATTTGCCACTTTTTAACCTGGATTGGTTTGCCGCCGTTGGGTTTGGGTACGAAGATGTCCTGCCACCTGAGGCTGCACTGGCGCACCATCTGAATCGGGTATTCGAGCCGGCCAAGTTCGGCTTCAGCGTTGTTGGTGCCGAAAGAAAACCGTGCCCCGGCGGCCTTGGCTGCCTTGATAAATGCTGGGCTTGGGATCTTGTAGCGATTGTTGATCTCAATGGCAACGCCATTTTCGATGGCCGCATCGATGACGCGCTTCATGCGCGCAGCGGTCCATAACGTGTCGTATTGGGGTCGCAACGGTAATGGAAGAAATGTGGCATTGGCATAAATGTCGATCGGTTCTTTCATCACGCCTTCGATGCGTCTGACGTAGAGATCCATAAAGGCCTCGGGATCCGAGAGGTCGCCCATCTCCTCCTCAACAAAAAGGCGGCGGCGGAACCCGGTCGGATCGCGAAAAGTCATGGCGTCGGTAAAACAGTAATCGAAGCGCGCAACGGACTCCGCCGAAGTGAGCGTCATCCATTCGCGACCTTCGCCCTGCAGCGCCACATAGCAAGGCTGGCCTTTCATGGTCGCAAGATATTCGCGAACACTGGCGTCGTCATGCACTGGAAAATTGAGCCCGCAGTTGATGGCGATGCCGTAGTTGATTCCGTGCCGGCGCGAATTGGCGAGAGCCTGATCGAGTGTGAGCCCGCCTTTCAAATGCACGTGATAATCGACGACGGGAAAGTTTTCAACGCCCAGCCGTATGATCTCGCGATAGACCTCGTCCACGCTCGGCGCTTCTTCGTCTGTAGCAAGACCGTCGGGCAGCGGACGCACTCGAATGTTCTTGAAGTACGTGGTGCTGTCTGAGTCGTGGCCCTGCAGGGCGAAGGTGCCGCGGTTGATTGTGCGATCGAATGCGGAATCGGCGCGAAACGGCGGATCGGGTTCAACGTAATCGACAACCAGCATGGTGTTCAAGCGAACCTGTACCCGTTTGCCGCGCACCAGGATTTTCAGGTTGAACCATTCGTTGTCGCGCACGAACTGCTGGTAGACGTTGCGTACTCCGTAGAGCGACCCGGTCCTTTTGTTATCGCCCTTGAACGAATTGTTGATCTGCACTTCAAATCCAGCGCGAGGCCAGCCCGTCGGCTGAAATGCGGTATGAAAATAAATGCCGGAGTTGGCGCCGGGCCGCGTCATTACTTCCGCCGAGAGCTCGAAGTTTTTAAAATCAGCGCTTTCAACCGGCCCGGAGTAGAACAGGTGCGAGCGGCCGCCGCGGACGACAATCTGTCCGTCGGCCGCGGAAAATGTACCGGGATACTCGCTGGCCTTCCATCCTCTAAGCGACTTGCCATCAAACAGCGAAATCCATTCGCCCGCGGTTTCTGCGCATGTCAATCGAACGGCAGGCGCCGCCAACAGCAAGCCAAGCACCTCGCGACGCGTGGGCGTGTGCATAGAGCTTCTCCGAACAGATTCCAGATCGAATCAGCGAGTATACGGGGTTCAGGGGACAGTGGTCAGTGAACAGTGAATCGGGAGCTAATAGCGATTGGCTGAAAGCTGAAAGCTGATAGCTGATAGCTGATAGCTGATAGCTCGCCTTACGCTCCCAGCACCGCACGCTGCGCTGCGAAGATTTCATTAATCCCGCCTTCCGCCAGATCCAGCAGCCCGTTAAGCTGGCTTCGCGAGTAGGAGCCTTTTTCTGCAGTCGCCTGGCTTTCTACCAGGCCGCCGTCCTCGGTCATCACTACGTTCATATCTACCTCTGCGGCAGAATCTTCTTCGTAGCAAAGATCAAGCAAGGCTGTTCCTTCGACAATACCCACCGATGTGGCTGCCACAAGTTGCTTGAGCGGCGACTGCTTCAGCGTTCCAGCTTTGACCAGTGCGTTCAGTGCGATTCCCAGCGCTACAGCGGCGCCGGTGATGGCCGCGGTGCGTGTACCGCCGTCTGCCTGGATTACGTCGCAGTCAAGAATGACGGTGCGTTCACCCAGGACATGCAAATTCACCGCAGAACGCAGGCTGCGACCAATGAGCCGCTGAATTTCGTGCGTGCGGCCGCCGATCTTGCCGCGCTCACTCTCACGCGGAGTGCGCGTGACCGTTGAGCGCGGAAGCATGGAGTACTCCGCCGTGACCCAGCCCCGGCCGGAGTTGCGCAGCCAGCCTGGAACACCCTGCTCGATGGTGGCATTGGTCAAGACTCGTGTGTTGCCCAGGGTGACAAGAACGGAGCCCTCCGCAGTTTGAACAAAGCCGGGAGTGAGAGTAAGCGGACGAAGTTGCGAGGCGGATCGGCCGCCAGGACGGAAGAACTGGTTGGGAGCGTGCATAGGGCGATTGTACGAAATCGGCATCGGATCGGCGCCCGAGACCCGCCTTGGTGCAATTGTCGATCGGCGATCGCCGCTCCCCAGGCGTGGGAAAAAGAGGTCCATTTCAGAACGGGAATCGAGCGTTATGCCGCGCCGAATCGGGAATGCCGGGGTAACCGCTGGCAAACATGGGCTTTAATGCGAATTGGCATGTGGAGCTGTTCCATTTCGGAACGGATACGCAAACCTCCGCGGGGCCCCAATGTCCGAGAAACGGACAGTCATCTATCCCATTATCAGTAATTTACCTGATCTGTTCGAGTTTGGCACACCACGTGTACTAGAAGAGGACAAACAAGCAGTTAGATCGGGATTGGGAAGAAGCTTCGGAGCAGGCGTTCGGGTTCGTTCGCGCCAAACTTCGAGAGCGGTTTCTCCTCCCGCTTAAGAAAGAGGAACAAGCGATGCAGCAATTGGAAGCGACAACAATGAATACGGTAGAGCGGAAGCGGTTGGAAGTGGTGGTAGAGACGTTGGCGACGATTGGCAGTCGCGGAGAGACCGTAGCCGAAGTAGCGCACGATGCGCGCAACATGGTAACTGCGCTTGGACTCTACTGCGACCTGCTTGAAGAACCGGGCGTGCTGGCATACCCGTTCGCTCATTACGGCAGTGAACTGCGGCTCGTTGCTGCCGCCAGTCGCCGGCTGGTTGAAAAGCTGGTGGCGATCGATACCGACCAGGACGTCCTTACCACTGGGCAGGCATATACAAAGCGCGGCGGCGTTGATCGCAGGCAACAGGGGTTGATGCGCAATGACTGGATGACGCGTTGGGATCCAAAACCAAGCGCGCCCATCGGCAGCCTGGCGGTTGAACTTCTCGCCAATCACAATCTGCTGGCTGCACTGGCGGGTTCTTCCATCACCCTTACCGTTGATGTGGTTGGTGGCGCGCGCCCGGTATGGATGACTGGCGAGGACTTGACCCGCGTGTTGGTGAACCTAGTAAAGAATGCCGGCGAAGCGATGCCGTCTGGCGGACTCCTTGAGATCGGCCTGCGTGAAATTCCAGCCAGTGCCGGAGCAATGGACACGTTGGTGCTTACCGTGGAAGACAACGGGCCGGGAATACCGGAGGAGGCGCAAACGACCGTCTTCGACTCGGGCTATACAACGCGTGGCAAAGATGCAGCGGCCGCGGGGAGCAAGGCGGCCCAACATCGCGGGCTAGGACTGGCAATCTCCCGCTCGATTGTGGAAGCGGCAGGCGGCCGCATTTTCGCCTGCAACTACCCGGAAGGCGGCGCGCGTATTCAGATCGAACTGCCGGTAAGAAAATTGGGCGCCAAGATCTAACGACGGCGTGCCGGTTTTTGGCATGTATTGACGCTTATCTCATCGCTCTTATTCGCCAGAAAGGCAAATACAATGTTGGAGACAATCATCAGCAACAAAAGGCCCATGGAGTTTATCCCCCGAAACACCGAGCCCGCAGTGCGCCTGCATCTGCTCGTAGTCGATCCTGATTCGGCGGTACGTTCAGCTTGCGCGGAGATAGCGTCGAGCCTCGGTTACGCGGTGGAAAGCACGGGCGATCTTGGCCAGGCACGAATCCAGTTGCGTGGGCGGCGGGCGGATATCTTGCTTGTCGACCTGCCCAACAGCGCGAATCACGGGCTGGAACTTATTTCCGAAGTCAAACTTCTTTATCCGAACACCATAGTGATTGCCATGACGGCATCGGGGACGGTGAATGCAGCGGTTGAAGCAATGCGTTGCGGCGCCTCGGATTATTTGACCAAGCCTTTTGCCATGGACGAGCTTTCAACGGTTCTGGACCGGGCGGCTGAGAACCAAACCACCGACAAAACGGCCAGGCAAGTACGCGAACGGCTGCGCCTGTCGCAGGGGCTTGGCTCCATGATTGGCCGCTCGGACGAGATGGAGAAGCTATATCGGATTCTCTCCAAGGTTGCGCTAAGTGCGCACCCGGTACTGATTCTGGGCGAAAGCGGAACGGGCAAGGAACTGGTGGCGCGGACCATTCATGCTTTTGGGCCGAACGCTCAAAAGCCATTTCTACCGGTCGATTGCGGCTCGCTGGTGCCGACGCTCATCGAGAGCGAGTTGTTCGGCCATGTAAAAGGCGCGTACACCGGGGCCAATCGCTCCAAGGATGGCCTGCTGGTTGCCGCCGAGGGCGGTACGGTATTCCTCGATGAGATTGGCGAACTGACGCTGGACCTCCAGGCCAAACTGTTGCGCGCACTGCAGGAGAGAGAAGTGCGTCCGGTCGGCGCCACGCACCGGGTGCCGATCAAGGCGAGGATTCTGGCTGCGACCAATCGCGACCTGGCGTCGATGGTGGAAAAAGGAACTTTCCGCAAGGATCTGTTCTACCGCCTCAACGTGGTCAATCTGCGGCTGCCCTCGTTGCGGGATCGGCGCGAAGACATTCCGCTGCTGGCGGCGCACTTTCTCGATCGCATCAGCAAAGAGCGCGGCGCCAAGTTCACGCTGAGTGACGAGGCATTGCGCACGATGATGCGCTACGACTGGCCGGGCAATGTACGAGAACTTGAGAACTCGGTCGAGCGGGCCTGCGCATTAACTTCAGGGCCGGTCCTGCACCTGGGTGATTTGCCCACGCAACTGCAACGGCAGGGGCTCGAAGCCCACCGTGCCAGCAACACGGCTGCAGCCGGGAACGACGCCGAGAATCATGAAGCGACCGGTGTAAGAACGCTGGCCGACCTGGAGCGTGAAGCGATTGTGTCAGCAATTCGCACCCTCAAGGGCGACAAGCTTCAGGCTGCCAGGTTGCTCGGCATTGGCAAAACCACGCTTTACCGAAAGCTGAAGGAATACGGCATCGCCGATCCTCTTAGCGAAGACTAATCCGCACTTTTCAGTAAAGAATTTCCAGCTTTCTTGAGCGGGATAGCTTACGCGCGGTGTGCCTTGTGGCCGCTCGCCGAGGCTGGCCACTTATGCGGAGAGCCAAACCAATGAAGTTCAAGCCATGGGCCGAGGGCCGCATTCAAGGAGTTGAGATGAGCGTTTTGATGGTGACTGGCATTGAGGGAGCACGCAACTGTGGAGCAGCGGTGAGCACGCAACTGGGCATGGTAGTAGAAGTAGCCGAGAATCGCAGGTCAGCCTTGGCGATACTGAAGCGGCGTGAATTTTTCGCGGTAGTATTGGACGAAACGTTGACCGAATGCGATCCGGCTGCAGCAGAAGCAATCTGGGCACAGGCCGGCCTTGCGATACCGCTGCAAGTTAATTTTGCGCTTTCCGGATCCGCGCGCTTAGTGCGTGAGATTAAGGCGGCGCTCTATCGCCGTCAGCGGGAGCAGGCGCTGGCCAGCCGTGCCGCCGCCTCCGCCATGGAGACAGAGCTCAAGTCGACAATCGCCGGACTGCTACTGCAATCGGAACTGGCTCTCAAGGGGATCGGTGTGCCCACGCCGGTAGCCGACCGCCTGCGACTAGTGGCCGAGCTGGCCGGCACGCTGCGGCAGCAATTGCAGGCGCCGCATAATGCGAACATCGAAGCCCGCGGTCACACGGCTGCGTAAGGACGATTCAAGATTTTGCGTTGCACGCGCACTGCCGGAGTTGGGTTTCGCTCCGGCGGTTTCCTTTTTGGGTTCAATTCTTGCGGCCCTGGCGCTATTGATGATGCGAAACGGTTGCTGGGGATGGAGGCATGAGAAGGTGCAATGTAGTCAGGACTTCGTCAGGAAGTTCTTCAAAGTAGAGAATCGCCGATTTTGCTTTGTGCCGGTTGAACGTCCAGAGTCCTGCGGCGAATGCGCATAGTGCGGCAACAAGCCACACGTAGAGGCGCATGTTGCGAAGTGCCGGCATTTCACACGAGATGACGAAGAGCGAGAGGAGAACGAAGCCGGCGAGCCCGGCCCAAAACACTAATTGGAGATTGGTGCTTCCTGGTAGGAGAGAGCAGGTGAATGGCACTTTGTGAAAACGGATCAGGCTGAGCTCAACGAGGATGATGCCGATCAGTATCAGCACCAGGAGATGCTCTCCAACCAGAGGCAGAGGTCGAAAGGAAAGCCCTAGACAGGCGGAAACGATCCAAACCGGAACGACGGCGAAAAGGAACAAGGTGTTTCTTGTGGCAGCGACAAATTCTAGCGAAGGATTGAGCTGGGTAGTCCGCAGAACCCAATTCGCGGTAAGCGAAACTGGAATCGAGAATACCTTTCGAAATCCGATCACAGAGATGACCATCATGAGGTTAGTGATGGTGGGCAGTTCGGCTGAGAAAGGACGCGGCTGGCCGGCGGCGATAGCCCGGTGCGCCGCGGCCAGAGCGATGGCGAAAACAATAGAGAGGTAGAAAGCAAGAATCACGCGATGATGGCGGCTACGCAGAAGTGTTCGCAATGAAAAGAGCGTGATAACGGCCTGCAGTCCGCCTCCGAGACGCGGTGCCCAGTGGAAACCGCGTTTAGCCGGCAGCAGATCCGGTTCTTCAGCGGTCTTCTTCATGGTGCGCAGGTAGCACAACAGCAACGCCAGCAGGCCGCCGGAAAGAGAGACGGCAAGCGCGACCCAGGCACGCTGCGCAACCCAGGCAAGCTCCGGCGGAAGTACTCCGCGCACCTGGTTGAAGAGCGCAAAAAACCAGAACGACGGCGAGCTTGCCAGCAGCCGCTGATTCTGCGGGGCGACGAGCGCGGCCATTGAAGTGAGCGTACCCTGCAGAAAATAGACTGACAAAATGGCGGCGAATCCAGCCACCTGCATCACCGCTGAAACCTGCATGAACAGTCTGCGCGGCAACAACAGCGCACTGATTCCCTGGATGGCAAGCGCGGACGAATACATGAAAAGGCTAGCGGCGATCATGGTGAACCACCAGGCCGCGCAAGTTCTAAGGAAGCCCTGCACGAAGCCGCCGGCCATGCCGAGCGCAAACGGCCACACGAATCCTGACAGGATGTTGAGCGTGAGAATCGCCAGCCCGAGGATTGCGCCGGACGCACCGAGCTTGGCGAACAGGATGGTACGTGCTTTGACGGGAAGCGGCGAGAGCACCATGATGTCGCGGCGATCGGGAAACACCGCATCCCAGCTGATGACTGCGAAGATCCCGACTGCCAGCATCATGGTGGCGATGAGGTACTGCTCAAAGTGGCATGCGAATCCGATTCGCTCACTTATGGACATGGGAGCAAAATAGGCCCACGCGATCACGGAGTGAACAATGCTGAGCATGATAGCGACGCCCGCGAACTGACCCAGGAATTGCGGAATATCCGCCTCGATCGACAGAGCCTCAAGATCGACGACCCGCAGCATAAACTGGCGGCATAAAACGCGATTTTCCAGTGGCAGGCGGGCAAGCACAAGCAAGGCAAGTCTACGCATGGATGAGATCCGCAATCTGCCGCGCCATCGATTCGGTGTCCTGCTCGACCGCGAGCTGAGAGAAAATGCCTTCGAGTGTGGGCAACTCCATGAGCGAACGCAGGCGCACGATTGTGTCGTCGGCAACGAGCTTGCCGCGATGAAGTATGACGACGCGCGAACAGATCCGCTCCACCGTGTCGAGTTCATGTGAGCTGAAGAGCACCACTTTACCGCGCTGCGCAAGCTCCTGGATAAGGCTGCGCAGCACCAGTCCAGAACCGACATCGAGACCGGAAAACGGCTCGTCGAGCAGAATCAACTGCGGGTCGTGCATGAGGGCTGCGGCGATCAAGACTTTCTGCCGCATGCCTTTCGAGTAGCCTGCAATGGAGGCGTGCCGGTCATCGTAAAGTGAGAGCAGCCGCAGCAGCCCATCGATGCGTTCGCCGGCCGTGCGCCAGGGAAGATTGCGCAGCTGGGCAACCATGGTCAGGTATTCCACGCCAGAGAGGTGGTTGTAGAGATATGGTTCTTCAGGAACGTATCCCATGCGCCGACGGTATGCGATGGGATCGTCAAGGATCGACTTGCCTTCGAAACGGATCTCGCCGAGTGTCATTTCGATCAGGCCGGTGATCATCTTCATCGTAGTGGATTTGCCTGATCCATTGGGCCCGAGGTAGCCGGTTACTTCGCCAGGACGCGCCGTAAAGCTGACATCGTCAACAGCAGCAATCCCTGAAAAGTGCTTGGAAACGCGTCGAAGTTCGAGCATGGTATCTCTCTCCAAATTACGAAGGACAATCTATGGAAGGCCGGCGATGAAGGCGTTCATCTCGCGGACTACGTCTGCCTCGTTGGACTGGTAGACGAGGTGATTCGCGTTTGGAATCCGTACCACTCGAGCGGAAGGATTGCCGGCTTGGAAGGCGTCTATCTGGGCCGACGTAGTCACCAGATCATCAGCAATAATTTGCGCGCGCCTTGCCGGGTCCTTCTCCATAGACTCAGGAATGCTGTGTGGAACTGCATAGATCGCAAGAACCGGGCACTTAACCGCCGAATAAATCTGCACGCCTTTTCGAATTGCTATCCCAGCCTGCATCGTTGGTGAGTCCGGAGGTGTTGTATTTGGGGCGCCCTGGGACAATTTCAACCCCTCCTGGATATCTCTTTCCAGACGCGGGAGGCTGGTTTCCAATAAGTGGTGGGCGAGTCTGACACGTTCATCAAGTGAAACAGGCGAGAATAAGCGATCCAGATCGCTTCTTACGTCGGCCGCATCCGCTGTGGGATCGCCGTGAGCCGATTTGTCATTGAAGTAGGCGTAGCCATAGGCAGCATCCAGATAAACCAGGCCGGCGATTTTTTCTGGATGACGGCTGCCAATTGAACTCAGTTCCTCGCCAGCCATGGAGTGTCCGGCCAGAACTGGCTTTTCGATCTTTAGCGAATCCAGCACCGCGAGAACATCGTCGCCCAGGCGATCGGCCGAATAGTTGTTGCCATCAGGCTTGGGAATTGATGAGCCGCCAAATCCGCGCCGCGTGATTCCATAAACGTGATACGACGATGCGAGTTTGGGCGCAAACGTGTCGAAGGCATGCGCAGTTACTCCAAGTCCGGCCAGCAAGACAACAGGACGACCTGTTCCGCCCCAATCCAGCACTTCGAGCTTCACGTCGCGGTCCACGGTCACGAACTTGATTTTTTGGACAGACGAATCGGACGGCTGTTGTTGAGCATTTTGGGCATGAATCAAAACAAGAACTGGAAAACTGAGGGCGGCGATCCAAATCAATTTCATTGGCTTCCCCATGTAAGAGAATTCGAATACAACCCTATGTAGCATTCAACATAACCACTTGTCAAGTAGATCGCTACATAGCTAAAATGCGCGCATGGCTCAGGGAAAGAACCCGGACACCAAGCTTTCGCACACCGCCGCCATGATCCTGCAGGCGCTTGATGCGGGGTTTGTGTACGGATTCAGCATTATGGAAATGACGGGGCTGCCCAGTGGGACGGTGTATCCGGCCATGCGGCGGCTTGAGCGCGACGATTTGATTCGATCGCAGTGGGAGAAGCAGTCGATCGCGGATGCGGAGCAACGGCCCCCGCGCAAATATTACAAGCTGACGGCAGCAGGTCGAACTACACTCGAGTCTTCGCGCAAACGCTATCCGCTGCTGGAGCGGTTGATACCGACCGACGAGGAACGCACGGTATGAAAAACACCGGCAACCTGCTGGCTCGCGCGCTCAACCTGGGATTGCTCGCAGGCGCGTGGCTGGTGGTGCCCGGCGGCGAGCGCACGGAGTGGTGGCGCGAATGGCGCGCCGAACTTTGGCAGGGCCGCCGCGAGCATGAATGCGACGGCCGCGTTTCGTGGGCATCGGAGCGCACGCTGATTAATTTTTGTTTGGGCGCGTACCAGGATGCGCTCTGCCTGCGGCGCTTGAATCGGCGAGTACGCTCCGCGCATCGCGTGCGCTTTGGTGCTGCCTGGCAATGCATTACGGTATTGGCGGTATTGCTGGCAGCGAGTTATACGCTGATGCATGTTCTTCCCGGCGTACGCGCCAAACGGAGCTTGTCCCAGGTGGCCACGCGATCAGGACTGGTGCTGATCAAGTCCGTCAACAACGAAGATTCACTGCCTACGATCTCGTCAGGCCAATACCGGGCCTGGAAAAATCGCAAGCAGGAATTTTTCGATGGCCTCGCCTTCTATCGCATCACCAAGGAAAACGTCAGCTGGCAGCACTACGACAGCTCGCGCGATCGTGCGGGATGGGGAGTGGCGCGGGCCAGCTCGAATTTCTTTACTCTTCTCGGTTTTCCCGTTCAATTTAAGGATTCCGCTTCGAGTTCAGATGCCGATATTCCGAGCCTGGTTCTGAGTGAACGCGCGTGGAGAAGGGAGTTTGGCGCCAACCCGGACATCGTGGGTAGCCAGATGATGCTGGGCTCGCTTGTGGCCAGGATTGTGGGTGTGCTGCCCGAAGGAACATTGGGACTTCCAGGAAATGTGGACGCTTGGCTGCTTGAATCCGACTCCAAGGCGATTCCGGTTGGAGCGGGTTACGTCGTGGCGCACCTTACTGACTCAGGAAGATCAAGAATGCAATCGGGATCGATTCAGATCACCTCATATGCGCCGTATCGCTCACCCGACGATCTGCTCGGTACTTCCATCCAACGCGAATTTCCATCATCGCGAACAGTTTTTTTATTTGCGGTCATGCTGGCGTTGCTGGCATTGCCGGCCATCACCTCAGTTTCGCTCGCAGAGTACAGCGTGAGTCTTCATGAAATTTCATGGGTCCGGCGCGTTTACCGGTGGAGTTTTCTGGCAGCAAAAATTGTCCTTGTGTTGCCCATCGTCTATTTCGGCGCCATCGACGTCGGTTACGGCTTTACGGGGCTCGATACAATCCACGCCATGTATACGCAGCTTGCGCTTTCCGTATTCGGCTGCCTTTTCGGTTTGAGCTGGGCTTTGACCGATCAGCTTCGCCGTTGCCCGGTATGCCTTGAGCGGGTGGCCCATCCCGCGCGCGTGGGGCAATATTCAAGAACGTTCCTGGCATGGAGCGGCACGGAAATGATGTGCACCGGCGGCCACACATTGCTTCATGTTCCCGCGCTGCCGACCAGTTGGTTCAGCACGCAGCGCTGGATGTTCCTCGATCCGTCGTGGAAATTCCTCTTTGCAGACCAAGTGCAGGATTGAATTCATCCGGGCGGACTGTGAGGCTTCCGTCAGGCCTCCCGCGATAATCTGTAGACAATGAGAAATTCTGCTGTCCTACTGATCGACTGCCCCGATCGCAGGGGTCTGGTTGCGCGTGTTGCGGGCCTGCTTTACGAGCATGGCGCAAATATTCTCCATGCGGACCAGCACCAGGATCACGAACTTGGCCTTTTTTTCATGCGCGTGGAGTGGAGTCTTGATTTGCCCGGCGATGCCATTAAAAGCGCTCCAGGCAAATTCGACCTTGAGACATTCAAGACGGACTTTGCACCGCTTGCGGCGGAACTTGCCATGCGCTGGACCCTGACGGCGTCGGCACGCAAGCCGCGCGTGGCGCTGTTCTGTTCGCAATATCTGCATTGTGTGGCCGACCTGCTTTACCGGTGGCGCGCCGGCGAACTCGATTGCGAAATTACAATTATTGTTTCCAACCATGCCGACGTGGAATTGATGGCTGCGTTCTACGGAATCCTCTTTGTGCACATTCCTGTAACGGCGGCGACGCGTAAGCAAGGAGAGGCGTACCAACTGGAATTGCTGGCAAAGTACGACGTTGATCTCATTGTGCTGGCGCGCTACATGCAGATTCTGTCAGCCGATTTTGTTACGCGGTTTCCGGCCGCCATCATCAACGTGCATCACTCGTTTCTACCTGCGTTCACCGGGGCCAGACCTTATCACGCAGCCCACGCGCGCGGCGTCAAGCTCATTGGAGCTACAAGCCATTACGTGACAGAAGTTCTGGATGACGGACCGATCATCGAGCAGGATGTGGCGCGCATCTCGCACCGCGACCAGGTTGAAGACCTGGTGGCCCGCGGGCGCGACCTGGAGCGCATGGTACTTTCGCGTGCAGTCAGATGGCACCTGGACCGGCGCATTCTCTGCTATGGAAACAAGACTGTCATCTTCGATTAAAGCCGGATCAAGTTCAACGCCGCACATCAATATTGCTCGATTGCGATAGGCAGCACCGCGGTGTTGCCCGTTACCGCGATGGCCTGGAGGTTTGTGGCTACGCCCGGCAATGTAGCAGGCGTAAATGTGATCAGGCCGTCTATGGTTGACGTTGCCGTTGCAGACTGAGCACTGAGCAGAATGCCTGGCGGGCAGATGACATGCGGGTTGCAGGGCGGCGCCCATGTGTACAAGGCCTGGTACAGCGCTACTGTACCGCCGGCCATGGCGTTGCCGTTCATATCCAGCAGCCGCATGCTAATCGGAGCGGGGGCTGTTGCAGTGCCGGCAACATGCTGCTCTGTGCCGGAGACGGCCTGCAGCATTGCATACTCCGGCCGCGCGCCGAATGCTGAATACGTGACGCATTGATTGGTGCCGTTTACACAGGCGGTGATGGTGGCTGTTTGCCCATCAAGCAGTGGTGCAACGGTAAGTATTTTCGCAGCAATCCCGCTGGAGTTTGTCTGTGTCGATGCGGAACCGGAGACTGCGATGCCGGAGCCCGCGGATTGCCAGTTGATCGTCTGGCCGGCGGCAGGTATTCCGCTGCTGAGCGCCATCGCCTGCACGATCCAGGTAAAAGTGGCCCCGGCGGCAAGCGAGAGCTGCGGCGTCAGTGAGCAGAGGGTCGGGGGTGTTCCTCCGGCAAAATGCGCCTGCAGGCTGGAGCCATTCAAGAAAGACGCGGTAACGACGGAAGGCGCGGAGTTTGCTGCCATTACATTCATTGTGGCAATTCCATCGCCGGTGGCCAAAATCGAGCAAACTGAAAGACCGCAAGCAAGTTTCGCATTTCCGCTGGTAACGGTGTAGGTGACGGTGACGCCGCCAGCCGGCGCCAAGTCTGCGCCGAGTGCGGCAACGGTAAATGCAAGGGGAGTATTGGTTGGCACCGTGTTGGCTGGTGCGGTAATCAGCGTGAGTGCGTCGCCGGAGCCGGAGTCGTAACTGATGCCGCCGGCGATGATGGCGGCTGCATATAAGATCGGCTGATCGTCCACCTCAACATCAACGGAACCGGAAACACCTGCAGCAGTCGCCGGCGCAACAGCCGTAATTTCATTCGGCGAGATGCTGGTAACCAGCGCTGGTTGTCCGCCAACAAGAACCGTATCGGTGCTGCGAAAGCCCATGCCGTGAATCACGATTGGGCCGCCTAAGGCAGGCAGCCGCGTTGGCTGCACCGTGTTCGCGTACAACACCCAGCCGTTGTAGGAGTAGTCAGGGCGGCCATCGCCGCGAAGATCTGCGATGCCAATGCGGACGATGTCGTCGGCGACGGCAGAAACGCGAAGCCATGTTTCACCGATCGCGCTTCCATTCAATCCGGGCGCGGCGGCCACAGCGGTGGCGCCTATCGGGCTGTAGCCATCCCACACGCCGATTGACGGCAGTGCCTTCTGTCCCGTTGGCGTGCCGCTTTCGTCCGTTGCCTGGGTCAAGATGGTGAACATGTGGTTGCTGCGAACAGGAAAGCTGAACCAATCACTCTGGCCGACCTGGCTGATTCGGCCTACCCACATTCCGCTCGTTGGCATGGGGCGCGGCGCAGATTCAGTGCCGATTGCGTCCTGGTAGCCGCCAACAGCGGAGTCGAGTGCCTTAACGTTGATTGTTTGCACGCTCCCGGCGCTCAGACCCGGAACGGTGATGGGATTGAGAGTTCCGGAGAGCGACGGCTGTCCGTTACTGTAGGGGCCCACGGAATTGCCCAGGATAAAAAGCGGGTCGATCGGTTCAAACGTCAGTTGATAGTCAGCCGTCGTTACCCCCGGGGGCGAGGGAATTCCGCTGAGATCGAATGAGCCTTGCAGATCGGCATCGTCTGAGCCCCAGCGCGCATACTCAACTCCGTTCGTATCGGCGAAACCGGTTATTGGATTTCCACGTTTGCCTGCGTACAGAGCGCCGGAGACAGCGCTCACCGTGTATTGGTACATCGGCTTGCCATCGGAGTCCAGAGGCCGCGCAACTACGTTTACGCCCTGCATGCCTGAGCCAGTGCGAAACGTGATGGAGCCACGAATCGAAATTGTGTTCGGCGCGGTAAGCATTTTGCCTGGGAAGGACGAGAGATTCGCCGACCTGATGGGGTAAATGCGATTGAGCGCCGCGATGTCATCGTAGCGAAGGATGTTTTGGTTGGGGATGCACAAACCGGCGAATGCTCCGCCCGATGCGTTGCACGATCCGCTCAGCGGCTGCATCACGGGCCAGCCGTCTGTTCCGCCCGGCATGTAGTTCTGCATTGCGTCATGGTTGGCCTGGGAATAGTCCAGACCAAGAATGCGGCCGAATGCGCGCTCGATTTCAAAGCTCATCATCTGCAGAAGATTTGGGTTGGTTGCGCAGCGCCCGTTGAGCAGCATGATGGCGTGAGCAATGGTGGCGTTCGGATGAATGTTGTCTAATGCTACGAGCACGCCATTGTTCTGACAGCTTGTAGGGTCGCTGCTTCCGGTGCCAAAGAGTGTATCGATCACCGAACCATCGACATCGTAGACCACCGCCAGCGGATAGTTAGTTGCTGCGGGTGTCACGTCGGAGGGCTGCGCGAACTGGCCAAGCGACGCAGCCACCGTGTTCGCGCCATTCACGTCTTCATTCAACGTGCCTTTGTTTGTCAGCATTACGCCGGCTGTCGGAACAGCGCTCCAAATTGCGGCAGCTGCATCAACCATTGCGGTTGCCTGCGCGTTTGTGACCGAGCCGCTCAATGGCCCCTGGTCAACGTAGTAGTTCATCTGTCCACCGGACCAGTGCACTGGCAGGCCCACTACGCCGGGATCAAAGTAGCTGATTCCCGCAACATACTTGGGCCCGCCTGCGATTGCATCCTGCGGGGCAAGCGCGAGCAAGGCGGCTAACAGCGATAGAGCAGTAAAAACACGACGCGACAAAATGCGAACAAGCACGGGATTACTCCACGGCTTGATGCATGCATGTGAATGTCCTAAGAATTTTGGCGAAGATTAGAAAATGCTCACAATCGGGAGCACTCACGACTTCCGCAAATCTTAAATTTCCGGGTAGAAATCAAAGAAGGCATCAAGGCTGCGCTTTAGCTGACGCTCAATCTCGGCGCGCGATCCTTCCAGGGTATGCATGGTAACGTGGGCAGTGTTTCCGTTGGCCAGTTTGAGAGTTGCATCCTGGATTTCGGCCAGTTCCCCTTCGGGCAGTAATCGCAGACCGTAAACAAGAGTCAGGTTCGCCATCAGCCTCACCTCTACCCAAATCTAAACACAAGAACCGGGGCATGTTGCAAGCTCGCGCCGTTGGCGCACAGTTTTCCACACCTGGGCCGTCATTCGCCGGTACCGGACGCCTGCAAAGCTGGCGGTTTGAGTCCGGCAACGCCTTCGGGCATCTAAAATGGGATTGGAAATATTATGACAGAGACTCGCAACACCGTGATTCTTGGTTCGGGTTGTGCCGGGCTGACGGCGGCCATTTATACCGCGCGCGCTGGACTGAACCCGCTCGTGCTTGAGGGCCATGAGCCCGGCGGACAACTATCGATTACTACGCTTGTCGAAAACTTTCCCGGCTGGCCTGAAGGCATTCAAGGCCCCGACCTGATCGACAACATGAAGAAGCAGGCTGCACGCTTTGGTGCATCGTTTGAGCTGGCGCACCTCAGCCGTGTCGAACTCGGAGCGCACCCCATCAAGCTGCACACGTCCCTTGGTGAAATTGCCACGCGTACCCTGATTGTTGCTTCAGGCGCGAGCGCGCGCTGGCTGGGACTGCCCAGCGAGCAGGCGCTGATCGGCCACGGCGTTTCAAGTTGCGCTACATGCGACGGATGCTTCTTCCGCGCTCAGGACATCGCAGTGGTTGGCGGCGGCGACTCGGCGATGGAAGAGGCGCTGTTCCTCACGCGCTTTGCCAGCAAGGTCACGCTGCTGCACCGGCGCGAGGCGTTCCGCGCATCGAAGATCATGCTCGACCGCGCAATGGCACACTCGAATATCGAACTGCGCACCAACACGGTGGTTGAAGAAGTGCTGGGCGTGGAAGAAAAGGAAGTGACTGGAGTTCGAATCAGAGACGTAAAGACTGGCGTGGTCAGCATTCTGCACATCAAAGGTCTCTTCCTCGGCATTGGCCACGAGCCTAACGCAAAGATGTTTGCCGGCCAGATGGATCTGGATGAGGATGGCTACATCAAGACCACCGGCAATGTCCTCACTACCTTCAACGGTCAGCCGATTCCAGGCGTGTTTGCGTGCGGTGACGTGCAGGACCGCCGTTACCGGCAAGCGATTACGGCGGCCGGTTCCGGCTGCATGGCGGCGCTTGAAGTCGAGAAATTCCTCGAAGATCACGGACACTGAGGCAATGCCGCAGGGCAGAATCGAACCAGCTCGATGACGGCGATTAGCGACAATCTCGCCCGGCTTGAAGATGCGATCAGGGCAGCATGCCAAACAGCTGGTCGGCCGCGAAGCAGCGTCGAGTTGATGGCAGTTTCGAAGACATATTCCGCCGAAACGATTGCTGAAGCCGCGCAGCTTGGATTGCGTTTATTCGGCGAGAATCGCGTGCAGGAGTTTGCCGCCAAGGCAACGGATGCGGCATCGCTGCGCACCAGGTGCAACGCCGATGATCTGCGCGTCCATCTCATCGGACATCTGCAATCGAACAAATCAGCACGTGCTGCGGAGCTTTTCGATGCCGTTGATTCAGTTGATTCCGTGCGGCTGGCCGAGCGTCTCGACGAGGCGGCGGGGAAACTCGACAAGCGCCTTCCCATTCTGATTGAAGTGAAAATCAGCAATGAAGAAACCAAATCCGGTGTTGAACCGGAGTCGGTAGAGGCAGCGCGCCTGCTTGAGCGCCTTCCCGATCTCGCCAATCTCGAAATGCGCGGGCTGATGACGATTGCGCCGTGGGGCGTGGCGCCGGAAGTGACGCGTGCTTGTTTCCGTAGTTTGCGAGAATATCGCGATCGCTGGGCGGCAGCTCATACGCGGCTCGGTTTTGACGTGTTGTCGATGGGCATGAGCGGCGACTTCGCTCTGGCAATTGAAGAAGGCGCAACACGCGTCCGTATCGGTACGGCACTCTTTGGCAAGCGCGCTCCGTGGACAGGCGAAGAACAATGACGAATCATGTGATTCTGCGCGCCGTACAAGGTGGAGTCACCTTGGCAGTTCGCGCTCTGCCGGGAGCGAAGAAGAAAACTGCGATCCTTGGGCTTTATTGCGAAGGAGAAAAGGCGCGACTGAAGATTGCAGTGCAAGCGCCCGCGATTGATGGCCGCGCCAACTCTGCGCTCATCGCATTTCTCGCTGATTTCTTCGGCATCCCAAAAAGTTCAGTAGAGCTGATGAGCGGCGAGCTCTCGCGAAGCAAAGTATTTCTGTTGCGCGGCGTCACACTGCAACAGGCACAAGCACTGCTGAACTCAATTTCAAAATAGTTTAGCGGGCATGTGGCGCGAGAGCTACGTGCAGCGCTTCTTCCGGCTCTGGGCGAACGCGAAAGTCCGCATGCGCCTCGGCAAACAGCACGCGATGGTCGCGGCCGACCACATACGTGGCGGGAATGGGAAGGCGCCAGCTGTCGTCGCCATTCACAAAGGGAATATTGACGAGTACCGAGCGGAAATAC
This sequence comes from Occallatibacter sp., assembly GCA_017883405.1. Classification (GTDB taxonomy): domain Bacteria; phylum Acidobacteriota; class Terriglobia; order Terriglobales; family Acidobacteriaceae; genus Telmatobacter. The sequence continues at coordinate 17,525 of JADGNO010000288.1, read as the reverse complement.
ACGCGATGATATTCGGGAACGGTGTAGATGAGCCCGAATTTTTCCGCGACTGTGTTGCCGGGATCGGATAGCACCGGAAATGGAATGCCATGCTGGCCGCACATGAAATCGCTCTGCCGCTCAATCTGCGGGCTGATGGCTACCAGCAGCGCGTTGTGCTCGCGAAGTCGCCCATATAGATCGCGCCACGTCTCGAGTTCCGTAACGCAATACGGGCACCAGCGCCCGCGGAAGAATTTCACCACCAGCGGTCCCAGCGCAAGCAAGTCTTTACTGCGGACAGCGCGTCCGGTTGAATCATTCAATTCGAAATCGGGTGCGACAGCGCCAACAGGCAGGATGCGGTCTTCAATGCCAGTCTCGAACAGCTCCGCGACGGCGCGCTCGCCCACGGCGAGCCGCTCCTGCTGCACCAGGTGCCGCGTGTTGCTGGTGATCTCGTCGAGTTGGTCCTGAAGTGCGCTCATCGAATTCCAGTTTTGAATCATGTTGATTTCCGTGCAATCAACTGCGAATTGCTACCGTCCGAAACGTTGCTTATTGCCCATGCCCAATCCGCCCATGCCGCCACGCAACATCTGGCGCGCCATGCTGCCCTTACCCATCTGCTTGAACATCTTCGCCATCTGCGCGTATTGCCGCAACAGCTGATTCACGTCCTGCACCGAGGTGCCGCTGCCCGCGGCGATGCGTTTGCGACGCGACCCGGAGATGATCTCATGATTCAGCCGTTCCTTCGGCGTCATGGAGTTGATCATCGCTTCAAGCCGCGTGAACTGTTTTTCATCCACGTTAGCTGAGGCCTGCTGCAAGCCGGCAAACGGTCCCACAGACGGCAGCATTTTCAAAATAGACTCCATGGAGCCCATCTTCTTGATCTGCCGCAACTGTTCGCGAAAATCGTCGAGCGAAAAGCCGTCGCCAAGCAGCGCCTTTTTGGCAAACTCCTCTGACTTTTTGCGGTCGAGCGTGGACTCGGCCTTCTCGATGAGCGACATCATGTCGCCCATGCCCAGGATACGGCCTACGATACGATCGGGATGGAACGGCTCAAACGCGTCCGGCTTTTCGCCCACGCCGAGGAACTTGATGGGCTGGCCGGTGACTTGCCGGATCGACAGTGCTGCGCCACCGCGCGCGTCGCCGTCCATCTTCGTAAGCACAACGCCGGTAAGGCCCAGTCGCTTGTGAAAGTCCTGCGCCGAGTTCACGGCGTCCTGGCCGGTCATGGCGTCGGCTATGAACAATATCTCCGACGGATTGAGCAGCTTCTTGAGCTTCTCCATTTCCGTCATCAACTCTTCGTCAATGTGAAGTCGGCCTGCCGTATCGACAATGAGCGTGTCGCAGCCCATGATGACGGCTTCGCGGCGTGCTTCCTTGGCCAGGCGCTCGACGAGCGCTGTGCCCGCGGGCTCGTCGCTCATCTTGCCTTCGTACAGACGCACTTCTACCTGCTTGGCGACAACCTTGAGCTGTTCGCGCGCGGCGGGGCGGTACACGTCAACCGACACCAGCATGGGCCGATGGCCACCTTTTTTGAGCCACGCTGCCAGCTTGCCGCTGGTGGTGGTTTTGCCGGAGCCCTGCAACCCGGCCATCAAAATTACTGTAGGCGGCTGCGAGGCAAACTTGAATCGTGCCGTATCTTTGCCGAGTACGGAGATGAGTTCATCGCGGACAATCTTGACAACCTGCTCTGAAGGCGAGAGCGCCGTCAGCACTTCGCTGCCCACCGCTTTTTCGCGGATGTGTTCGGTCAACTCGCGAACAACACTGAGGTTAACGTCGGCCTCAAGCAGAGCCACGCGGATTTCGCGCAGAGCATCGGCAATGTTCTCTTCGGTCAGAGTGCCTTCGCCACGAAGATTCTTGAATACGCGTTGTAATTTGTCGGTTAGGTTCTCAAACATAGGTCAATTTCAAGTGTATCGTGAACGGCGCTGCGTCTGCAGAGCAGCCCGGACGGGATTCGGCGCGATTCTTGGGGCTCGTCCATGAGGTCCGAAAGCGCCCCTTCGGAGTTTTGCCTCTGCTCGACACGATAAAGAAAACCGATTTAGGATGAAGCGTCCCAAAAAACTCCATTTCGTGTGCTGTGAGTGGGCCGATGGCGACAAGAGGTGTCCCGATGACGCGCAAACTGTTTTGTGTTCTTGTAATGTTTTTTGCTGCCGCGGCAGCATCTGCTTCTAATTCAAAATTGCCAGACGGCACCGAGTTCCCCATGTGGGAGAAGCCGCTGCATTTCACCAAGACGTATTTCGTTGACGTGCAGGCAAAGAATGCCGACGACAACGGGCCCGGCACCAAGGATCGCCCGTTCAAAACGATCAATCACGCTGCGCAGGTGCTGCAGCCTGGCGAGCGCGTTGTGATTGCAGAGGGCGTGTATCGCGAACTGATTCGTCCAGCGCGCGGCGGCTCCAGCGCAGACGCGATGATCAGTTATGAGGCCGCGCCAGGAGCGAAGGTGGTCGTCAAGGGCTCCATCGTGGCCACGGATTGGAAGCAGAGCGATGGGTTCAACTTCGGCTTTGATCCGGACTCGAAAACGGCCGTCAAAGCGTGGGAACTGAAGCTGACTCCGTCCATGTTCGAACCTACCGGCTACAACCCATTCGAAGTGGATAACGTGATCGGCACTAGGTACTGGATCAACTATGCCAAGGACAACATGTGGAATTATTTCCGGCGGCGCGGCATGGTGTTTGTGGATGGAAAGCCGCTGGAGCCGGTTGAAAGTTCCGCTGAGTTGGCGGGACCTTCGACGCGGCCGTTGAACTTCTTTAACAGCGATATTCACTGGTCTCCGTTGTTCAAGGAATTCTCGTCGTTCGCGGGCCGGCTGTGGATTGAGCCCAATGGCATGACGATTCACATCCGGCTGGCCAACGACGAAAGCCCGGCGAATCACACCATCGAGATCACAACCCAGGAACAGGTATTTTCTCCGGCCGAGCGCTTTCAGCAATACATCCGCGTAAAGGGCATAACGTTCCAGCACGCCGGCAACGGTTTTCCTGTACCGCAGCGCGGCATGGTGTCCACCAACCGAGGCAATCACTTCATATTTGAAGAAAATACATTTGAGTGGGCCAACAGCGTCGGCCTGGATGTGGGCAACGAAGACTGGGCGGCATCGCGGCCTCCGTCGCCGGTGGGCTTTGATGTAGTGCGCGGTAACACGTTCCGCTACTGCGGAATCGAAGGCCTGGGTGGTACGGGCGGTCCGCAGGGCATGCTGGTGGAGAAGAATCTGTTTGAGTGGGACGGTTGGCAGGACGCGGCCATGATGTCTGAGTCGGGCGGAACCAAAATGCATACCGCACACGACCTCTTGTTCCGGAACAACGTGGTTCGGCACATCCGTCATGCCAACGGCATCTGGCTCGACATTGGCAACGCCAACGTGCGCATCACCGGCAACGTGTTTGCCGACATTCCAGGAGACGTGAATCCGCACGCCGTACACATTGAGGGAAGCGATGCGCTGAATGAAATTGACAATAATATTTTTTCAGACCTGACCGGTGGCATTCTCATTCGCGACACCAACAACGTGATCGTCGCCTACAACCTGTTTATGGACTGCAAAGAAGTATGTGTGGATACGAGATCCGGCCTGGGTGCGCCAAGGCCGATTGGCGGCCACACCAACGACGTGCACAATCTCACCGTCCATGACAATGTGTTCTTCAAGCCCGGCCGCTCGGCAATTGAATTTACCAACAAGCGCAACGACACGGATTGGAATGTTTATCCCGCTTCTGCATCGCCGTTCGGCGGCAGAGGCGGTGGCGGCCCATATCTGCGTGTCAAGTTCCCTGAGCCGCAGGAGTGGCACAACCTGGAGTCGATGCGCGAGGAATATGGCTGGGACAAGAACGGCGTGATGGCCACTATCGATGCATCGTTCGATCCCGACAAGCTGGAGTTGACCCTTTCAATGAAAGGCGACGTAAAGCCCGGGCCGGTTTACAAGAGCATTGACACGGACTTCTTTGGTCACGCGGTCAACGGCGATCGTGTACCGGGACCGTTTGCAGACATCCTTACGCAAGCGGGACCGCGCAAGGTTGACCCGCGGCAGTAAAACTGAATGGGAGCGATGGAGCGCCGCGGAATATGATTCCGCGGCGCTTTTTGCTGCTGCGGATTTCAATTGCCGGGGCTGATGAGATATTGCTCCAGGTTACCGTCGGGATACGTGTAGGTCGTCAGGCGAAGGCGCTTGCCTGGATACACGATGTCGAACATGCGCAGTGTCATGCCGCCGCGCAGTTCTGAGCCGGTCTGCCGCAGGGAAAGCGGTTCGCCCAGCGGGGCCAGACTTTGCTGAAAATCAGCGATCGCCTCAGGTGTGAAGTAGTCACTCAAGTTTGGTGCCAGCAACGAGCGATCGATGCGGCCCTGCTGGAGCTGTCGGTAGATGTCGAGCGCCAGCTTTTCATCGGGGCTCGGCGGAATCGCAGCGATAACCGGAGCCGCCAGGTGTGCGATGGTTGACGCTGCATTCACCGCATCCTGATTGGTGAGAACAGCAATTGCCGCGCCATCATCGACGAGGACAAGATTGTCTGAGACAAATCCGGACACTTCGCCGCTGTGCTCGATTTCGCGATGACCGGCAAGATCACGAATGCTGACGCCGAGTCCGTAATGCGTGCCCTTACCCTCTGCGAGCTTGACCTCATTAAACATCTGGCGATAGCTCTCGGGCTTAAGAACGGATTGCGCAATCAGGCTTTCATCCCACAGCGCCAGATCATGCGATGTCATGGCCAATTCGCCTGCCGCGAACATCCAGCCGAAGCCTTCTTTCGGCGCCACGCGCAGCGGACCGAGAGCGTGGCGATAGTATGGGGTCGCGTCTGCCAACGTGAGCTTGGTCTGGTCAGAGTTCCACACGGACGTCATGTTTAGCGGGTGAAAAATTCTCTCGGTAAGGAATTTGAAGTAAGGTTCGCCGCTGACCTTCTCGACAATGGCGCCGGCGATGACGAAGTTTGTGTTGGAGTATTGCCATTGTGTACCAGGTTCAAAGTCGAGCGCCTTCTTGCCCCACGTGTCCATGATTTGCTGTGCGGTGACCGTTGGCTTCATCGTGGTCATCACGTAATCCTCGGGCCAAAAGTCCTGATAACCGGAGGTGTGCGACAGCAGCTGCCGAATCGTAATTTCGTCGCCACGCGTCAGGCCGGGAATATACTTGCCGACCGCGTCGTCGAGCGAGAGCTTGCCATCTTCCTGCAGCAGCAAGATTGCCGCCGCCGTAAACTGTTTTGAAATGGAGCCGATGGAATAGCGCATCGCTGGTGTGGCCGGAACTGGTGGTTGCAGCCGCGCTTTTCCGTATGCGTGCGTATAGACGAGCTTGCCGTGCTGCACGATAGCGATGGATGCGGACGGCACGTCGGTCTGCTCCAGCACTTGGCTCGCGATGCGGTCGATGCGTTCGCGCGACAACGCATCAAGAGCGTTATCGGTTTGCGCTGAAAACGCAGGGCAAATCAAAAGGCTTAAAAAGGCGACGACGGTCAGACTTAATGGAATACGTTTCATTGGAGTCTTTCTTGGCCCTGTGGCCAGGGACGTTGTGAACGGTCAGGACCAAGGTATCAGAACGTGAAGTTCGCGTCAGTGGGCTGCGATAGGCTGTCATTGGTGGGGATAAGCCCTGGAACCTGAACCTGCCGGAGGCCGAAATGCAGCGATTGATCGACGGGCACAAGCGATTTTTAAAAGAAGTGTTCCCCGAACGGCGGAGCCATTTTCATCTGCTGTCTGAGGGCCAGTCGCCCGAATGGCTGTTTATTACCTGTTCGGATTCGCGCGTGGTGCCGGACCTTGTGCTAGGCACCGAGCCGGGAGACCTGTTCATTACACGGAACGCCGGCAATGTGATTCCTGTGACCAGTCACGACGTGGATGGCTGCACCGCCACCATTGAATACGCAGTGAACGTCTTGAAGGTGCGCGACGCAATTATCTGCGGCCACTCCGATTGCGGAGCGATGAAGGCGGCGCTCGATAAGACTGCTCTTGTGGGCCTGCCGAAGGCCGAGCGCTGGTTACATCATGTGGAAGCGGCGTTCGAGTACCGGCAGCCGCTGAACCCGGCAGACGGAGACAGCGCTGGGCTGGCTTCGCTCATTCGTGGCAACGTGGTAGCGCAGTTGCACAACTTGCGCGTGCAGCCCTCTGTGGCGCGGGCTGCGGCGGATGGCCGCCTGCGGGTTCACGGCTGGTACTACGACATCCTCAGCGGCCGGATCGAAGAATACGAGGAACAGAATAAGCGGTTTGTTCCCTGGGCGGAGTAAGACGGAAAATACAATTTCTTCGAACCTGCCCTCGAGCACAATGTTTCTGGCTTTAGGCTACCGGTTTCAAGCAGCTTCTGTGTGGTCGCGCGCGGCAGCTACGTAATCGTGAGACAACCTGACATGCGCAGCCTGGGTACGCAAAACCTGGCGAGTGCTCAAAGGCAGGTTGCTGCTGAGTGCCTTCTCATAGGCCTCTTGCACGCTGTTCTCGATCGCTTCGGCTGTGGAAAGCAAGGCATGGTCGCCTCCGCCGAGCGTGGACTTAAACCTCGCCCAGATGCGATGAACGGTACCGGCCATGGTTCCGCTCTCTTCGATATCGCGCACACCCTCACGATGCAGAATATTTTCAAGCTCGCCACGAAATTCCGCGCGCCTCAGAGATTCCGCCAAGAAGAATCGTTTCACGACTTCATCCCTGAGTTTCTCGCCAATCTGCTGAAGCGCTTCCTGGCTGTCAATAAGGTTTTCGAGAACGTCTTGAATGGCGGATTGTGTGTTTTGAAGTTCGGTTGATAGATTATGCATCCAAAATCCTCCGAGCCCGTGATGCTACGACGAAAAAAATGCTGGCAAGGTCCGGCAGCTGCCATTGCGATTCTCCTTCGCTGCCGGTGAGGGAAGGGAAATCGCGAAAACCTCCCGCCCTTGCCATAGTTGAGGCGTACAGGCTCTGTTTGTTTGCCAGAGCCCGGCGCTCCCCTTGTATGAGGCAGTGCAACGGCAAGCGGTTGCTTTCAGTGGAGATCAGGCGGTGGGGAAACGTGTTTTATTGGCTTCTTGAACATCCATGTGGCTGCGGCGCAAATCAGGGCCAGAATCGCAGTCCAACGAAAGACGTCAACATACGCCAGCAGTGCGGACTGTTGCTGCATCAGGCCGTAAAGTAGTCCGAATGAACCAGGCCGTGCACTGGTTGGCCCAATACGATGGCCGAGGTAACCGGCAATCATTGCAGATCGCCGTTGCAGTTCGGGCGACGAGGGCGCGAGATTTGCGGCCAAATACGATTGATGCAAAGCCGAGCGGCGAATCAGGGCCGTCGTGGCCATGGCGATGCCAACCGAGCCACCGATATTGCGCAGCATGTTGGAAAGGCCTGTGGCGGCACCCATGTTCCTGTTGGTGAGGGTGGACACCATCAAGGTGGACATGGGCACAAACACAAAGCTGAGCGCAAACCCGGTGAGCATGATGGGTATCAGCAGCGTGTAGGGTCCGAACGATAGATTCACGGTGCCGAAAATAAACGAACAGACGGCAAAACCGATGAAGCCGGCGGTCATCAACTTGCGATTGTCCATGCGCGAGCCAAGAAAGCCGATTACAAATGATCCGATGAACGACCCAATACCGCGCGGCCCCACCACCAAGCCGGCAGTGAACGCCGTGTACCCCATAATCTCCTGGTAGTAGAGCGGCAGAATCGCGATGGTGATGTAGATGCACATGCCGAGCATCGCCACCAGCACACAGCCGGTGCGGAAATTGCGATCCTTAAGGACGTGTAGATCGACCAGCCCCTTCGGATTCGACCACGAACGCCAGATCCAGAGCACCAGCGCGACAATCAACGCCACTACCGCCCAGCGCACCCAGATGGCACCGAACCAATCGTCTTCCTGGCCCTTGTCGAGAACCAGTTGCAGGCAGCCTGTCCACACAACAAGAAGCCCAAAGCCGATGTTGTCGAACGGACCAACCTTGGCGTTCTTAATGTGCGGCGGATCGTGAACAAAGCGACTGACCATGAAAACTGCCAGAATGCCCACGGGAATGTTGATGTAGAACGCATAGCGCCAGCTGAACGTATCGGTAAGCCATCCGCCAAGCGTCGGTCCGAGCACCGGCGCCAGCACAATTCCCAGCCCATATGCAGCCATGGACATCGATCGTTTGCTCACCGGAAAGCTCTCAAGCAGGATGGACTGCGAGAGCGGCTGCAGTGCACCGCCGCCTGCTCCCTGCATAATGCGCGCCAACAAAATGACAGAAAGCGATGGAGCCGCCCCGCAAAAGAAGGACGCAATGGTAAAGATGGTGATGCAGAAGATAAGGAAACGCTTGCGGCCAAAGCGACGGGCAAACCAGTTTGATGCCGGCAGGATAACGGCGTTTGCCACAAGGTAGCTGGTTAACACCCAGGTAGCTTCAGAGTTGGAGGCCGAAAGCGAACCTGCAATGTAAGGCAGCGCCACCGACGCGATCGCCGTGTCGAGTACCTCCATAAAGGTAGGCAACATCACCGAGAACGTAACCAGCCAGGGGTTTACGCCCTGGGTAAGCGGATAACGAGCTTGCGCTTCAGCGGTCGTCGGCATGGCTTGGCAGGAAAGTACGAGAGTAAATGATCGCCATGCCGCCCGCCAGTGACCTGAGATACTGAGTCTCCGATCCGCTTGAGATGCCTTTCCAATGAAGGACCTGAACCCGGCAAGGCAGCCGCCGGGATGCAGGCCGACGGGGAACCTCAAATATAAGACCTAATTGGTCGCATATTATTAACAAGTCAAGCTTCCAGCAGGCGGCAAGCATCCAAACATGGGGTCTGAGATGCGTGGGAGAGGTAGGCCTATCCGGGTAGGTTATCTGCGGCAAATTTTATTGCAACGCAGTCAATAAAAGTTGACACTAATACACTCAATCATGCATCTTATATTACGTCAGGAATTTATCGAAGGGGTAGGGATTAAACATGGCGAAGATTATCGGTATTGACCTCGGCACGACCAACTCGTGCGTTGCTGTCCTTGAAGGCGGAGAACCAAAAGTCATTCCAAATGAGGAAGGTGCGCGGACCACGCCTTCGATTGTGGCGTTCTCAAAGAGCGGCGAGCGGCTGGTTGGCCAGGTAGCCAAGCGGCAGGCAATCACCAACCCCGAGAACACCATATTCTCGATCAAGCGATTTATGGGCCGGCGCTATAACGAAGTAAACGACGAAATGAAGATGGTGCCCTTTCAAGTGACGCAGCAGGGCGACCATGTGGGCATTATGGCGCAGGGCAAGGAATACACCCCGCCCGAGATTTCCGCCATGATCTTGCAAAAGCTGAAGGCGTCAGCCGAGGCTTACCTGGGCGAGAGCGTGAGCGAGGCCGTCATTACGGTTCCCGCATACTTTAACGACGCGCAGCGCCAGGCCACCAAGGATGCGGGCAGAATTGCCGGTCTGGACGTGAAGCGCATCGTGAATGAGCCAACGGCCGCAGCATTGGCCTATGGCCTCGACAAAAAGAAGGACGAGACGATTGCCGTATACGACTTCGGCGGCGGCACGTTCGATATTTCCATTCTCGAGGTTGGCGAAGGCGTCATTGAGGTCAAGTCGACCAATGGCGATACGCACCTTGGCGGCGACAACCTCGACCAGCGCATTGTTGACTGGCTCATCTCCGAGTTCAAGCAGGAGAACGGCCTCGATTTGACCTCGAAGGGCAACGAAATGGCGCTGCAGCGTCTGAAGGATGCAGCGGAAAAAGCCAAAATCGAGCTCTCCACCACCATCGAGACTGAAATCAACCTGCCGTTCATCACCGCAGACGCTTCCGGTCCCAAGCACCTGGTCCGCAAACTCACGCGCGCCAAGCTGGAGCAGTTGGTTGAAGACCTGTTGGAGCGCTCACTCGGCCCCTGCAAGCAGGCCATGTCGGACGCTGGCGTAACGTTTGACAAGATCGACGAAGTGGTTCTCGTGGGCGGTCAGACGCGCATGCCCAAGATCCAGGAACTGGTGAAAAAGCTGTTTGGCAAGGAACCGCATCGCGGCGTAAACCCCGACGAAGTCGTGGCCATTGGCGCAGCTGTGCAGGCGGGCGTGCTGGCCGGCGACGTCAAGGATCTGCTGTTGCTCGACGTGACGCCGCTGACGCTGTCGATTGAAACACTGGGCGGCGTGGCTACCACGATGATTCCGCGCAACACCACGATCCCGACCAAGAAGACTGAAACCTTCTCGACCGCGTCCGACAGCCAGACCGAAGTTGAAGTACATGTGCTGCAGGGCGAGCGTCCCATGGCCGGGCAGAACCGTACGCTTGGCAAGTTCAAGCTGGGCGGAATTCCGCCGGCGCCGCGCGGCATACCGCAAATCGAAGTCACATTCGACATCGATGCCAACGGCATTTTGAACGTAACGGCCAAGGACAACGCCACCGGCAAGGATACCCGCATCACCATCACCTCGAGCTCGGGCCTCAGCAAGGAAGAGGTCGAGAAGATGGCGAAGGAAGCCGAAGCGCATGCCAATGAAGACAAGGAGAAGCGCGAGGAGATCGATGCGCGCAACGCGCTCGACGGCATGGTCTACAACATCGAAAAGATGCTGAAAGAAAACGCTGAGAAAATCCAGGGTCCGGAAAAGGGCGAAGTCGAATCGGCTCTGGCGGATGCCAAGAAGACGCTTGAGGGCACACCCAGCGCCAACGAGCTGAAGGCAGCCAACGAGAAGCTGACTAACGCCAGCCACAAACTTGCCGAAGTACTGTATAAGGCCAACGCTTCACAGGCAACGGCTGGAGCAGCACCTGGTGGGCAGCCGGATGGCGGCGCACCGGCAGGCGAGCAGAAAAAGGACGAAGGCGTGATCGACGCCGAGTACGTGGACGTGGACGAGAAGAAGTAAGTACTGGCCGTCCAGGCAATCCCGCGCTTTGCGCGGAACAACAGTGGGGTGGGCGACGAAGCGTTGTCCACCCCGCTTCATTATGAGAGCCCTCAACTAAGTTGGGAGGACCGGAGGCACGCTGTAGAATTGCCGAAAGGTCCTGGAGGTTAGTCAGCGGATTCACGTAAAGCGCCGGTGGCAGTCGAATAACTACGAAACGGGTCAAACTTAAACAATGCCCACAGCGACAAACAAAGACTATTACGCAATTCTCGGAATTAAGAAAACGGCCACCCCGGAGGAAATCCGCAAGGCCTTCAGGAAGGCTGCGCGCAAGTATCACCCGGATGTAAATCCGAACGACAAAAAAGCTGAAGAAAAGTTCAAAGAGATTTCAGAAGCCAACGACATTCTGAGCGACGAAAAGAAGCGCAAGGTATATGACCAGCTTGGCTTCTACTCTGACCAGATTGATCCGGCGCAGGCCGAGGCTTATGCGCGCCAGCAGGGTGGCGCAGGGCGTGGCCAGGTTGATTTTGACGGGTTCGATTTTTCAGGATTTCAGGGTGGTGGCGGCGGTTTCGGCGGCGGCACACAGCAAACCGGCGCCGGATGGGGTAGCTTTAAGGATATTTTCTCTGGAATCTTCACGGGTGCGCAGCATGCGCAACATCCGCATGGGCCGCAGGCGGGTACCGATCTCGAATATCAGGCCACAGTCGATTTCTGGACGGCCATTCGCGGCGGACAGGCGCGTATTCAAATCAACCGACAGGAAATTTGCCCCACTTGTCACGGTCAGGCATCGACAGGCGGCAGCATGCAATGTCCTGAGTGCAACGGTACCGGACAAGTGACGCAAATGGGCGGGCGCATGAAGTTCAACATTCCCTGCCCGCGCTGCAATGGAACCGGCAGAGCTTCAAATGCCTGTTCAACCTGTCACGGCGACGGCACCGTCAATCGCACTGAGTCGGTGGAGTTCCGCATCAAGCCCGGAACGCGCGATGGGCAGCGCATACGCCTGCAAGGCAAGGGAAATGCCGGCGTGAACGGCGGCCCGGCCGGCGATCTTTTTCTGATCGTAAGAACGGGCACGCACCCGGTGTTTACCCGCGTGGGTGACGACATTCAACTCACCGTGCCGGTCACGGTGGCCGAAGCTTCGCTAGGCGCAAAGGTGGACGTGCCGACCATCGATGGGCGCGCCCAGTTGAAAATTCCGCCGGGCACGCAGAGCGGACAGAAACTGCGTATGCGGGAACGCGGCGTGGAAAGCTCGCAGCATCCCGGCCAGCGCGGCGATCAGATTGTTACCGTGACAGTGGTGGTTCCGCAACTGCAGGACGAGCGCAGCCGCGAAATTATGCGTGAGCTTGCGCGGCTCAACAATCAGGACCCGCGCGTGTCACTGTTCGACAAAATTTGAACTGCGCAGCATGAACCGCCCATCCGGTTCATTCTCTCATTCACGCTTTCAAATCCAACGCGACCACTTCGTGCAATTCAATCGTCGGCACCTGGACCACAACGGCGCCGCCTTCCTCGCGAAACGGGACTTCAGACCCCGCCACCAGCAAACGAGCTTTGCTCACACGCCGTCCGTCCTTGGGCAGCCTGATGCGTACAGTCTGTCTTGAAATCGGAATGACCTCGCGGATGGGTCCCTTCAACATCATGGGATTCGTCAGGTTCACGAGATGCGCGGTCACAGAATCTTTTTGCGACCAAACCGCAACGTCGAGAACGCCTTTGCCTTCCACTTCAAGCGGTCCCGGTTCGTTCGTAGCCCACAACACGGCGTTGCGCAAAAGAATCGCATGATCGCCCGCCAGCACATCCCAGAACGTGCGGTCGATATTCGCAGGAAAGTAAACCACGCGGCCCTTGCCCACTTCGCGCAGGTACACTCCCGGATCGTGCGCAGCATTCGCTCTCGGATAGACAGCTTCCATTGGGAGGTCAGGGTAAGTCGGCTCAATGCGCAATGGCGCGGGCAGCGAATCGCCTGCAGCCGTAACGTGAACCTGGTGCGTGCCGTTGATGATCCGCGTAGTGTCGCCAAGGCCGGCAAGCAGTGGATGTATTTTGCCTGAGGGATCCTTTTGCAGATTCAGATATGAATTGAGCATCGGCCCTTCCACCTGGCCTGCGAAAGATGCGCCGAAAAGTGAAGCAAGGCCGAAGTCGGAACGGCGCGCACCCGCTTCGTTGTAGAGCGAAGTTTCAAGCGTGGCAACAATGCTGCCGCCATTTGTTACAAACGTGCTGATCTGCTCACACTGCGCGTCAGACAGGCAGGCAATGTTGGGCAGAATCAGCGTGCGAAATTGGCCGATGTGCTCACTGTCAAGCAATTGGTCGTGAACCATCTCGAACGGAATGCGCGCTTCAATCAGCGCCTCGTACATGCCTAGAATCGCGTCTTCAACCTTGGCGCGCGTGTCAGGAAAGCCGTAATGCGCGCCGGTTTGTTGCGAATACACCAGGCCCACACGCGCGAGTGATTTCTCATTGCGAAGGTATTTCTCGTTGGCGTAGTGCCAGTTGAATACCTGCTCGACGGGACCGAACCAGCGCATGTCGTAAGGCTTGGCATTGAACTTGGTAAAAGTTGGATGGTAATTTTGCGCAATGCCATCCACAAGCCACATGCGAATTTCCTCTCCATTTGTGACCGAGTCTTTCCAGCGATTGTTATCGTCGATGCCGACACAGGTGAGTCCCGCGAGCGGCTTCATGCCCATGGTGGCGCGATATTCCTTCGCGCTCATGCCCGCGGCCCAGGGAGCCATCAGTCCGCGCCTGCTTTGCCGGTCGGCAATCGCCATCGGCGCAAGCTGCGCGAAAGTTTTCATGTTCAGTTCACTCATGGCGCCGCCGCCGGCGTTCGCCAGGTAACTCGCGTTGGGATTTATTTCCTTAATCGCCGAATCCCATACGCGGCACAACTCAAACAAACGCTGCGGATGCCATTCCATGTACTTGAGGCGCGCGGGATCTTTGGGATCGCGGCTGCGCGGCAGGTCAAGCCCGCTGAACTCGCGGAAGTTTTTCAGGCAGTGTTCGCAGTAGCACATGCCCGAGCCGCTCCAGCGATTCGTGAAGATGGAATCAGGCATGTACTTGGTCATGATCTCGCGATGCACTGTGGTCATGAATTCGAAATTGTACGGGCCCAACGCGCAGGTCACCCAAAAGTCCTTGTCAGCCCAGTGGCGCCGCTTGTTGCCGTTCTCATCGACAGCGATCCAGTCCGGATGCGCATCGTATACATCCTGGTGGCAGGCATGTGAGTCGGTGCGGGCCACTACATTCATACCAAGTTCGCGGCATGCCGCTGCAAGGTCGCCAAACGAGTCGCGATTCCCGAGCCATTTGCTGCGATAGTGCAGTGGCACTTCTGTGGGGTAGAAAGCAATGCAGCCGCCGGCATCCAGCAGCGCCGCATCCGCATGAACCTTCTTGAAATAATCGATCCAGAAGTCCTGGCTATAGTTGCCCGGATCGTCTTCGACAAAACTGAGCTGCGCCCAACGCATTGGCCGGTCGTACCAGTTTGACGATTTGGCATTTTCAGCGGCGCCCATCAGCGGAGCCGCGCCAGCCGTTTCAAAAGTGTTCAAACCCGCCATGCATGCCGCCGAAACTCCAGCGGCGCTCTTGATAAATGTTCTTCTGGTGCTCTCCATCGGATCTCCTGGGCGATATCACAAGTTGACTGCGTGAACTTAACTATTTCGGCGCCAGCTCAGCGGCCTGGCGCAATGCTTCAATCATGCTGCGTTCGTCCACCTTGCCAGTGCCTGCAATATCGAACGCAGTGCCATGATCCACTGAAGTGCGGACCACCGGCAGTCCCACCGTAATGTTGACGCCGGCCTCAATGCCCAGCACCTTTACGGGACCGTGACCCTGATCGTGATACATGGCGATAACCATGTCGTAATCGCCGCGCTGCGCAAGGAAGAAGAGTGTGTCAGCAGGAAGCGGACCAACAACGTTCCAACCCTTTTTTAGACAGGCGGCGATGGCTGGTTCGATTTTCTCGGCTTCTTCCCCGTGACCGAACAGTCCGTTTTCACCGGCGTGAGGATTGATGCCGCACACTCCGATCTTCGGCGTGGAGTTGCCTGATTTGACTAGCACCGCATGTGCGCGACCAATAGTGCGCTCCACAAGTCCGGGTTCAATCTTTGCAATCGCATCGATGAGACCAATGTGCGTTGTGACATGTGTGACTTTCAACTTGGGCGTGCTCAGCATCATTGAAACTTCTTCAGTGCCGGTGAGCGCTGCAAGTATTTCAGTGTGTCCCGGATAATGATGTCCGCCCATGTGTAGTGCGGCCTTGTTCAACGGGGCGGTACATATGGCAGCCACCTTGCCGCGCACGGCCAGGTCGCATGCTTCCTTCACAAATTGATAGGCAGCGTCGCCTGCAGTTGCGGAGAGCGCTCCCCATGCTAGGTCTTCGGGAATCAGCTTCAGGTCAATGCAGTCGACTGTATCGGCGGCGAATTCAGCCTTTTCTACTTCGTCGATCGTGAGGCTGCGCACCTTGAGCTTGCTGCCGACAATGCGGCCTGCGTGCGAAAGCCGCTTGGCATCGCCGACTACGAGGGGCCGGCACCACGCATGAGGCTCTGCATGTGCCAGGCTTTTCATAATGACCTCGGGACCTACGCCGGCGGCATCTCCCATAGTGATGGCTACAATTGGACGATTCATTCAATAACCTTTCCTGATGTGCGCGCTGAAACAAGGCGCGATTCTTCACGGTGCAGAAACCGCGAGCAATTGAGCAGCGCACTGGCCCCGCCAAAATCTCCCGCCTTGGTTATTACCGGTAAAGGGCGGCTCCAATTTTCCGTAATCGAAATGGGAATGCCTTTTTCCAACTCGCCAAGCAAGCGCATCTGGGTTATGTCCAGAGCCTCAAATACGGCGCGCGCTGTTTCACCGCCTGACGCGATCAGTGCGCCGGCATTGCGCGCTACGGTCGTAGCTAAACGTGCAAGTGCGGCAGCGATGAAAGGGCGTTCCGCGAGATCAATGCGCGGTTCTGTCTTCGGGCTGAGCACGACATCTTGATTTGATCGGAACGCGCGTTCGAGTTCATGCGCGTAGACAAACCAGTCAGCGTTTCTCCCACCTGCGAGCAGAACCTCAGGCGGAACGCAGATTTCAATTGTGGCGGATGACGACGATAGAATGCGCACTTGCTCAAGCGAGTTCCTGGAAAGGCTGCCAATGACAAACAACAATGGTCCGCTGATGGGAGGTAAGGATACCGGAGCGAAATGAGTAGTTTTGGAGAGACCAGCGGCTTGCGGCAGTTGGTAAGCGAGTCCAGCGGAACCCACCCAGATTGGTTTGCAGTCAAGCCGCATCGACGCGCTCGCAATCGCCAGCAGATCGGCGTCCGTTTCTGCGTCGCACACCAGCACGTCGGCTATCTGTGCGGCGGCATTCATCGTGTCGCTAAGTGGGCTGCGCGCGGATCGAATTACGTCGAGTCCCAACACTTCGCATTGCAACCCGAAAGGCTGCAGCATATCGGGAATGTGTGCGTGGCCGTTCATGCCCTGCACGCGCCATATGTCTAGATTGTGGAGCGGCTGTCCATGCACAAACTGCGTTCCGTCTATTGTGGTTCGCCCAATGGCGGGAAACGCCGGCGCCATAATCGCAATTCTGCGTGGCGCGCCTGGACGTACATCGCGTAACGCACGCAGGGCGGCTGCGAGTTCCGCTCCAACATTCCCGCGTAGAGTCGAATCGATTTTCTTGAAAAGGAGCAGATCGGAATTTGCGGCATAACCGCGCATCAGCTGATCGATCTTTTTTGCGGCCTGCTCGGCGGCCAAGCTGCGCGTATCGGCGTCGAGTGAGAGCACATCGGCAACGGGTTCTTCATCGGTATGCCTGAGAGCGACGAGAGTTTCAAGTCCGGCTCCGGCGCAGGCGACGCCGCAGTCGGCCGCACCCGAAAGATCATCGGCAAGTATCAGAATCCGGAGCAATCAGTTGACTCCCAGCACTGGCCCAATCAGCATCAGCGGCCAGCATCAACAAGCATAGCAAGGCAGTCATCCTGCAAACGCCTGCCAGGTTCGTAATCAATTTCGTAGGATGTTTTAGAGCTTTTGATCTCAGCGCGACATATCAATTTCGGCGCCGCAGTTCGTTCACGCGGCAACAAGAACTGCATTGGTTGCTGGCGCAAATGGTAGTTTGGTCATACCAACATCGTCAAGGCGTCTCGCTCCTCCTGCTTCCTCCGCCGATGCCGAGCAATATACGCCGCGAATTCGGGCCATCTCGGTTGGCCCGATTAGAGTAATCTGATTTTGGGTGGAGAAGATGGCTGCGAAACTCAAATCAAAAGGCGCCTACATGATTTCGGCAGTAGCTGAGATGTACGAAATCCATCCTCAAACGCTGCGGCTTTACGAGCGCGAGGGTTTGCTCAAGCCTTCGCGCACTGAAGGAAACACCCGGCTTTATACCGATGAAGATCTGGAGCGGCTGTCCATGCACAAACTGCGTTCCGTCTATTGTGGTTCGCCCAATGGCGGGAAACGCCG
>JADGNO010000287.1 GCA_017883405.1 Occallatibacter sp. | reverse complement strand
CGCCCTGCTCCGTGCAAGGTCCGTCTGCGATCACCTGGCCCTTGACCACGCGCTCGCCTTCGCGAACCACTGGCTTCTGGTTGATGCAGGTGTTCTGGTTTGACCGCTTGAACTTGATGAGCTGATAAATGTCAGAGCCAACTTCACGAGACAGCTGCGTGGGATGATGCTCGCCTTCGACGCGCACGATAATGCGCTCGGAGTCGACCGAGTCCACGATGCCGTTACGTTTAGCCAGGATGACGGCGCCCGAGTCACGCGCGGTCACGCCTTCCATACCGGTGCCCACCAGCGGAGCTTCGGCCACCAGCAGCGGCACAGACTGGCGCTGCATGTTGGCGCCCATCAGCGCGCGGTTGGCATCGTCATGCTCAAGGAATGGCACCAGCGATGCGGCCACTGAAACCAGCTGTTTGGGACTGACGTCGATATAGTCCACATCCGTCCGACTCACGAGTACGAAGTTGCCCTGACGACGGGCGTTCACCAGGTCCTCAGTAATCTGGCCTTCTTCGTTGAACTCAATGTTGGCCTGGGCAATGGTGTGCTTGTCTTCTTCCCATGCCGACAGGTAGAAGCTGAACGGGATGTAATCGATGCTGCGCTTGCCGGCCTTCTTGAGCTGAGCATTCAGCTTGATGGCCTCATCCTTCTCAATGTGGTCGCCCACGCGCAGGCTGCTTTCGCCGGCATTCACAATCTCAACAAAGTCGAGAATGCGCGAGTCCTTCACCTTGCGGTAAGGCGACTCGATAAAGCCGTATTCGTTGATGCGCGCAAAGCAGCTCAGCGAGCTGATGAGGCCGATGTTCGGACCTTCAGGCGTCTCAATCGGGCAGATACGGCCGTAGTGCGTTGGGTGCACGTCGCGCACTTCAAATCCGGCGCGCTCACGCGAAAGGCCGCCCGGTCCAAGTGCGGAGAGACGCCGCTTGTGCGTGATCTCCGAAAGCGGATTGGTCTGATCCATGAACTGCGACAACTGCGAAGATCCAAAGAACTCGCGGATGGCAGCCATCACCGGCTTGGCGTTGATCAGGTCGTGCGGCATGGCCGTCGACAGCTCCTGGTACACGCTCATCTTTTCCTTGATGGCGCGTTCCATGCGAACCAGGCCGATGCGGAACTGGTTCTCCATCAGTTCGCCCACCGCGCGAACACGACGGTTGCCAAGGTGATCGATGTCGTCTACAACGCCGATGTTCTTGCGCAGCTTGAGCAAGTAGCGAATAGTCGCGTAGAAATCTTCCGGCGTCAGCGTGCGGTGATCCAGGTGCGTTGCATCCTGGTTCTCGTAGAGCTTGATGTTGAACTTCAAACGGCCCACGCGCGAGAAGTCGTACTTGCGGGCGTCAAAGAACATACCTTCAAACAGCGCCGTGGCGGTGTCGAGCGTCGGTGGATCGCCCGGGCGCAGTTTGCGATAGATTTCGATCAGCGCTTCTTCAGGCTTGTGCACGGAGTCGCGCTTCAACGTGTTGGTGATGATGTTGCCCACGTCGTCGCGATCCGGGAAGAAGATTTCAAAGTTCGTGGCGCCGCTCGAAAGCACCTTGTGCAGGCGATCGGCGGTCAGCTCCGCGTTGGCTTCAACAATCACTTCGCCGGTATTTGTGTCCACAACATCGGAGGCGGTCAGCGCGCCATCGAGTTCTGCGGCTTCCACTTCAATCTTGTCGATGCCGGCAGCGCGAATTGCCTTGATAGCGTGCGCCGTGATCTTGCGGCCGGAATGAGCAATCTCCTCGCCCTTATGCACAACCGCGTGCGCGGGCTTGGCTCCCACCAGGTGGGTGCCTGCCTTGGCATCGGGCTGAACCGTCCAGAACAGCTTGCCATCGGCAATCTGAACGCGATCAACGGTGTAGAAGGTCTTCAAAATCTCTTCGTCGGAACGCAGGCCGAGTGCGCGCAGGAAGATGGTGCCCAGGAACTTGCGCTTGCGGTCGATGCGAACGTAGAGAGTGTTCTTCTGGTCGTACTCAAACTCAACCCACGAACCGCGGTAAGGAATGATCTTGCCCAGGAAGTAGGTGCGGTTGTTGGCGGTCTCAAAAAAGACGCCGGGCGAACGGTGCAGCTGCGAAACGATCACGCGCTCAGTGCCGTTCACAATAAACGTGCCGTTGGGCGTCATCAGCGGAATGTCGCCGAAGAAGACTTCCTGCTCCTTGATGTCCTTGATCGACTTGTTACCGGTCTCGGGATCCTTGTCGTAAATGGTCAGGCGGACGGTGACCTTGAGCGGCGCGGAGAAGGTCATGCCGCGCTCTTCGCACTCCTGCTGGTCATACTTCAGCTGCAGGCTCACGGGGTCGCCGCACTTGTTACAGAAGTCAGGCGTGTTCTTGTTATAGGTGCCGCACTTCTGGCAAAGCACATCGCCCGGCAGGAACGGGTCGGTAATAACCATCGCTCCGCAATGGACGCAGGCCGTACGCAGGTGATGCAGCCCTTTCAGGTGGCCGCATTTGCACTCCCAGTTGCCGATCGAATAATCAACGAAGTCCAGTTGCGAGATCCCGCGAAAATCAGCGATCGGGAAAACGGAAACAAACACCGACTGCAAACCCGAGTCGTCCCGCTCGTTGGGCAGCTTGTCCATCTGCAGGAAGCGTTCATAGCTTCTGCGCTGCACTTCAATCAGGTTAGGAATTTGCGTTGCGGTGGGAATCTTCGAAAAATCGAGCCGGCTGCGAATCGCGCGCTTCTCGTTTGGCATGTTCACTCCTGAGGCTCTTCACTCCGGCACCTCAATTTCGAGGTTTCTCCGGGCCGGCGCCCGAGTCTCGAGGCGACGGCTGATTAAGGTAAGTCGATCAAAAACAGGATTAGCAAACCATTGCATCCAGTCGCTATCCATGCGCTACCGGCAAGTCCAGGGATTGCCCCTTGGCCCTTCCGGGGAAAACTACGCCAGGTGTGCTCCATTGCAGAGTTGCGTTAAGATTCGGTGGCAGGCATTGCCCTGTTCCGGCAATTGCGCTAGACTGCGCTCAATCGAGAGAAGCGATTCACGCGGATGACTCCGCGCGGAGATATTACTGCGGTCAGGGCAAATGTGCTGCCAATCCTGTTCTTCTGTTAGGCGGGAGACACGAAAGGCCCGTAAGGACGCAATGCCTCACGAGCGCGGCCCTCTGCCGGTGCTCCCATCGAATTCTTTAGCCCTATGCTCGCCGATCCCAAAATTCGCTTCTGCCGCTCGCTCGCCAGCCACTCGACCCTCGTCAATTGATCTCCGGCCTGGCTCCGGATAATCCCTTGACCCTACGGCACTTAACTACTGCGGTTTGTCCGCGGAATGCAGGCTTGGCTCCGCCTGAATCCCCCGAACACTTGCGTGCCACTCCAAGATGCGTTTTGCGCCCAATGAACACGTCTCCAGCGCCGCCCCATACGGAATAAAACCCGAAATGAGCCGAAAAGACGCGCAACGACTATCGTAGCGCGTCCCGGCTGGACTTGCAAGCCCTCGAAAGTTACTTGATTTCGACGGTAGCGACGCCTTCAAATTTCTTCTTGATTGCCTCGGCCTCATCCTTGGTGGCGTTCTCTTTCAGCGCCTTGGGAGCGCCGTCCACCAGGTCCTTGGCTTCCTTCAGGCCGAGCGAGGTAACTTCACGCACTGCCTTGATGGTGTTGATCTTGTTCGCGCCGGCGTCCTTCAGGATAACCTGGAACTCCGTCTTCTCTTCGGCCACAGGGGCCGCTGCGCCACCGCCTGCGGCAACCGCAACCGGGGCCGCGGCCGCAGCCGACACGCCAAGGGTCTCTTCGAGCTCCTTGACCAGCGCTGCTGCTTCCAGCAGGCTCAGGCTAACAATCTGCTCTTTCAACTGTGCGATATCCGCCATTTTCTTCTCCATTCAAGATCCGATTGAAATTTTTTTCTTACCCGGCCGCCGAACCAAACTGGAAGTTTCCGATGCGCCAGACCCGCGCACTTCCCGCCTACCCCTCGACCAAAACCCTTAAATGCAGCTACTAGCTTCTAGCT
>JADGNO010000286.1 GCA_017883405.1 Occallatibacter sp. | reverse complement strand
TGGGGCATCGACGATCAGTGGTGCGGGAACCAACGTGGGCAGCAACAACATAACGTCGCGCAATCTGTTCACGGTGGACGATCACATCTACTGGTCGCACGGGCGGCAGCAGATCGAGGCGGGCGTGTGGCTGCAGCGCCTGCAGTCCAATGACCTGCTGGCGCAGAACCAGTTCGGGCAGGCATCGTTCAGCACCTTGCAGACGTTCCTGCAGGGGACTGTGGCCACGTTCACCGTGGTGCCGTCGCCCACTGAGCTGGGTTGGCGCTCGCTGGAGGGCGCGGGATTCATCGAAGACACCATTAAGCTGACGCCAAGGCTGGAACTGCGGGCAGGATTCCGCTCGGAGTCAACCGACGGCTGGAGCGAAGCGCAAGGACGCGCTGCGAATTATGCAATCGTCAACGGAGTCTTGCAGACGCAGCCGGTAGTGGGAAACTCGGCGTTGACCAACAATCGCGCGAAATTCCTGCTCTCACCACGCGTGGGCTTTGCGTGGGACGTGTGGGGCAACGGGAAGACCGCTGTGCGTGGCGGCTTCGGACTCTATCACGGACTGCTGGACACTCTGGATTATCGGCTCGACCAAACCGCGCCGTTCAATACTTCGGAGTCCATCAAGTCGATTGCGGTTTCGAACCTGAACATTACGCCCGGCACGCCGCCACCTGCGGGAACCAAGGTATCGCCAAGCAATGTGCAACCCGACGTTGCCACGCCCGCAGTGCTCGAGTGGAGTCTGCGTGTCGAACAGCAGATTGCGCCGCGGACTTCGCTGACGGTGGGCTATGTGGGCTCGCACAGTTATCACCAGATTCTTTCAGAAGATTTGAACGAGCCAGTTCCGCTTTACACTGCGACTGGCGCGCCGTATTACAACAGCGGCGCGGCATTTGCGAATCCGGCGCTGGCGAACTCGACTTCATGGGTATCTCAGGGCGTGGCGCTTTACAACGCTTTGGAAGTGGATGTGCGGCGCTCCTTTGGAAACGGCGTGCAGTTCCGCGGCAACTACACCTACGCAAAAAATCTTGACGACGGTTCTGCGTGGAATACGAGCGTGAGCGGCAACACGCCAGCGTTTGTTTCCTTCCCATTGAACCCCAAGCTGGATTGGGGTCCGGGGGCGACAGATGTGCGCCATGCAGCTTCGCTGAACGGGAGCTACGAGCTGCCGTTCGGACCGCAGAAGCGATTCCTGAAAAACGCTTCGGCGCCGGTGAATCTTATCGCCGAGGGATGGACGTTGAGCGCGATTGTGAATGCGCAAACCGGGTTTCCGTTTTCTCCGCAACTCGGCTACAACCCCACCGGAAATGGCGACACGCGCAACCCCGTGCGGCCCAACTGGAATCCGGCGTTCAGCGGAAACCTGTATCCGCGCACGCCGGGCCAGTACTTCAACCCGCAGGCGTTTTTGCAGCCCGCCGCGGGAACTTTCGGCAATGTTTCACGCGATGCGCTGACCGGGCCGGGGCTCTTCGGGCTCGATTTCTCAGCATCCAGAAGCGCGCATCTGACTGAACGGCTGGGGTTGCAGTTCCGGGCCGAGTTCTTCAACGTCCTCAACCGCACCAACTTCTCAACGCCAAATGAGGTGGTATATACCTCGGCGACGTCGGGGATTTCGCCCACGGCGGGCGTTGTGACCGCTACTTCGACGACATCGCGGCAGATTCAATTCGGAGCCAAACTCCAGTTCTAGAGCAATATTGACCAGAAAGAAGGGCCGCTCGCGGAGTAGCTTCGTGGAGCGGCCTTTTCTTTTTCGGGCTGCTCGTTATGGGCACGCCAGGCATTCCCTGAGGTGCGATGCGGGAACTTGCGGCTGCGCGGGCACGCAATCTGCAAAGCGCGTAAACTCGAGGTAGTAGTTAAAGTTTCCCCCTCTCGCCTCCGGCAAACCAGAATTCGCTCCAGACGAGCACCGCCCAAGTACTCAACCCAACGACTGGACCTTGCCATGACTCTTATCAAGAAGCGCGATGTAGAGAAGCATTTTGCCGCTCGGCGGCGGGCACGCACTCATCCTTTTATCCCCACGAGCCAACCCGATGCGACCGGCTTTTCAGGGCCGGCGCCGGACGCTATCCCTGCGAATCCAAAGGGCTTTGTCAAAGACTTTCTCGGAGACCATTCAGTTCCTGCCAAGCCCATTGCACCAGGTGCGAAAGAAGGCCTCGGGGCGCTGTAGAGCACGGAGCCTGAATCTGTTCGCTTTGGTGTGTGCTCGCCAGACTCCGCAGCGGACTGAGCGGGAGAAGTCGGGAAAGCAATAAAGGGCGCGGAGTTCAGGCGCGGCAGGCCAACTGGGCCTTCAAGAAAACAGTTGAAAGCAGGACACGATGGCTGTACCCGATACGATCTATCCGGAATTTTCAACTGCAGGCCCTGCTTCGGCGGCGTGCATTTCCATGGCGTTGAAGGAGTGCACATTGCCTTTGCCCACGCGCATTGCGTTTGTTGGAAATTACTTGCCGCGCGAGTGCGGCATTGCTACGTTTACGACCGACCTGTGCAGCGCGCTTGCGACAGAGTACGGAGAGGGACGCCTGTTTGCAATCCCCGTCAATGACCCCGATTCGAGCTACGAATATCCGGAACAAGTGCGGTTGGAACTGACTCAGGAAGATGTTGCATCGTACGAGCGGGCCGCGGATTTTCTCAACTTCAACGGCAACGACCTGGTGTGCCTGCAACATGAATACGGCATCTATGGCGGAACCGCAGGCCGGCACATTCTGGCTCTGCTGCGCCGCTTGAAGATGCCGCTGGTAACTACACTGCACACCGTTTTGCGTGATCCGGACCCGCATCAGCGCGCGGTGCTCGAAGAGATTGCGCGGCTCTCCGATCGCCTGGTTGTGATGAGCGAACTGGCGGCGCAAATGCTCCGCGAGGTTTATGCGGTGCCGCCCGAAAAGATCGACGTAATCCCGCATGGCGTGCCGGATCTTCCGTTCATGGATCCCAACTATTTCAAAGACAAGTTTGGCACGGAAGGCAAGTCGGTTCTGCTTACGTTCGGGCTGCTCTCGCCGAACAAGGGAATCGAGAACGTGATTCGGGCGCTTCCAGCGATCCTGGAGCGGAATCCCAAAGTGGTATATATCGTCTCCGGCGTGACGCACCCGCATATCCGGCGGCGCGAAGGCGAGAGCTACCGCGAAGGATTGCGGGCGCTGGCGGAGGAGCTTGGAGTTTCATCGCAGCTGATTTTCAACAACCGCTTTGTAAGTGCGGAAGAACTTGTGGAGCATGTAGGCGGCGCGGATATTTACATCACGCCTTACCGGCAGGAGGCGCAAATCGTCTCCGGCACGCTGGCCATCGCGCTGGGTGCAGGCAAGGCAATCGTCTCCACGCCCTACTGGCACGCAAGGGAATTGCTCGCAGACAAACGCGGCGTGATTGTTCCGTTCGACAACCCTGATGCAATTGCGCAAGCTGTCATCGCTTTGCTTGAAAATGATGCAGAACGCCATGCGATGCGGAAGAGGGCCTATCT
Source organism: Occallatibacter sp. (assembly GCA_017883405.1). Taxonomy (GTDB): domain Bacteria; phylum Acidobacteriota; class Terriglobia; order Terriglobales; family Acidobacteriaceae; genus Telmatobacter. The sequence goes on along the minus strand of JADGNO010000286.1, from coordinate 3,960 downwards.
CCACTCCCGCGGAACCACGTGGCCCAAGACGGCGCGGGCTTACATGGCGAGTTTTCAGCGCGCGCGGTTCGAGCGCTCGTTGCGGCCGCGGGCCGCGCAACCGGATGAATCCACAATGGACCGCACCGATCCGATGGGTCATCTACCGACATTGAATACGGGTCATTTGTTGACCATGACCGACGACACCGGCATGTTGCAGCACGCCATCTTCTCGGTGCCCAACACGCGCGAGGGCTATACGACCGACGACAATGCGCGCGCGCTCGTGGTGTCGATGCGATTGGATGAGAATGCTGCATACGACAGCAAGACGGTGCATCCCAACCTCTCGCGCCGGTATCTTGCCTTTCTATGGCTTGCGTTCCATCCCGATACCGGGCAATTCAGAAACTTTCTTGGGTACGACCGCAAGTGGCTCGAAGACGTCGGCTCTGAAGACAGCCACGGCCGGGCTTTGTGGGCACTCGGATCGGTGTTGGGCCACTCGCGAGACGCCGGGTTGCGTGGAGCGGCGGGAAGATTGTTTGAGGCAGCCGTACCCGCGGTTGCCAAGTTCAGCAGTCCGCGCGCATGGGCATTCAGCGTACTCGGCATGCAGGCATACCTTGACTGGTTCCCCGGCGACAGGGCGATTCAAGGAATTCGCAATGCACTGGCCAACCGGCTACTCGACATTTACGAACGCAGCCGTTCGGAGGGCTGGAACTGGTTTGAGAAGAGTCTCTCCTACTCGAATGCGCGGTTGCCGCAAGCGCTCATTCTGGCCGGTTGGCGAAGCGAAAACCAGCGGATGGTCGCGGCTGGAATCGAGGCGCTGGAGTGGCTAGTGGCGGCGCAGCACTGCGGCGACAGTGACGTTTTTGTTCCCATCGGTTCAGACGGTTTCTATGTTGAGGGCAAGGAGAAGGCGCGCTTCGATCAGCAACCGGTGGAAGCCTGCGCTACAATCTCCGCCTGCATCGAGGCATACAAGCTGACGCACCAGGAGCACTGGCTTGAAGAAGCACATCGCGCTTTCCGCTGGTTCCTGGGAAAGAACGATCTGCAGGTACCGCTTTACGATGCGGTCACCGGCGGTTGCAGGGACGGGCTTCATCCCGATCGCGTAAATGAGAATCAGGGAGCAGAATCGACGCTCTCCTTTTTGATGGCGCTGCTCGACATGCAGGCAGCCAGAGTGACAAGCGCAATCGAACCGCAAGAAGAAATGAGTGTTACATATTGAGTTCTATAAACCTGGTTAATGAATCCGCTGAGTCCATCGCCTTGGAAGAGACAAGGCTGAAGGCATGCTCTGACGCACCCCTGTTCACGCGCTATTCCGGCAATCCGATTCTCAGCCGGGAGAGCTGGCCCTACCCAATCAACAGCGTCTTCAATGCCGGAGCCGTATTGCTAGCTGACGGAGATACGTTGCTGCTTTGCCGAGTGGAGAGCCGGACGGGTATATCGCATCTTTGTGCGGCACGCTCCGCAAACGGAATCAACGGATGGCGCATTGACTCGGAGCCGACGATGGTGGCCAATCCGCGCGAGTATCCGGAAGAACTATGGGGTATTGAAGACCCGCGCATTACCTACGTGCCCGAGCTTGAGAAGTATGCGGTGGCGTACACATCTTTCGCGCGCGGCGGTCCCGGCGTTTCTCTGGCGCTGACAAAAGACTTCAAGACCTTTGAGCGGTTCGGCGTAATCATGCAGCCGGAAGACAAGGACGCGGCGCTTTTGCCGCGAAAGTTCGGCGGCCGTTGGGCGTTGATTCATCGCCCCGTGACAACGCTGGGCGCACACATGTGGATCTCGTATTCGCCGGATTTGCGGCACTGGGGAAGCCACAAGGTGATTCTGGAAGCGCGGCGCGGCGGATGGTGGGATGCGAACAAAATCGGGCTGTGCTCTCCGCCGATCGAAACCCCCAAGGGATGGTTGACGATCTACCACGGAGTGCGGCAGACGGCGTCGGGCAGCATCTATCGCCTCGGCCTCGCACTCTTCGACTTGGAACGGCCGGAGATCTGTCTTCAACGTGGAGACTCCTGGATGTTCGGGCCGGAGGAGCAATACGAGCGTGGCGGAGATGTAAAGGACGTTGTGTTCCCCTGCGGGCAGATCGTCGACGCGGATGGAGACACCGTTCGTCTGTATTACGGAGCGGCCGACTCCACCATGGCATTGGCCATAGGGAGCATACGCTGCATGCTGGCGTGGCTGGAAGCGCACACGAGTCCTGTCGAGGGTAGCGTTTGCTAGTGCTTCTGAATAGCTTAGGTGAAAGGTGCGATGAGCATGAACGATACAAGCTGGCTCCGGCCTAGTTGGGCGCCGTGGTTGCCGTTGATACGGCGCAAATGCCCGTCCTGCACCTCGGTGAAATTCAAAGCGGCGGAGCTGCGGCCCTACGATGGGCTGCTCGCGCTCTTCTGGCTGCGCCCCGTTCGTTGCCTGTTCTGCTGGCGGCGCTACTACTGGGTTTCACTGAGCGGCGCACCGGTGGAATAGAGCGCGCGTTCTTCGTGGGTGTGGGGACTCGCTACTCAGGTGGCCCGACAGTGATCACCAGGTACGTTACCGGCTCAGTCTTGCTGGCATTGGCAATGTAGTGCTCGTCACCGGCGATGCAAAGGCCGATGTCACCGGCCTTGAGCGTGCGTGAAACTCCGGCAGTCATCAAGGTCGCCTCGCCCTCGCGGACAAACCAAATCTCAGAGTGCTTATGATGCCCGATGGCCTCGTGCGGCGCGCCCGGAGCCTGCCAGGAGTCGTGCGATTCGAGGCGGATGTTGTCCGGAAGCATGCCCTGGAGGTAGTGATGGGAGATGTGCGTCGCCGTCGGCGGGGCAGTTGGCGGACCTGGCGAAAACTGCCCTGAGGCCAGGGTTTCCAGCGTGTGGGGAGCAGCCGGTTGCGGCGTAGTGGCCTGGCCTTCGCCTGTTGGCGCAAGGGCGGGAGCAGCCATCAACATCGGAAGGAGAGCGGAGAATTCACGGCGATTCATTGGTCCTCGCATTCGTGGGCAATGGTACGCAATGCAGTTGGCGGTATGCAAATGGGCATGCGAGTCCGAGCAATTGCTGGAGAGTTCGCTTGCGACTCAGCTTCGCGGTTTGAACGGGCAGATTCTCGAGAAATTCGCTTGCCAATTCTAGTCGCGAGCGATATATCCTTTGTTGGCCCCCGCCGGGGGTACGTCTGATGCGCTGGGCGTTCCGCCACAATGCTGACGCGATCCCCCAGATAACACCAACGCGCAAAGAGACTCATCGGCACTTCAGCCAAAGAACGAACGAGGAGGACAGAACGTCATGGGTGAGATTTCAGATCTGTTGCAAAGCAAGGCTGGGCTGAGTCCTGATAAGGCTCAGGAAGTGGAGCAGGTTGTTGTTGAATACATCAAGTCCAAGGTTCCTGGCGAATTTCAGGGAATGTTGGGCTCGGTGCTCGGCGAAGGTGCTTCGACAGACGGTCAGGCTTCCGCAGAATCCAATGGACTGGGTAGCCTGCTGGGCGCGGCGTCCGGCTTATTCGGCAACAAGGGCTAGTGTGCCCGAATTCGTTACTTCCCTGAACAACCTTAAGGCCGAACGGACTTATCGTAGCCGGGTGTTCGGCGTCGGCATTTAGTCTTTGTTATTAACTCCGGCACGACCAAAAGAAAGAACCCAAGGAGATACGCATGAAACTTACTCGATTCACACTCGCAATTCTGGCAGTCACTTCTTCCGTCCTGTTTGCCGCGCTGCCTGCGATGGCATTGCAGGCCAAGCCTGCACCCAAGCCGGCCCCCAAACCGGCGGTCACGTCATCTGTCAGTTCCCTCGTGGACATTAACTCCGCAACAAAGGACCAGCTCAAGGCTCTTCCCGGCGTTGGCGACGTCTACGCGCAGAAGATCATCGATGGCCGCCCATACGCAAATAAGACACAACTGAAGTCAAAGAACATTGTTCCGGACGCCAC
>JADGNO010000285.1 GCA_017883405.1 Occallatibacter sp. | reverse complement strand
TGCACGGCGATACTGGGTTTGTTGGCATCCCAGCCGAGCTTCAACAGCGTCTCGCGCACACGACGCACCTTTTCGGCATTGGGGAAAAGCCAAAGACGTCCACTGGCTTCAGGCATTCCAACACCTATAGCTTCACCCAGTCGAGCCATCTTGCTGACTTCATGATCGTCCAGCCCCCGATTGGCAAGGGGAACGACGATATCGGGCTGCCGGGAGTCGGGATTATCCATCTCACGAAAACCAACGAGGGTCTTGCCGCCTAACTGGTGCGCATAACGCCAGCCGCCGTTGGCCAGCACAATGTAGTCGAAACGGTGGCGGCGCAGGATGCGAATCAAGCGCCAACGATGAAGCAGAAGGCTTGGCAAGCCATAACCGTGGCTTTTATGCTGACGCTTGAGATAGACGAAGATTTCATCAACATCCGGGTTGCCGTCGAGTACGGCGCAGTTATAGCTGCTGACCAGCACGGCGACATAAGCCTCGGGATACTGCCGCCGCACGGCATGCAGGAGCGGCGTGGTACAGATCAGGTCACCGATATTGTCGCGGCGGATCACCAGGATGCGGGGCGTTAAATTCATTGTCAGGCAAATTTGCGTTGAGGCGACATTCTAAAGGATCGCCCGCTTATACTTGGCATTTTTCGCTCGAACAAAAGATGATCCTGCCTTCTCCGCGTCGCATTCTCGTCGTCAGGCGCGACAATATCGGCGACCTGGTCTGCACAACGCCACTCCTTTCCGTTCTGCGAGGGCGCTTCCCCGAAGCACGCATCACCGCGCTGGTGAATAGCTACAATGCGCCGGTGCTGAACGGCAATCCAGAGGTGGATGAAATCTGCGTTTATCGCAAGGCAAAGCACAGGAAGCCAGGGGAATCGAAGCTGAGAATCTGGCTGGAAACCTGGCGCTTGATACAGCGATTGCGCAGCGAATCTTTCGATGTAGTTATCGTCGCCACCCCGGGGTACCAGCACGGAGCGCTGCGCTTTGCACGCTGGGTGCGTGCAAAGCGTGTAATCGCTTACGGCGAAGCGGCCCAGGGCATTGATGCCCCAATTACGCCGGCGCAAACTGGCAGTTGTCACGAAACCGAGGCGGTTATGCGCCTGCTGCTGCAACTGGATATCCACGATGCGCCTGGCTCGGTGTGTGTGTTCCCCGATGCGATGCTTGCCGCAGCGGTAGTCTTACCACGCGGGGATGGCCCACTGATTGCTCTGCACATTTCAGCGCGCAAGCCGGCGCAACGCTGGCCGGTGGGACATTTTGCCGAACTGGCGCGAGCGCTGTACGCCAATTATGGTGCGCGTTTCCTGCTCTTCTGGTCACCTGGCGCTGAGAATCACGCGCAGCATCCTGGGGATGACAACAAGGCGCAACGCCTACTCGAACTTTGTCACGATCTTCCGTTGCTGCCCTGCCCGACACAAAGACTGGAAGATCTGATCGCTGGCCTTTCGCGTTGCGATCAGGTAATTTGTTCGGATGGCGGGGCCATGCATCTGGCAGCCGGGCTCGGGAAGCCGATCATCTGCTTCTTTGGCAACTCCAGTGCACGTCGCTGGCGCCCGTGGGGCGTGCTCCACGAACTCCTGCAACCGGACAGTCACAACGTCACAGATGTTTCCGTAGCAGAAGCACTGGCCGCTTATGATCGCTTGCAAGTGCGTCTTCCGGGTCGCGAGATTCGCTCAACCAGTTGTAACTTCGGTGACAGCGCGACGGCATAGCAACTGAACAGGTAAAATGCCGAGATGCTCAAGGATCCCATTCCTCTCGACACAATCCATCGCGTGTTGGTTATCAAGCTTCGCCATCATGGCGACGTACTGCTCTGTTCGCCTGTTTTTTCAGTGCTAAAGGCTCACGCCCCTCACGTCGAGATTGACGCTCTCGTCTATGCCGATACGGCGGAAATGCTTACGCAACATCCGGCCATCGACAGGGTTCATGTCATTGACCGGCGCTGGAAGAAGCACGGTCTGCTAGCCCATATCGTAGCGGAATGGGCGCTTTTTCAGTCTTTGCGTGCGCGTCACTATGACCTGATCATTCACCTCACCGATCATCCGCGTGGCGCGTGGATTTCCCGGCTGTGTAGTGCGCGTTGGGCAGTCGCGCGCAAGGTTTCCGGACGAGGTGCGTGGTGGAGCAATGCCTTTACGCATTTTCTTTCCAGCCCGCGCGAAGGGCGTCGCCATGCGGTTGAGCTGAATCTCGATGCGCTTCGACGTATTGGTGTGTATCCGACCGAGGATGAGCGCCGCCTAACCCTGGTAGCAGGCGACCTTGCTGAAGCTCAATTGACTCTGCTCTTGCAGAATCTGGGGCTTGAGACCAAGCCATTCATTCACATCCACCCAGCCTCCCGCTGGCACTTCAAATGCTGGCCAGTTGAAAAAATGGTTGCTCTGATCGATCAACTCCACAACGAAGGTCATCATGTTGTGTTGAGTGCCGCCCCGGACGTGACAGAAATGGCCATGATTGATGCCGTTCAGGCGCAATTGAAGCAACCCGCCCTGAGTCTGGCTGGCCAACTCTCGCTAAAAGAGTTGGCCGCGCTAACTGCGCGAGCGCGCCTCTTTATTGGTGTCGACTCAGCTCCCATGCACATTGCAGCGGCGATGGGCACGCCGACGGTTGCACTCTTCGGCCCTTCGGGTGACAAGGAATGGGGGCCGTGGGCGGTTACACATCGGATCATCGCTAGCGATATCCACCCCTGCCGACCCTGCGGTATCGATGGCTGCGGCGGAAGTAAAGTCAGTGACTGCCTGATCACCTTGCCCGTAGAACGCGTCTACCGTGCAGTGCAGGAACTCTTGTCGCGATGATCCAGGCCAGCACTTGCCACAGTTCCCAAAACCCGGCCCGCGGAATCAAGATTGCCGTCATTCGCCAGCGTTACAATCCGTTCGGTGGCGCTGAGCGCTTCGTTGAGCGCGCTCTTAGTGCTTTGATCCATGAAGGCGCAGAAGTCACTCTGATAACCCGCAACTGGGACGGTGCTTCAAAGGAAGGCTTTCGTCAAAAAATTTGTAACCCGAGCTATTCCCGAATTCTCGGAGGGCGAACGGCACGTGACCGGAGTTTTACGGCTTGCGCCCGACGGGAAATGATCGAGGGTGGCTATGACATCATTCAAGCCCACGAGCGCATTCCCGGTTGCATGATCTTCCGCGCCGGAGACGGTGTCCATGCGGCCTGGCTGGATCATCGTGCTCGCGGCCAATCGGCTTCCGCAAGAATGATCGCAAGGCTCTCGCCTTTTCACCGCTACATCCTGAAGCAAGAAGCGGCGATGCTCGCCAGCCCTGCACTCAAGGCGGTGATCTGTAACTCGATCATGGTACGCGAGGAAATGCGGCGCTATTACGATGTACCTGAGAACAAGTTGGCTGTCATCGAAAATGGTGTCGATCTGGAAAATTTTCACCCGCATTTGGCCACCGAATGGCGAGAACGTCAGCGGCAGGTCCTTGGAATCGATGCGGATACTCCGGTGTTCCTCTATGTGGGCAGTGGATTTGAGCGCAAGGGTGTGCCACAGCTCCTCGCTGCTCTGGCTATGATGAAGTCAAAACAGGCGCAATTGGTGATCGTTGGTCAGGACCGGCGCCAAAACGTTTTCGAACGTCAGAGCAAGGTACTTGGTCTTGAAAAGCGGGTATTCTTTGCCGGCCCGCAAAACGATGTGCGGTCTTTTTACGGCATGGCCGATGCGTTCGTCCTGCCAACCCGTTACGACCCGATGCCAAATGCTGCTTTGGAAGCCATGGCTTGTGGGCTGCCGATCATCACCTCGACGACTTGTGGCATTGCTGCGCGTGTCTCAGCGGGAGAAAACGGTTTTGTATGTGATGCGCTGGACGTAGAGCAACTCGCAAGCCATCTCGATTGGCTGGCATTGCCAGGTACAGCCGAGTCCATGCGCCAATCAGCGCGTTCAGCTGTTCTCGATCTCGATCTGGAAACCATGGCAGCCAAGCTGATCGACCTTTACCGCAGTCTGCTTTAGCAACAGATTCAAAAAACTACTTGGAACAACGCTATGAAAATTACAGTTATTGGGACTGGCTATGTTGGTCTGGTCACCGGAACCTGCATGGCCGAGGTCGGCAATGAGGTGCTCTGTGTGGATGTGGATGCACGAAAAATTGACATTTTAAAATCCGGCGGCATTCCCATCTATGAGCCCGGCCTGGAAGATATGGTCAAACGCAACGTTGCGGCTGGGCGGCTGATCTTTACGACGGATATTGAAGCCTCGGTGCACTTTGGAGAAATCCAGTTTATTGCCGTAGGCACGCCACCCGATGAAGATGGCTCTGCCGATCTGCAATACGTGGTTGCCGCTGCACGCAACATCGGGCGTCACATGAATTCTTTTAAGCTGGTGGTGAACAAATCGACGGTTCCAGTCGGTACGGCGGATCGCGTCAAAGCGGCCATTAAAGAGGAACTCCAAGT
>JADGNO010000284.1 GCA_017883405.1 Occallatibacter sp. | reverse complement strand
TGTTGCGCGATGCTCTCATTTCGATTGAGGACAAGGATTTCTATCGGCACTGGGGCATTAATGTGTGGCGAATTGCCGGCGCGGCCTATCGGGATATCGAATCCGGCGGCAGAGTCCAGGGCGCCTCGACTCTCACCATGCAACTCGCGCGCAACCTCTTTCTTTCGCCCGATCGATCCTTTCATCGCAAGATTGAGGAGGCCTTGTTGGCCATTCAAATCGAGAGGCGATTTACTAAGGAACAGATTTTTGTGCTTTATGCCAACCAGATTTTTCTGGGGCATGGAGTGTACGGTTTCGAGGCGGCGTCGGAATATTACTTTGGCAAGCCCGCAAAGCAGCTTACGCTCGACCAAGCTGCGTTACTGGCGGGACTGCCGAAAGCGCCGCAGATCTATTCGCCCATCAATCACCCAGATCGCGCGATCAGGCGCCGCAATCTGGTCATCAACGGCATGCTGGAGGACGGCAAGATCACGGCGCCACAGGCGGTCGAGGCGCGCAACAAACCTATCGAGTTAAAGCTGCAGCACGATCCCAACTCGCTGGCGCCGTACTTTGTCGAGGAGATCCGCCGCTATCTGGAAAACAAGTATGGCAGCGACCAGGTTCATCAGGGTGGATTACGGGTTCATACTTCGCTCGACATGGACCTGCAACGGACCGCGAACCAGGCTGTACTGGACGGTCTCGCGGCCTACGAACGCCGCCATGGCTGGAAGGGCCATCTGGACAATGTGTTGGCTGGGAGCGTAACTCTCGCCAACTATCGGCATGCAGATTGGGACGAAGAACCCGAGGTCGATGGCTACATCCATGCTTTGGTTACGGCGGTTGCGCCCACATCGGCGGTACTCAAGTTCGGGCGCTATGTGGCGACTCTCACGCCACCCGATGCGGCGTGGACGCAACACAAGCTTCCGGACATTCTGAAGCCGGGTGACATCGTTTATTTGAAAATTGGAACTCTCAGTAACGATGGCAAGGCGCGCGTGAGTCTGGAACAGGACTCGGGTGCGCAGGGCGCATTGATCGTGATCGACAATGCCACCGGCGAGATCAAGGCTATGGTCGGCGGGCGCGACTTTGAACTGTCCAAGTTCAACCGTGCTACGCAGGCGCTGCGGCAGGTGGGGTCGTCGTTCAAACCCTACGTGTATACGGCCGCCATCGATCAAGGGGCCAGGCCGGATGACACGATTGTCGATGCGCCGGTCACTTTCCAGACCGCATCCGGCCCCTACACTCCACACAACTATGATGAGAAGTTTGAAGGCACCATCACGCTGCGGCGAGCGCTAGCGCAATCCCGCAATATTCCCGCGCTCAAGATCGCCGACCGTATCGGAATAAAAACCGTGATCGACTACGCGCATCGCTTCGGGATTACTTCCAACATCCCGGCCTACCTGCCCGTGGCGTTGGGCGCTGCCGAAGTTACATTGTTCGAACAGACCGCCGCCTTCAGTGTTTTTCCCAACGACGGCGTCCGCATCACCCCGCGCTACATCACCAAGGTAGAGGACTACGAAGGCCGCGTGCTGGAAGAAGATTTCCCGGACGTGAAAGACGCGATCAGCGCTCGCACGGCGCGCATCATGACCTCCATGCTGCGGGAAGTGGTGCTGCATGGAACGGGAATTGCTGCGGCTAGTATGAAGTATCCGCTGGGCGGCAAGACCGGCACGACCAACGATTTCACCGATGCATGGTTTGTTGGATTCTCGCCTGCGATCACCACTGGAGTGTGGATCGGTTATGACGAGAAGAAGTCGCTCGGAGCCAAGGAAAGCGGGGCGCGCGCTGCGCTCCCCATCTGGATGGACTTCATGAAAGTTGCGCTGGCTGGGAAGGATCCGGGAGAGTTTCAGCCGCTGCCAGAGTTGCCGCCAAGGCCGCCGGCGGAAAAAGTGGACACTGCGGATACTGCGCCCGCGGCGGAAGAATCGCACTGAGGATTTCTGATCCGCGCTAATCTGCAAGATATCTATTTCTTCAGAGCCGCGAAACTCTCGTCCAATATCCGCACCGCTTCGTCCACGTCTGCCTTCGAAATGTTTAGCGGCGGCGACATTCGGATAACGTTGCCGTAGAAGCCGCCTTTGCCGATCAGCAGGCCGCGTTTGCGAGCTTCTTCCATGACGGCGTTGGTGCCCGCTGGCGAAGGCTGCTTGGTCGTACCGTCCTCGACCAATTCGAGCGCCTGCATCAGGCCCATTCCGCGAACGTCGCCAATCAGCGGGTGCTTCTGCTGTAGTTCTTCCAGTTTCTTGCGGAAATAGCCACCAACCACAGCGGCATTGGTTCGCAAGTCGTCTTCTTCGATCACGTCGATGACAGCTTTTGCGGTGGTGCAAGTGACCGGATTGCCGCCGAAGGTCGAGATGGTTAGCCCTTGAAATGAATCGGCGATCTCGGGCTTGGCAACGGTCAGCCCAATCGGCACGCCGTTCCCCAGACCTTTGGCTGAGGTAATCATGTCCGGCTCAACTTCCCAGTGTTCGATCCCGAACCATTTGTGGCCAGTGCGTCCCCAGGCGGTCTGCACTTCATCGGAGATGAAGTCGCCTCCATATTGCTTCACGATGCTGAAGGCCATCTTGAAATATTCTTTCGGAGGCGTGATGAAGCCGGCGACGCCTTGGATGGGCTCAGCCAGAAAGGCGGCGATGCGTCCTGAAGTCGAAAACTGAATCGTGTTCTCGATATCCTTGGCGCATGCGACCTCACAGTCGGGATACTTCAATCCTAGCGGGCAACGATAGCAGTATGGATTCATTGCATGAACGATGCCAACTTCGATCGTGCCCCGCCGCCAGGTGTTCATCCCATTAAGTCCGCGTGTGAGTGAAGAGCGTCCGCTGTAGCCGTGACGCAGTGCGACCACTTCGAAGTTTCCGGTGTGCATGCGCGCCACCTGGATCGCGGTCTCGTTGGCCTCAGTGCCGCTGTTGGTGAAGTAGGACTTCTTCAAAGCTCCAGGCGTGATCTGCGCCAGCTTTTCCGCCAGAGTAACCATCGGCTCATTGGGAAAGCAGGTGGAGACGTGCTGCAGGCGGTCGATCTGAGCTTTGGTGCGCGAGACGACGCGCGGATTGCAGTCGCCCACGCTGATGGTCACGATGCCACCCAAGAAGTCGAGATACTTTTTGCCCTCGGCGTCCCAAACATGCTGCATGACGCCGTGGTCCATGGGCAGCGGATCGGAGTAGTAATTCGTGACCGAAGGAAATATGTATTCCTTCTGCTTGCGGTTGATTTCTTCGCGGGTGAGGCCTGTTTTCTCTGCGGGAATGGTCGGAGCGCTCATAAGTGAAGTCCCAGTTGGAGCAGGAACAAGTTCATCATAAACCAGGTTTCATATCGGTGAACACTATGCGGTCTTCCGTTGTTCTCGTCGCAGTCGTGCCGCGACGAGTCGGATCTCTTCATAAGTAATCTCCGGTGGCAGCGCTTCTTTGAGCGGCTTCAGCCACTCCATGCCCAGGCGGGAGCAGGCCTCCTCGATGCTTGCCCGCTTGCCGTCATCAACCCAACCGTTTTGGAATTGTAGTTCTCCTTTTTCCACCAGGCCTGCCACCAGGTCAATCACGGACTTGAGTTGCCGGCCGCGAATCTTCGCAATCTCTTCGAAGGAGTGGCCTTCCGCCAGCAATCGAATGGTATCGTCCGCAGGCTTCGACTTCTTCTCCGACAAAGCCGTGGCTCGCACACCGTTACGGAAACGCTCCAGCGCATCGAGGATCTGTTGGCCGTAGTGATCGGTTTTGCGCTCGCCGAAGCCCGAGACGCCTCGAATCTCAGCCAGCGACGCCGGGCGCTTGCGGCAGATCTCTGCGAGCGAAGTATCGTGCATGATAACGAAAGCGGCAACATTTTCCTGCTTCGCGACCGCACTGCGCCACTGGCGAAGATACTCGCGCAGTTCAGGGTCGAAATCCGCCGCAACCGGCCGTTCTGCCTGCCCAGGCTGCTGCACGAGGCTTACACCAACGGCAACCAATGGGGGCTTGGTCCGCTTAGCCTCCGCAGGTTCTGACAGCCACTCAGGCGTGCCGCTACAAATGTCACACGCGCCGCACTCCGTCCACTTCGGAGTCTCCCCAAAATGCAAACAAATCTGACGATGGCGGCAACTATTCGACTCAGCGAAGCGGCGGATAGTGTGATAGCGCTGCCAGGCGCGCTCCTTCTCGGCGGGATCGGTGACTTGCTCGATGAAGTACGCCAACAGGCCAGCGTCACGCTTTTGCCAAAGCAAAATGCAATCCGCCGGAAGCCCATCGCGTCCGGCGCGCCCCGCCTCCTGATAATACTGCTCGATCGACTTGGGCAACGAGAGGTGAATCACCGAGCGCACTGAGGCCTTGTTAATGCCTAATCCAAAGGCGATCGTGCCCACCAGCACACGCACTTCGTCCGCCATCCAGCGTTCCTGATTGCTCCTTCGCAGGTCTGTTTCCATCTTGCCGTGATAGGCAACTGCGGGAATTCCCTGCTCCTCCAGGAAATCCACAGTCTCTTCGACCTTGACGATGGTCGGCGCGTAAATAATCAGGTTATCGCCGGAGTAGTTTCGCAGCACCGCGAGCAGCAGATTCGACTGCGATCGCCCATCGCATTCCTTGACCACATATCGCAGATTGGCGCGATGAAAGCTGGCGATGTATTTTGCCGGGTCACGCAGTTGGAGCTGACTGAGAATATCGTGGCGAACCCGTCGGGTCGCGCTTGCCGTAAAGGCCGCGATCGGGCGGTCTGGAAAATGGACACGCAGGCTGCTCAACTGCCGGTATTCGGGACGAAACTCGTGCCCCCATTCTGAAATACAGTGGGCCTCGTCAATGGCAAAGAATGCAATGGGTACACGTTGCAACCAGCCGATGGTATCGGCCCGTGCCAGCCGTTCCGGCGAAAGATACAGCATCCGGTATTCGCCCGCCCTTGCCTTCTGCATGACCAGCGATTGCTGTTCGCTGGTCAGAGAGCTATTCAAGACGGCGGCTGGGATTCCCATTTGCGCAAGCTGGGCTGCCTGGTCCTGCATCAACGCAATCAACGGTGAGATCACAACGGCGGTCTGCCCTGACACCAGCGCTGGTAATTGATAGCAGAGTGATTTGCCGCCGCCGGTGGGCATGACCACGCAGGTGTCGCGGGCTTCGAGCAGGCTGCGCACAATCTGCTCCTGCAAAGGCCGAAACGAATCGTAGCCCCAGTAACGCAACAAGGAAGCCAGCAGATCCGTCTCAGGAGACATGGCAACAGTATAAGTGGAGGAGCGGAACTGAGGCGGCGCGCTCCCTCACGATGTGCATCGAGAGCTCAAGAAACGGAGGGCTATAATCAGACCCACAAAATGAAGTGCTTCTTCCGATTCGTCTTGCTTGCGCTGGTGCTGCTGGTAGTGGCGCTGGTGTCGGCATTGACAGCGATGCGATTTGCCATTCACGGACGTGAGGTGGCTGTCCCCGACCTAGTGGGTAAAACTCCGGCCGAGGCGCGGAGGAGTGCCGACACGGCCGGTTTCCAGATGGATGTCGAACGGCAGTACTACAGTGCCACGGTTCCTGAAGGGAGAATTCTTTCGCAACTCCCACCTCCAGGCACGCAAGTGCGCCGGGGCTGGCAAATACGGGTCGCAGAGAGTCTGGGTCCGCAACGGGTGGAGATTCCCAACGTGCTCGGAGAAAGCCAGCGGGCAGCGGAGATCAACATACGGCGCCGCGGTTTGGACGTGGGCGCAGTAGCGCAGATTGCAATGCGTGGCGCACCCGCGGACCAGGTGCTGGGCCAAAGCCCCCCACCGAATGCCAGCGGCATCGCTGCGCCCAAGATCAGCTTACTGACGACCGAATCCGCGCCACCGCAAGCGTTTCTGATGCCCCACTTCACAGGCCAGTCGCTGGGCGGCGTGACCCTGGTTTTGC
>JADGNO010000283.1 GCA_017883405.1 Occallatibacter sp. | reverse complement strand
CCAGTAAGGAACCCATCTCGCTGCAGGTGGTGTCAGACGATTACATCCACACGTTTAATGTGAACTATCACGGCGGCCCGCAATATCCGCACCTGGTGCGAATTGAAGACAAGCCGGACTATCTTGATGAACTGATCAAATCACAAGCTGCTGCGCAGTAAATGTGTTCCATCGGAGAGTGTGCGGTTGGTGACTAAGTGTCCAGCCGCACAACTACCGGGCAGATGCGAGGACAGGCCGCGTCGTCGGCCAATGATCCATTTTCAATTCCTGGAATCCACGCGCTCACTTCTTCGCGAAGCGGCGCAACTTCAATCCCTCCAAAAACAGCAGGGCAATGCGAAAGCCTGATGTGTGCTCTGCGCAACAGTGAGGCCGTGCCGGCGCGATTGCCGCGCTGCAGATGATGAAAGGCGGCCGCGATTTGAATGAGCGCCTGAAGAAAGCGTTTCTCCTGACCATCTAACGTCAGCCAAACGCTCTCCCAGTGCTCATGCGCGTCAAAAAACCTGGCCTCTCGATAGCATCGGAGGCCCTCGGCAAGCGAACCACTGTTCCAGTCAAGTGTCACGCGTCCAGTATCGCCTACTGGCTGTCACGCATCGCCAGATCATTGAGCAGGCTGCCTGCGAATTTCTATTGCTTAATGACAGTTCCGTCGCGAAGGCGAATCTCGCCCCATCCCCCGTTTAAGGGGTCATTCTTGAAAGGAGATTTCGCGGCTTCCTTTTCGTCGATTTCGATGCCCCATCCCGGCTTCTCGCTTACCCACAAATAGCCGTCGCGCATTTCGGGGCATCCCTGAAAGATGGCCTGCGTTCGCTCGTTGAATGGCGAATACTCTTGAATGCCGAAGTTATAACTCACCAGGTCGAGCGTTACATTAGCCATGTGTCCCACCGGCGAAACGTCGCCCGGGCCATGCCACGCAGTTTTGACACCGAACTGTTCCGCCATGATCGCAATTTTGCGTGCCGGGCTGAATCCTCCCGCTTGCGAAACATGAACGCGGATGTAGTCGATCAGTTGCTCCGTAATCAACGGCTGCCATTCGTGCGGGCTGTTAAAGAGTTCACCCATGGCGATTGGCGTGGCGCAGTTCTGGCGGATCTGGCGAAAATAGCCGATGTCTTCCGGCGACAGAGGATCTTCAAGAAAGAACATCCGGTATTGCTCCGCCTGCTTGCAGAACTGAACCGCTTCATTCGGCGAAAGACGCTCATGCATGTCATGGAGCAATTCAATCTCATCCCCAAGCTCGCGGCGGCAGGTTTCCAGCAGCTTCAGCGCGCGCCGAACCTGCAATTCCCGGTCGAAAAGCGGCTTGTCGTGTAACGCCGTGACTTTGCCGGTCTGGCTGTGCGACGAACCGTACCCCGCCATCCCAGGAAGGCCAACCTGCACACGAATGTTTCTGAATCCCTGGCCAATAAATTTTTTCGCGTCGGCCACTACATCTTCAAAATCTTCGCCGCTGGCGTGTGCGTAGCAGTCAGCCGCCTCGCGACACTTACCGCCCGCGAGCTGATACACAGGCATTCCGGCCTGGCGCCCTTTGATGTCCCAAAGTGCCTGATCAACTCCGCTGATGGCGTTGTTCAGCACTGGCCCGTTCTTCCAGTAGGAACTGTCGTAGCAGGATTGCCAGATGTCTTCGATGCGGTCCGTGGTTTTTCCCAGCAAAAACGGCTTGAGGTACTTTTCAACTGCGGGCTTCACCAGGTCGGCGCGTTGCGTGAACGTGGCGCATCCATAGCCGTAAAGTCCGTCCTGGTCGGTAGTGATCTTCACCACGGTGAGACGAACTCCTGCGGGCGCACATTCAATGACGCTGATGTCCTTGATACGCGGGGTCGGCATCCCGCGCGTGGCACGGCTCACTTGTTCTTCGGCTTGTATAGTGCGCGGAGAAAGGGCCAGAGCCCCGGTTCCCGCAACAGTCATGAGGAAATTGCGGCGATCAACTCTCATTGCGGATATATCCTTTCATCTTCTTTTAACGCAGGCAAATTTAGCAGCCTTGACAGAGACCAAATTCTACGCCGGCGAACTGCCGGATGGGAAAATGCCGAGGAACAATGTCCAGGTAGATAGAAGGCCCGCGCCGTTCCAATCGGTCACGGCAGCGGCTACGTTGCTATCGCTCGCCGTCGCTGGGCAATCTGACAGTAGGAAACCAGTACACCTGGGCCGTTACGGCCAACGACAGCAACGGAAATTCGGTGACTACAGGAACTTGGTATCAGCCATAAATCTCAATTCAACTCAAACTACAAAGGCGGCCGGAATTTCGGCCGCCTTTGCTGCGCTACTGTTCAAGCTCGAGCTGCTTTGAGTACGTCCTGCGGAAGTGTGAGCGCGCCGGTTCTATCGGCCGCACAGGCTTGCGCAAGATTCGAAGCGTCTGTGAAAGCGTTATCTTCGCGCCAATCCTGCCTTCCTCTCTCACACTGCCTGGCGGCCATCGGGTCTACGGCGCTATGCACGGGGATAGTCCTACCTGTAGTTATTCCTTGCTGTGCTTCATCTTCACGGTGATGTAAGGCGTTTCTTTGTCCATGTCGGGATAGATGCGGCCATTGCCAGCGTTGTCCATAACTTCGAAGAAGTACATCAGATCGAAGTGCGGGTCCACGTCGATCCCCGGGATGATGGCGTCATATTCATTTGCCAGGCCTGTCGAAAGCATATTGAGTGTTTTATAGTCCTGGTGTTCACTTACTCCGCGATAACGAAGGTGAACCCATTTCACACCGGAAAGGTCTTGGACTATGGCAGTGATATGCAGCGGGCGAGACGCCTCCGCCGATAGAACGGGCTTGTGCACCAGCACAGGTGGCTGACTGTCGCTTGATATTTCGACTTGAATCGGATGCAGATCTCCGTCTTCGGGATAAATAGAAGTACGGCCGGAGGAATCGACGGCCTGGAGAAAATAGGACGCGTCTGGGCTGAGCTTCGACGCAGAAATCGTTGCTTCATAGATCTGTTCCACGCGTTGCAGAGGGACGGATTGAAATCCATGCCGGGAGTCGCCGACGATTGCCCGCACGCTTTCGATCGGCACAACTCCTGCTACCGTGGCACGAAGCTTCAGATCCTGCCCAGTCGCCAGGCGCGCGACCGGTGCGTGCGCGATCAATGGGTCCACTCGCGTAACGACGATTGTGCCGGCACGCCAATCCGCGCTAGTAGCGTGATCGAAAAGTATCTTCAGCTTTCCATCCACGACTGTCGTTTCCATCGTCCGCTGAGCAGGCGACCCGGCAGACACTGAAAACATATCGCTGTAGTTCACGCCATTCAGTTCAATCCACATTGGCCCGTGAGTTGCCATTTCATCGCGTACAGTCACCGCTACCTCGTAGCGGCCATTTGGCACATCAATGGCAACGAGGCCGGTTCCAGCCCGTTCAATCAGTCCGGGCGAACTCGCTGCGGTGAGGGGCTCATAACCCGGTTCTGGCTGGCCTTTGCCGAGGTAGTATTTTCCGATCGTCCTTCGCGCGATCAACTGATAGTCCGGCCGCTGCCTTTTCAGAGCTTCAAGGCCGTTCTTGAGCTTTGCCAGTTCGTCGCGCCAGTGGCCGCTTAAGTCGAACTGAGGAAGTCCCATCATCAGGTCGTAGCTGTAGACGTCTCCCGCATCCTGAACGATTTTGGCCCACGCATCTACCGCTTCGCTCTCGCGCCGAATAGCGTCATCGAGCATGTTTAAGTCGTGAGTCTTTTCGTATAGGGCCATACTCAATCCCGCCAGCACGCGATGCGAATGGTACTCGGCCAGATCCGATAGGATCTTCAAGTCGACAATCGTCGAAACGAATTCTTTGTTGGGCTGTGGACCTGCACTTTGTTCGGCCTTGGATATCTGGCTCCTCACGTCGCGCGCCGACTGCGTAAACCACGCGCTAGTTCTTGCGGGCGTCATCTTGGCTGAACGCCGGTTGTTCAGGATATCGTAAGCGGCATCCTGGACGCTTTCAAACTGCTCGGTATCGCTGGGTGTTGCATCTGCGTATTCCGCCAGATCGCCTTCTCGTTGGCGCTCCGCCCAACCGCGCGTGGTCGAGTAGTGCTCGGCCGGTCGGCAGTACGCAACAATCTCGGGTAAGATCTCGCTGGCGCGCTTCAGGGCATCTACTATGTAAGGGGCCGTGCCGCTGCCGTAGTGCGCCACAAAGTCGTGGTCCCATTCTTCTGGGAGTGTTTGCGGGTTGTAGGTCAGGCGTCCGAAAAGTTTGAAAAAATACCAATAGCGTTGGAACTCGTAATCGTAATAGCGGTACTGCGGCGCGAGCAATTCGAAAGGCTTCATGTCGTGCGGATGCCCCGCCATCTTGGTCGCCAACGGTTCATAGATGTCAAAACCGTCCGAATCTCCAAGGTGAGTTGCGTTGGCAAAGCGCCTTACATACTCAGGGTTACCCCAGAGTAGAACCCGCGTCGTGCCTGCCGTCCATAGCGTCCAATGCAGTTTGTAATTGCGCGGATATTTGAGCATGTCCGCATAGCCACCGCGCCGATTGAATTGGTCCAGCTCCTGCACATGCGTCTGGAAGAACGGAGGCCCTACCTGCTCCTCCCAGAACTTCGTATTGACCCTGATCTTTAACCCGAGGTCGAGACCTTGCTTTATCAGATCGTCTGACACCCCCTTGGCGCGAAGCTCGTATTGGAGATTTGGCGCCGCATCTTTCAAGGCCGGGTAGATGTTCTTCCAGAACTCCTTCATGTCCTCGGTCTTCAAGCCGGACTCATCCATCATCAGCAGCTGCACGCTATCGATCTCGTTGAACTCGCGCAGAAACTGCTTGATCGCCGTCAGCGTGTACGCAATCAAATTCCGTTCGTTAAGACCGCTCACGGTAAATGGTGTCTCTTTTGCGTGGTCGAAGGATTCAAATGTCGGCGTAAAGCGATTGTAGTGGCACCAGATTCCGAATTGAACGCGAATACCTCTCTCGTGGGCCAGACGAACAAGCCGATGCAGATCGCTGAGATTCTGCTGTTGTTCTTCCTTACTGAGACCTGTCACTTTCACATCGGGATATCCCTTTACGTCGATGTAGTACGGATAGACGGGGCAGTTGTAGCCGTTCGCCTCATAGGCGAATTTCACTTCGATCGTGTTGTAGCGATCATCGGCCAGCATGTCGAAATATTTCACCCAATAATTCGCGTCATGCAGCCGATCCTCGTACTGGTGCTTTTGCATCGTGAAAATCGTCAATCCGCGATCTGCCACGTCGGGAGACTCCACCGTGTCGCGCACTTCGCTAAGAAGTGCGTTTCTATCCTTTGTCCACCCGATCCGGTCCGCGACCTCGAGCAATGCGTACATCAAACCGCGATCATCGCGGCCGCCGAGCATGAGCGCTTGCCTCCCGTTGGCGATCACCTTGTGAATCACCAGAGACTCAGGTTTCTCAGCGATATTGATTCCGAGTGAATGAAGCCTCCGGGCTACCAGACTGGAAGGCAGCCCGGCTTCGATCACAACCTGGCCGTGAGCTTCGGCGGGAGTCGATACCCTTTCGAAGCGCATGTCTTTTGCAGAAAGAGCAGCCTCGATCTTGTCCCATCCATGGTGAGAGGCCGGCCCCGGCTCACCTTCCTGGACAAGAGAGACTTCAACTTCCTGACTTGGTGAGTGCTGCGTCTGGGCCGGATGCGCCATCGAAGCAATGGCAAACAAGAATGCAAATAGATTAGACATAGACTTCCATCCTCGGCAGAGAAACCGGATTGGAATCGATCTGCGCGCCAATTAATACTATTCGAATTTCGCCGGCCGATACCTTTGAATGGTCATGCCAATTGACAATTGAACAGCGTATACAATACGTGGTGGTTCCGGGAGGCGTAAGTGAGCATCACCAGGCGTTCGGCAATGAAGATAGGCATGGCAGGTGTGTTGGCGGCATCGGTAGGTGGCGCCGCAAAAGAGGCTGCAGGCGCGCGCCGAAGCTTTCGACTTGGCGGACCGATATTCCTGAAGACCGATGATCCCGCGCTCCTCGCAAGAGAACATCGCAGGCTGGGCTATGGGGCCGCCTATTGTCCTGAATTCGCCACGCTGGATGACCTTAAGACAGTGAGGGAAATTGAGCGAAGTTTCGCGGCCGAGAACGTAATCATCGCTGAAGTAGGCGCCTGGCGTAACATGCTCGATCCGGATACGGCGAAACGCAGTGCCAATCTTGAATACGTGGTTCAGCGCTGCGCACTCGCAGATGAGATCGGTGCACGCTGCTGCGTGGACATTGCTGGATCATTCAACAAGGACAGCTGGTACGGGCCTGATCCGCGCAATCTCTCCGAGGAATTCTTTGATCAAACGGTTCAGAATTGTCGCTACATCCTGGATCATGTGAAGCCGAAGCGAACCCGCTTCACGATCGAAATGATGGGTTGGAATCTTCCGGATGGACCCGATGCATATCTCGAACTAATGAAGGCAGTGGACAGAAAGGCGTTTGCGGTTCATCTCGATATTTGCAACGGCATCAATTCGCCACGCAGGTTTTACGAGAACTCCGCCTTCATTCGTGAGTGCTTTAAAAAACTCGGGCCCTGGATCGTTTCCTGCCACGGGAAAGACCTCAAGTGGATTATTGAATACAACGTGCGCTTCAAAGAGGTCGCACCGGGAAGCGGTCAAATCGATTACGGAACATATATAGATGAAATTGCGCGCCTTGATGCGGACATTCCATTAATGCTTGAGCACATGAACACAGAAGCTGAATACGACGATGGGCGAAAGTACATACAAGCACTCGCAGCATCACGAGGGCTGGTTTTAAACCCGGCTCCACTTCGCATTTCTGTAACGACGCCGGCGGATCGATCCTCTCGCGAGGGAAGCATATGAGCAGCCGTGGGAAGATCTCGCGGCGACGATTTGTTCAGATTGGCACGGTAGGCGCTGCGGCTACGGCGCTCACTCGTAAGAGCATGATGGCTGCCGGGAAATCTGAATCGACGATCAGCATCCCTGACGATGGATGGCGCTTATGGCCCGACACCGAAGCCGCATGGGAACATGATGAGCTCTATTTGCCAGACGAGCTCAACCTGGCATCACTTCCCGCGCATCCGCCGACCGGAGGCTGGAATGCACTCAACTCCCAGCAGGGTATTCCAGTAACGTTGCCCGCCTCGGTTGAGCAGTATTACTGGGGCCGCCTTGGCTCTCGGCCATATACAAAGGCAGAGTACGAATATGCCGACACCGACCCGAGGGTGATGAACGGGGCATATCGCGGCGTATCGTGGTTCTGGCGCGATTTCGAGTTGCCTGCCGCAGCGCATGGCAGGCAGGTTACTCTTTGTATTCGCGGCTACCGTCAACGTGTGGAGGTCTTCGTTAACCGAAAGCTAGCCGGCTACGATCTCATAGCGGAAATCTCGTACGAATGTGACATCACGCCCATGCTGCGACCGGGTGTGAACCAATTGGCCCTGCGCATCACGCAGCCGGGAGGCGTTTACGATTGGCGCGACTACACCAAATTACGCTGGGGTGCGAAAGAGTTCCATGCCGGCCGCGGCTTTGGCGGAGTGGATCGTGGCATCACGCTTCACATTCACGACAAGATTTTTCTAAGTGATCTGTGGGTGCTCAACACGTCGCAAACCACAAGCGTCCGGGCCCACGCTGAAGTACACAACACGCTTGCGCGCGCGGCAAATGCTCGCATTCGGTTTTCAGTTCTTGATCGTGAATCTGAGTCGGTGCTTGCGACAGCCGTGGCGCAAATGGAGATCGCAGCGGGAGCAAGCACAGTTTTGCAGGCAACGTTGCAAGTTCCCGATGCGAAGCTTTGGTCGGTTGAGAATCCTCACCTTTACCGGATACGAGCCCAGCTTGATACAGGGATTAGAGACGTGCAGGCACGTGACAGTCGTGAAAGGGTTTTTGGCTTCCGCTGGTTTGAGCCTGTAGGAATCGGTACCAATGCGATGCTGATGCTCAACGGGCAGCGCATCCGAATGTACTCGGCAATCGAATTCGGCACCTGGGGATTCAACGGGCTGTGGCCTTCGCCGGAGCTCGCTCGCAAGGGCGACATGGCAGCCAAGGCTCTCGGGCTCAACGCGCTGCAATACCATCGCAATCTCGGTAAGCATGAAGAGTTGCAGCAGGACGATGAGCTAGGGCTGCTTCGCTACATGGAGCCAGGCGGTGGCGTGCTCTCCTTCCTCGACGACGGAGAACTTTATTTCATGCGGCCTGCGGATCCAACCCCGCCACCTATCGATACCTCAGGCAATGGCGGCGAACCGAACACTTGGAGCCAGCGCTATATGCGTTTTCGTATCCTGCGCATGATTCGCGATCATCGCAGCCATCCTTCAGTCGTGATGTACAACCTGCAGAACGAGCGCAATCCCGACCTTCGCAATCCGCGCATCTTCAATGTGCTTCGCGCCATGCACCAGGCCGATCCAAGCCGCACAGTTGTTTTGCATTCCGGCATTGGAACCAACAACCAGGCCTTTATGCTGCCCTATAACGACACCATCCATGTTGAAGATGGAAAAGGCTATTCCGGCTGGGCAGATGCGCATACGGTGGGCGGTGCGGGCGTTTGGCAAGACAGTCTCTACAAGAACCCGCGCGAGTTCACGCAATACAGCGGCAATCGTCGCGAGATCAGCATGCAGGGTGAGATGCTGGGTTGGGCTGCGCCGGATAATCACGCTACTAAACTCGATTCCATTCTCGCGGGCGGCGGTCATAGCTTTGATCGCGCCGATCACGAACGCATTCTGGAAACGTATGATCGCTTTCTCGATAAATGGGGTTTTCGTACAGCATTTCCTACTGCCTCAGCGTTATTTAAAGACGCGGGCGACAAACTCTACGATACTTGGGGCAGAATCCTGCAGGTAATTCGCACCGACGATGCCAGTGATTTTCTTGTGATTAATGGTTGGGAAGATCAGCCCATTGATAGCCACAGCGGCCTCGTTGACAATCAGCGCAACTTCAAAGGCAATTCAGCGCTGATACGCAGTGCGCTTGAACTTTTACGACCGGTAGTCCAGCCGCTCGGAGTGGTGCATAAACCTGGGGAGAGCTTTCTGCTCGACCTTTTCCTGCTGAATGAAACACATGAACCTATCACCGGCAGGTTGACGCTGAGCATTACAGATCCAACGGGGAAGGCCACCATTCTTAGCAATTATCCAGTCCCGCAGTTTGTGCGTAATCAGTTTGCGTATCCAGTTGCCGAGGCAGTCGAGTGCCTACCGCTTACTGCGGAAGGACACTACGAACTTAGATTGACACTCAACGGCGCAAAGTCCGCTGAGGGCACCACGCGGATCTTCGTTGTCGATCCGTCGCCTCGGCATGAGAGGGTGCTTCATGCGGCAGTGCTCGGAGACTTGGACTTCTTCAGAGCGATGGTTCCGCACGGTGC
The DNA here is from genome assembly GCA_017883405.1 of Occallatibacter sp. GTDB lineage: Bacteria > Acidobacteriota > Terriglobia > Terriglobales > Acidobacteriaceae > Telmatobacter. The sequence goes on along the minus strand of JADGNO010000283.1, from coordinate 4,584 downwards.
GTTAACCGCTGCGGATTTTGAAGCGCAAGGAAAGTATGACCTGGCAATCTGGCTCGCCTCCAGCAGCGAGGAACCTACGCAACTCATTGAGAGGGTTCAAAGAGGTTTGCCGCTGCTTGTGTTAGCGCGCGGCGCTGTCGGGGCTGACTCGGCAGCCAAGGCCTTGTCTGAGGCTGGCGCATTCACTTATGCCGGCCGGGCGGGTGAAAGCCGCGGCTGCTGGATGGGAACCTGGGTATTTGTGAAGGATCATCAGGCCTATCACGGCCTTCCCACTAACCAGATAATGAAATGGGAGTATCAGGTGGATTTCCAGGAAGCCACTGGTCTGATGGTTGACGGTCCGGGCGTGGATGTTATCGCCGGCTTTGGCCGCGACCACGATACGAAATTGGGTGCAGCTACATTTAGCGCGCAACTGCAGCAAGGGAGAATTCTCTTTCAGGCCGTGCGAGGTATTCAGCCGCTGCTGCGTGAGCGTTTCATTGTCAATGCGGCTCGCATGTTATGCACTTCCCGTGACTAAGTAAATAAGTCGCGTATAACTCACAATGCTGAAGTTACTAACTCTAATAGCTCCCCACTGGTAAGTGGCAGAGGGTTTGCCTTCATGCTGCTAGCGTGCGCTGCTTTTTCAACTACTCCGGGCAGATCGGCTTCAGTTATGCCCCATGTATGTAGCGCTGGCACGTTGAGTTCCGCGCAAAGCGATCGCACCCACTCAATGCCATCTTCCGCGCTTGCTTCAGGCCGGCCGGTGAGAAGACGGGCGATGACCACATAACGCTCCAGTACGGGATGCTGTGGTGCACGCCGTCGAAGTGCGGCGACGTTCGCGGCCATCCCATGCGGCAGTAGTGCAGCACAGAGTGCGCCGTGTGGCGCCTTCCACGAACCTCCGAGTGGTGCGGCAAAACCATGCACAACTCCTAATCCCGCATTCGCAAGTGCAAGGCCGCCGAACAGACTTCCGAGTGCCATGTCGCTGCGCGCATCTCGATCTCCACCGTCGTTGTAGGCACGGCGAAGTGCACCGCCGACACGCCTGATTCCGTCCATGCAAAGTGCATCAACCAGTGGATTGGCACGCGAGCTCACATAAGGCTCAATTAGCTGCGTTAGAGCATCAAGCCCGGTGCATGCGGTTATTGTCCGCGGCATTTCGTAAGTAAGTTCAGGATCGACCAGCGCAACGCGCGGCAACATGAGCGGACTTCGTAGGCTCGCTTTCACGCCGTGCTCGATTGAGCCAAGCACTGCGTTTCGCGTTACCTCACTGCCCGTGCCCGCTGTTGTTGGCGCAGCAATGAACGGCAAAGGCGGAGTGCTGATTGTGCGCCCTCTTCCCACCACTTCCAGAAACTCCAGCGGCTCGCCGCCATTGGTCGCAATCGCGGCAATCGCTTTTCCGGCGTCGATTGCGCTGCCTCCGCCAATCGACACAATAACATCGCAGCCAGCGCTCCGTATGCGCTTTACGCCCTCGCGCACCAATTCAACTGTAGGTTCGCTGGGCACGGCAAACGCTTCCGCCGCGAGTGCCGAAATGAGCCATGCTGCGCGGTCCGTTGAAGCGCCGGTGACTACCATGGGACGTGTGCCGAACGTGCGCACCAACTCAGGGAGACCGGCGGCAGTACCCTCGCCGAAAATGATCTGCGTTGCGGTTGCGAATTCAAAGCGCACTTTTCTACCAGCCTTGCGGATCGGGAAAAACTGTGTTGAAAGTGGTTCTCTGGCGCGGCTGAGCCATCATGTCCGCCACCGTATCCCGCCATTTCGCGTAGTGCGCTGTTTCTCTGTGTGCAGCTGCAGCATCCGGCGTGCGATAGACTTCGACCAGCACGAAGTTCGTTTCGTTGTCCTGCTGCTGGACTACATCGAAGCGCGCGATACCAGGCTCCTGAACGCTGTTGCGAGCATTCTCGATCGTGGCCTGCCTGAACTCTGCGACCGACTCGGGTTTCACTTGCACATGCACGTGAACGATGAGCATCAGATTTGCCTCCACTTCTTATCCTAACGCCAGGCACTTCGCGTATTATGTCCACGCTATGATCCGGCGGCGCAACAATGAAATGGAAAACTTGCAGCATGCGCGCTCTAGGATATATATATCGTTGCGCATGCTCTCACGCGGGGAGAAAATGAAGCGCCTTTTGTACCTCACCTTGGTTTGCTGGTCAGTCGCTTCTGCTCGGACTCAAACGCTTGTTTGCGGAGTCGCGAAGCCAGGAGAAATTCGCTTGACAGATTCCTCACTTTATTCCTCCACCACTGCAGGTTTCGATCTGGCAGCCGCTCCCGAAGTTGGCGCAAACTCCTGCTCCAGCGATAAGCCGTTCTTCTTATCGATTCCCCTATCGGAAGGAAGCTATCGAGTTACCGTCATTCTCGGCGGCGGCCGGGAATCAGTCACCACGGTTTGGGCTGAGGCACGCAGGCTGATGCTCGAGAAGATTGCGGTGAAGGCGAACGGATCAGACACGCGCACCTTCGACACGAATGTGAGAATGCCGGAGATAGACGGCGACCCAGCGAACTTGGTTAAGCTCAAACCACGCGAAATCGGAAATCTGGATTGGGATAGGAAGCTGACGGTTGAATTCAATGGAGATCATCCAAGCTTTCGCTCCATCTCTGTCGAGCCAATTCACGAGTCGACTATTTATCTTGCTGGTGATTCAACCGTAGTCGATCAGGACATAGAGCCGTGGGCGGCATGGGGCCAGATGCTGCCGCGCTTTTTCAAGCCGGGAATTGTGATTGCGAACCATGCTGAGTCCGGTGAGACAATCCGAAGCTTCGTCACCGAACAGCGACTTGCCAAGGTCATGTCACTGCTGCGGCCCGGCGACTACATGTTCATGCAATTCGGTCACAATGATCAAAAACCTCACACCGTTTCGCTCGATGACTACAAGCAACTGCTCATCGATTACATCCGGAAGACTCGCGACAAAGGAGCAACGCCGGTGCTTGTGACAAGCATGAATCGTCGCACATTCGATGCCGATAACAGGATTTCTAACTCGCTTGATGGGTATCCTGCCGCGATGCGCGAGATTGCCGCGGCGCAAGACGTGGCATTGATTGATCTGAACGCGATGAGCAAGACCATGTTTGAAGCAATGGGCCCCGACGGCACACTCAAGGCATTCATGCACTATCCGGCGGACGCGTTCCCAAACCAGACTGAGGCTATCAGCGACGATACTCACTTCAACAAGTACGGCGCATATGAGTTAGCGCGTTGTGTCGCGCTCGGAATTCGCATCAATAAGATTCCAATTGCCGAACTGCTCGACCCGAGTGTCTCCGACATCGACCCGGCGCATCCCGACTCCGAGGCTGATTTTGAGTTACCCGCGACACCAATACCCGTGAAGAAGTTATTCGCGGTGAATGAGTATGGAGCAAAGGGAGACGGCTCAACACTTGATACTACCTCGATTCAGAAGACAATTGACCGCGCCGCAATCGCTGGCGGAACCGTCACCTTTGAACCCGGCATATATCTGTCAGGATCGTTGTTCCTCAAGTCGGGAGTTACGCTTCTTGTGCCGGAAGGCGCTACCATCCTCGGATCGGAAAAGCTCGACGATTATCCCATGTTGCCGACCCGCATTGCCGGTATAGAGATGACATGGCCTGCGGCGCTGATTAACGTCCGGGACCAGCAGGGAGTAACTATCACCGGAAAGGGCACTATCGACGGTGATGGGCCGCTATGGTGGAAATCTTATTGGGACCTCCGTGCGACTTATGAGCCGCGAGGGTTGCGCTGGGCGGCAGATTACGATGCACGTCGGCCGCGATTGATACTGATTCAGAATTCTTCGCAAGTGCAACTTGGCGGCGGTATCGAACTGAAGCGATCTGGATTCTGGACTGTTCAAATTCTCTACTCACACAATATTCAGGTGGATGGGGTGATTATTCGCAACAATGAAGGCGGCAAGGGGCCAAGCACCGACGGCATTGATATCGACTCGTCGCGCGGGGTGCTAGTGGAACATGCCGACATCGATGTGAATGATGACGCACTATGTCTGAAGGCCGGTCGCGATTCCGATGGCCTGCGCGTTAATCGGCCCACAGAAGATATCGTCATTCGCAACTCGATTATTCGGCGTGGCGCCGCAGCCATCACCTTCGGCAGTGAAACGTCTGGCGGTTTCCACAATATAGAGGCATATAACATAACGGCACTCAGCGGAGTGCCGTCGGGAGTTCTGTTCAAGTCGGCGCGCACACGCGGAGGCCATGCCAGCGACATACGAATTCACGACCTGACGCTTGATGGTGTGGCTGTTCCGATTCATATAACGATGAATTGGAATCCCACTTACAGTTACGCCACTCTACCTCCGGATATCAAGAACGTCCCGACTTACTATAAAGTGCTCGCGATGCCCGTTTCGCCCCAGCAAGGACTGCCGCATTTCAGAAACGTGCATATCTGGAACATCAAGGCAACCGGCGCTACCACTGCGTTCAACGTCAGTGCCTACGCGAACGCACCACTCGAGCACTTCCGCTTCGATCACCTTGACATTGATGCCAAATCCGCAGGCAGTATTG